>CAZECO010000139.1:0-8860 GCA_964510455.1 uncultured Actinomycetes bacterium
CATCGTCGTCGTAGGAGGCACGGGATACACCGGCGGCAACATCGTCCGCGAGGCCGCCGCCCGCGGTCATGCCCCTGTGTCGATCAGTCGCTCGAAGCCGTCAGAACCGGTGCCGGGCGTGCGGTACGAGCTGGGCGAGGTTGCAGACGTCGCTGCGCGGGTGATCCCCGGCGCGGACGTGGTCGTGGCCGCCCTGTCGCCGCGTGGGGATATGGCCGGTCGCCTCGTCGAGGTGTACCGCCAGCTGGCGCGGCTCTCGGCCGAAGCCGGAGCGCGCTATGTGCAGGTGGGTGGTTTCAGCTCGCTGCGCCCAGCGCCAGGCGCGCCGCGCTTCGTCGAGGGTGAGATCCCTGAGCAGTTCCGTGGGGAAGCTCTCGAGGGCGAGGCGACCCGCGTCATGCTGGTCGAGGACGCGCCCACGGACCTGGACTGGGTGTTCATCAGCCCGGCCGGGACTTACGGATCCTTCGCTCGCG
The DNA here is from genome assembly GCA_964510455.1 of uncultured Actinomycetes bacterium. Taxonomy (GTDB): domain Bacteria; phylum Actinomycetota; class Actinomycetes; order S36-B12; genus CAVXYG01. The sequence goes on from CAZECO010000139.1 coordinate 477, forward strand.
GCGAGCACAAGGGCCACTACCGCGTCGGAGACGACGTTGCCCTCTTCGACGCCGACGGCGCCTCGAGCATCTCCGGCACCGACTTCGCCGCTGCGGGAGTGGACGAGGTAGAGGGATCGGTCCACCACCGAGCGCACATCGGCATCGCCTACTAGCCACACTCTGAGTGCGGGAGTCGTGCACCCGACTCCCCGTGGTTGACATCACCTCGCACCGATCCGAGGACCAGCCGGAGTGCCCTGCGACGCAACCCCGCTCGCGGCTGTTGGACGGAATGACGCTCGGGCACAAAGGTCCGCGGCGGGGCACCCAGTCCGGTCACCAGCGGCACGACCGGCGCCTCTACCTCCGATGCGTGGCCGGGGGTTCCTAGAGTGGTGATGTAGCCGCCGTGAGGAGAAGTCCGTGCGTGAAGCCTGGGAGTTGTTGATCGCGGGACCTGAGGATCCGGACCGATCGGTCCTCCTGCTCCCGGGCGGAGGCAATGCGGCCCGATCCTTCGACCTGGTGATGGCCGACCCGGTTTTGTCCGGCGTGCGCCTGGTGGCCACCACCATGCCGGGGATGGCCGGTGCGCCTCTGACCGGTGACGTGTCCGTCCCGGGACTGGCCCGTGCGGCCGGGGCATTGGCCGCGGCTCATCGCTGCGACATGGTCGTCGGGTTCTCCCACGGGGCCACCGTTGCGCTGGAGATGGTTCTCTCCGGGGCCTTCCGGGGGCCGGTCGTGCTGCTGGGCATCAGCCTGACGACCGAGGACGATGCCGCCTTCTTCCGCGTCGCGGTCGGGCTGTCGCAGAGGGTCGGGCGATGGCCGCTTGGCATCCTGTTGCGGCTGATGCCCCTGATGGCCAGGTCGGCGAAGATTCCCCAGCCGCACAAGCGGGAGCTGATCGAGGACCTCAAGCAGAACAGGGCCGGCGATTCGGTCCGTGTCAGCGCCGCATACCTCGACTACATCGCCGCGGACAGGGACTACGCCGCCGAGCTCGCCGCATCGGGCTGCCCCGCGTGGGTCGTCCACGCCGAGAAGGGCGACGGTGGACTCACCGACGCGGAGCGAGCCACCCTCCTGGCGGCCGACTACGTGACCCTGGTGACGGTCCCGGGCGCCGTGTTCCTCCTCCCGGATGAGGCTCCGGACCAGACTGCAGCAGTGATCGCCGAAGCCCTGTCGACGCTGCCCTGACGACGGGTCGCGCTTTGAGGCGCCTCGGGCCAAGGGGAGCCCAGGTCCAGCCGCGGCTACGTGACGTGTGGGTGGGCTTCCGAGGGTGACTGCACCGGGCGGCCGGACGCCGGATCCCGGCGAAATCGCCGGAACGGGTGCCCGTGTACCACGCCCACGACGACACCAGGTCACCTCGACAACCAAGTTCGGCGTGAATGGGCCTCTGGTCGTGCTCAGGACTAGCCTCGTGCTGACGTCCCGTATGGGGCCGGTTTGGAGGAATGATGCTGAGCGATTTCGATTCGGGGGCCACGGTAGCCGTGAAGGACCTCGAGGTTGCACGCAACTATTACGAGGGGATCCTCGGCTTTGCCCCGGCGGCGGAGGTTCCCGAAGGTGTTCTCTACTCCTCCGGGTCGGGCAGGTTCCTCGTCTACCAGTCGGGGTTCGCAGGTTCCAACAAAGCGACGTACATCGGATTCACGGTGCCGGATGACAAGTTCGACGGCGAAGTGTCGGCGCTGATGGCGAAGGGCATCACGCTGGACACCTTCGACGTCACCGGTTGGGAGGGTGCTTCCTGGGAGGACGGCGTCTTGATGGCCGATGGCGGCAAGTCCGCCTGGTTCCGCGACCCCGATGGGAACATCCTGAATATCACCACCATGCCGTAGACGGGTGCCGGCTGGTTCCTCTTGCGGTGCGGCGATCCGTAGCCTCCGGGACCCCGTTGCCCTTGCCGACCAGGTGCAGCACCCGGTATCCGCGCAGCGTCTCTCGGCGTAGTCCTCGATCCGCCCCGCCGCGGCCTCCGACGCGCGCAGGCGTTGATCCCCAGCAGGAAGGCCAGGGCACCGTGGTGGACGGTGATGGCCTGGGCGACCTGCAGGAACCGGATCAGTTCCAACCGGTCCAGCCCCTGGGTGCGGGACTCGTCGCGCTGCACCTTTGGCAGCCGTGCGTAGACCGCCGGGTCTGCGGAGATCAGCCCGTCGATGTGGGCGAACCGGAAGAACCCTCGCACCCCGTGCATCATCGTCACCACCGAGGAGTCCATCAGCCCCGAGTCGCCGAGGTGGCGGATGTAGAGCTCGACGTGGGCGCGCTGGATCCCGTCCAGCGGGTCCAGCCCGTTGGTCTCGCTCCGCCTGAACCAGCGCTTCAGTTGGTGGGCATACTGGGCGTGGGTCCGGTCGGCAGCAGAGTCGTGGAAGCGGACATGGCGTCACCTCGCGCGGCGACCTCGCGACAGGCCCAGACCCCGCCCGCCGCCGACACGGCCAGGCACCCCGGACACCAGCGACGCCAGACCAGCCCAGACGGCATGGGCGCATCCGCGAGCCGCGGAACGAAACAGCGGCGTGTGCGTCGCCGGCAGCATGGTCGTGCGCGGCGACGACGGCACCGAGATGACGATCAGGGCCGGTGACGTCCTCGTCATCGAGCCGGGGCACGATGCTTGGACCGTGGGCGACGAGGCGTGCGTCTTGTTCGACACCGGCGTCGCGGCCTCCGCCAAGCCCGTCAGCTGAGCACAGGGAGCATGTTCCGATCAGGCACTTCCCCCCGGCAGATTAGCGCCGCAACATTCTCGGCGCACTGACGCGTCGGAATGACCTCATATGTCAGTAGCAGCGCCAGTTGCGGCTGCTGCACGAACCAGGCATGGTGCCACGCAGTTGGCGATGACTGGGCTGTCCTACTCGCAGAAGCGGTGGTTCACCCTCGGGCTGGCCGAGGCCAAGAAGCCCGAGACCCGGAGCCGGCGCATCGAGAAGTACGTCAGCATGCTCTCCGAGGGCCGAGCGCGCTGAAGCTGCGCGACGCTAAGGATCGCCCGGGTGCGCGACAGGCGGCGGACTGGGGCGGGTCAGGCGGAGCGTTCCTGGCGCGGCGTTCCAGGATCCAGGACCGGACAAGCGTGGAAGCGGGTAGGTGCTTGGCAGCCGCGACACTCAGCACCTCGGCCTCTTCCTAGGCGCTGAGCCGGATGGAGTACACCTTCTGGAGATTCGGTCGCCGGCCGGCCGCGCCGGCAGGGTAGGGGTCGTCCTTGGTCTGTTCGGATTCGCGCCGGAGCCGTTTAGCCAGTGCTGGAACAATCGACTTGGCCTCCATCGTCTCCTTGCTGTGGTCGCCGACAGGACAGGCGAAACAGGCATGGCTAGGTTTGGATTCTGCTCCCCCAATCAGCCGATCCCTAGAGGAGACCGACATGGCACAGATCATCGTCACCGCGGCGGTCAGAGACGTCGAGGAGTGGCTGCGGTTCAAGGCGGACATGGTCCCCGCGCTGTCCGCCGTCGCGTCGGACGGCGCCAGTTACGTCGCGGCAGACGGCAGCAACCAGGTTGCCAGCACGTGGGACGTCCCTGACATGGACGCCTTTCAGGCGGCGCAGGGGTCGTTCGACGCGGAGCTTGCGGCGGCGGCGGAACGGGCTGGCATGATCCGATCGACGATGGTGGTGTACATAAGGAAGTAGCCGACGCACGACGCATCAACAGGCATGCCCCCTCACCCGTCCCAGGCTGGTCGGGCGGCATTCTGGGCGCTGTCTCTGCCGCCTAGTTCGGGCCGAGCAGCGCATTGACGTTCGGCAGGCCCTCGAACCGGGTGAACGTTCCCGAGTCGGCGATCTCCTGCGCGGCGGCCAGGAAACCGGCCCATGCGGTGCGGGCGAGCGTCCCGCCGACGCTGATCCGTCGGACTCCGAGGTCCGCCGCCTGCGCGACGGTGATGAACGGCGCGTTGATCAGCAGGTTCACCGGTTTGGGCGACACCGCAGAGACGATGGCGGACACCTGCTCGGCCGAGTCGATCCACGGGGCGTAGAGGCAGTCAGCGCCGGCCTCGGCGTAGGCGCTCAGCCGCCGGATCGTCTCGTCGAGGTCGGGCCGTCCCACGTAGAACCCTTCGGATCGACCCGTGAGCACGATGGCCTTGCCGCTGTCGTCGATGGCAGCCCGAGCGGCCCGGATCCGCTGGACCGCGAGGTCGAACTCATGCAGCGGCGCCGCCGCGTCGCCGGAGGAGTCTTCGATTGACAGCCCCGCGACCCCGGTCGCCGCTGCGAGCCGGACGTTCGCGGCGACCTGATCCGGATCGACCGCGTAGCCGCCCTCGAAGTCCGCGTTCACCGGCACACTCACAGCGGCGGCGACGTCGGACAGATGCTCAGCACCTCTTCGAGCCGGGCGCCGCGGTCGGCTCTGCCCAGGGTCCACGTGAATCCGGCGCTGGTCGTGGCCAGCGCCTGGAAGCCGAGCCGCTGCAGGGCTCGGGCGCTGCCGGCATCCCACGGGTTGGGCATGACGAAGCACCCGGATTCGTGCAGTCGGCGGAAGGTCGCGATCCGCTCGTCGCTCATGCCGTACCTCCGTCGGTGTGGCCGGATTCTGCCAGCGTAGTCCTTCCGGCCAGGGTGCTCGGGCGGCGGCCGAGGGATGCCCGACGGGTAGCACGCCCCCCAACACCGGTGACAGGAAGTGACCTGGGCTAGTCCTGGGCTAGTCCTGGGCTAGTCCCCCTAACCCCGCCCGCCGCCCACCGGCCCGACCCCCCATTACGTGGCAGCGTCCGCAGAGCGGCGGAATGGGGCAGGTGGCTTGGGTCGGCGTGTGCGACGTCGTGGTGGGTTGGTGCATCTACTCGTCAGCGGCCGCGAGGAGACACGTACGGCGCTTTCACGCGGGCTTGGTGAGTCCGAACAGTGTGGCTCGGGCGAGCTGTGTGAGCAGCGCGGGGTCGAGGGCCTCGAACCCTCCCGCCATCGACTCCAGCCGTCGAGCGTCGGCCGTGCGCCGCGGTGTGCCTGCGCCGCGCTCGCATCGAGGCCTGCGCCCGATTCTCCGGCCGCCCTGCCGAGCAGCGCGAACCATCCCGCCTCTGCCTGGAACCCCTTGCCAGCGGTAGCCGCCCAAGCACCGTGGTAACGAGGCCGCGCGGGTCGTCGCAGACGGCGCGGCCGCGCGCTGTAGGGGTCAGCGTGCCCTTGGCCTTGCGCAGCAGCCCCACGTCCTGCGCGGCCTCGCGAAGTGCCGCGACCGGCCAGGTGAGGTCCTCCCGGTTGGCCTTGCCGATCCACCAGTCCGTCACCTCGGCTGCCTGTGCGTTCTGCTCGACCACGGCAGGTGGCCCAAGCGGACACCGTCCTCACGAGTGCCCTCCTCGCACTCCTCGCCCTCCTCCTCGTCGAACTCCGTGACGAAGTACCGCTGGTCGGAGCCTCCTCCGATGCCCGGCTGGAACCGGTGCAGGTGGGAATCTGTCCAGCCCATCGCCGCCTGGAACAGCGTGTGCACGACGTCCGCGTGAGATCCCCCGGCAGCGACAGGCGCCGCCAGATGCTCGGCTTCGAACCCCGCAGCTCGATGGTGAGCGTGAGCAGGCGCGGCTCGTCGGCAGGCGGCGGGAGGTCGATCCCACGGTTGCGCGGACCGAGCTCCCCGAACTGCCCGAGGCCGACGGTGAACGCGCCGCCGGTCACCTGGTGCGGGTCGGTGAACGGAGTTTCCGCCTGTGTCATCGAATCCAGCTGCCCTCAAGGCGTGGGTCGCGAGCCTGAGCAGGGATGAGCTCATGGCGCTGGTCCAGTGGACCAGCCGAACCCATCCTGACCGTGCAGGCCCCTAGCGCCGCACGCGAACGAGCTGATCGTTGATCGGCGAATATTGTCTGCTGACTCACCATCCGAGCTCGCGCAGCCGCGCGTCGCCGATCCCGAAGTGATGACCCACCTCATGGATGACCGTCCGCCGAACCTGCTCGACGACCTCGGAATCACTGTTGCACACCGCGCAGATTGCACGCCGGTAGATCGTGATCCGGTCAGGCAGGGCGCCGGCGTAGAACGTCGACCGACGAGTCAACGGCACTCCCTGGTAGAGCCCCAAGAGGCCGGGCGGGCCATCGTCGTGTTGCACTGTGACGGCCACGTTGCTCATGACTTGGCTCAGCTCCCCGGGTATACCGTCGAGCGCCTCGCTCACCATCACGTCGAATCGCTCGGGATCAACTTCAACCATGCAGCAAGTGTCCAACCCGACGCCGTGCGCGCCGCGCTAAGCCATGCGCTCATCAGATCTCTTAAGCGGACAGCAGGTTCAGTCGCTCCTATGCCGATTCGCGGCCGAAGTGACGCGGCCGCGACCGGGACGGCGCACCGGCGGAGTGACGCACCTTGGTCGGCCGCCTGGCGACGACGGGCCACGGTGACCTGTCCGCGGCATTCCCCAAACGCCCCGGGCCGTTCCGTTGCTGCTCGACCCCCGTCGCCGGCGCGGCTGGGCTGTGGTCCTGACGGCGCACGGGCGTGCCGCGCCCGGAGTCGGTCGGTGGGCCGTGGTGGATGGGGCCTCCGCGCGTTTGCGATGCACTTACCCGTCCCGCCGCAGCCGGTCCAGCACCCCGGTCTGGGCGAGCAGCGCGAACCTGTCGGGCACGCCCCAGTGCTCCACGATGCGCCCGTCGACTATTCGGGCCACGTCGATCACGGTGAAGTCGACCGGCCTGCCGCTCGGCGGACCCATGAACGGTCCGGTCGCGGTTCCCCGGGCCCGCGCCCGGATCCATACCGTCTCGCCGTCCTGCACGAAGTCCTCGATGGTGTACGTGATGTCGGGGGTGGCTGCGTGGACGAAACCGATCGCGCTCTTGAGATTCGCGATCGTGGCCGCCCCGGCGCCTTCGAGGCCGAACTGGTGCTCGACCATGTCCGGTGCGCACAACTCGTCGACGATGTTGGTGTTGCCAGCGGCGAAGCCCTCGTCCAAGATCCGTCGCACCACGGCCAGCGGTGAGGGTGATCCGCCCATCACACGTCCTCCTCAGCCAGGGGAGGCCCGAGCACCTCGATGCCGTACTCCGCCGCCAGTTGCAGCCACTTGGGCACCTCGGTCGCCAAGGGCTGGCCGTCGCTGCCGGGCAGGCGGCGCTCGGCGGCCGGCACGCCCACCTCGTCGTACATGTGCAACAGGCCGCCCGGCGCCGTCAGCGCCAGGAACCGAGCCGTTTGCCCGCCAGTGATCCGGAATGCGTGCGGCAGCCCGCGGGGGAGCCAGAGAAAGTCGCCCGCCTGCAGGCGGAAGACATTCTCGCCCGCCCGATACGTCATCGCGCCGTCGAGCAGGAAGAAGGCTTCGGACTCCTTCGTGTGCCGATGCAGCGGCGGCGCAGCACCCGAGGGGGCCGTCACGACGCTCAATCCGACCAAGCCCCCGCCTTCTTCGCCGGTGAGGAGGTGCTCGAACAGTTGACCCATGGCCCAGGTGGCCGGGCCTTCCCCCGAGCGGATGTGGATCGCGGTGAGTTGCTCTGACATGGCCTCTCCTGCCGTCTTCGGGTGATTCGCCCGAATTGCTTTCGGATGAATAACCACTAACGTAGACGCCATGGGCGAGGAGTTCAAGACCCGCAGCTACCGGTCACCCGTTCGCGCCGCCCAGGCCGCCCAGACGCGGCGCGCGATCCTGCTGGCAGCAAAGGAGTTGTTCACCGCTAAGGGCTACGGCTGCACCGTCGCCGAGGTCGCCGAGCTGGCCGGCGTTTCGGTGGACACCGTCTACACCAGCGCCGGCCGCAAGCCCGCACTGGTCCTGATGGTGATCGACATGGTGCTCGGCCAGGCAGGCGAGCCCATCCCGGCAGAGCAACGGGCCTACGTCCAGAAGATGCGAGCGGCCCCCACCGCGGTTGCCAAGCTCGAGCTGTACGCGGATGCCCTGGGGAGCCTGCTGCCCGTCATCGCCCCCTTGCAGGAGGCGCTGCGCGAGGCCGGCCGTGCCGACCCCCAATGCGCGCGCACCTGGCAGCATCTGGTCGACCGGCGCTCCGGACGGATGCTTCTGCTCGCCGGAGAACTGCGTGCTACTGGCGAGTTGCGCGACGACCTCACCGACGCACAGGTCGCCGACATCCTCTGGTCGATGACCAGCGCGGAGTACTACCTTCTGCTGGCGCAACGACAGTGGACCCCGCAGCAATACGGCAGATATGTTGCAGACGCTTGGACGAGGGTGCTGCTGAAGCCAGATGCTCGGCTCCCCCCGCGCTGACGTGCGACGCGTCACTTGGCGAACAGGGACGGATCGATCGTGATCCGACCGGCGACTTCCCAGAGGTGTGACGGCGATGATCAAGGCAGCGCTTGTTGTTCAGACCTGAGTTGGGTCATTTGGATCGCCTTTTCGCGTTGGCAGGCGGCGATGGGGGCT
>CAZECO010000140.1:0-8828 GCA_964510455.1 uncultured Actinomycetes bacterium
CGTAGACGCCGGTGTCGAGGATCTCGGGGACGAAGCCGGCCCCGATGCCCTGGATGGGGTGCGGGCCGCGCTGGCCGCCGGACAGCACGGGGGAGGCGGCCGGCTCGACGGCGATCACCTGGGAACCCGGCTTGCGCTCCTTGAGCAACTGCCCGACGCCGGTGATCGTGCCGCCGGTGCCGATGCCGGACACGAGGATGTCCACCGTGCCGTCGGTGTCGTTCCAGATCTCCTCGGCGGTGGTGCGGCGGTGGATCTCGGGGTTCGCCGGATTGGCGAACTGCTGCGGCATGAACCAGGTCGGATTCTCCTTGAGCAGCTCCTCGGCCCTGGCGATCGCCCCGGGCATGCCGTCCGGCCCGGGGGTGAGGACGAGTTCCGCCCCGAAGGCCCGCAGCAGGGCGCGCCGCTCCTTGCTCATCGTCTCCGGCATGGTCAGGACGATCGGGATGCCGCGCGCCGCGCACACCATCGCCAGCGCGATCCCGGTATTGCCCGAGGTCGGCTCGACGACGACCGTGTCCGGGCCGATCAGCCCGTCGCGCTGTGCGGCGTCGATCATGGCCACGCCGATGCGGTCCTTCACGCTGTGCGCGGGGTTGTAGTACTCCAGCTTTGCGAGCACGGTTGCCGCCGCGCCGTCGGTGATGCGGTTGATACGTACTAGAGGTGTGTTCCCGACAAGTTCGGTGACGTCGTTGGCGATGTCCATGGCAGTGAGCCTAACACTTGTCTATCAAGTCAATAGAGAAAGGGGGGGTGCCTCCCGACGGTTCAGCCGGGCAGGGGCTTGATGATCTCTCCGTCGCCCGTGACGATAGCGGTCGTGCCGTGGCGGCGCGGATCGCCGACGGCCTGCACGCTGCCGTCGGGGCGCCGCATCACGGCCTGGACGCCGCCGAAGTAGACCTCGGGGCGCGCCCAGACGTTGACATTGAGGTCCAGGCCGAACGACTCGACCACTTCGGTCGGCCAGCCGGGCTCCAGCTGCAGCGTCGAGCCCTTGACGTGGAACCGGGGCGCCACGATGGACTCCGCCGCGGACATCCCCAGGTCCACCGTCCGCAGCAGCACCCCCAGCAGCGCCGAGCGGATGCGCTCGCTGCCCCCGGTCCCCATGGCCAGCAGCGTCCCGTCCTCCCGCCGCACCACGGTCGGCGACATCATGGAGCCGATCCGCAGCCCGGGCGGGATGGCGTGGAAGCCGGCGGGGTTCAAGTCCTCCTCGCCGAGCATGTTGTTCAGGTGCAGGCCGATGCCGGGCACCCAAACCCCGGAACCGGCGCCGTTCGACGTGGTCAGCGCAGCCACCATGCCGTCGCGGTCGACCACGCTGATGTGGGTCGTGCCCTGCTTGCTGCGCGGCGGGGCCCCCAGCTCGGAGCGCCGGTTGTAGGCGGTCGCCCGGACCAGGTTGCGGGCGGCGCGGCGCCAGGAGGCGGCGGATCCGTCGATCCGCTCCGTCTGGGCGAGCGCCCCGACGATGATCGGCCCCCCGAATGACGGCGCCGGGTTGGTCAAGATGTCGCTGCCGTGCCGGTGCAGCGCGGTCGGTGTCCGGTGGAAGACGCGGTACTGCTCGAGGTCGGCCGCGGTGATCAGGCCGCCCTCGGCCGCCATCAGGCGCAGCAGAGGCTCGGTCAGGGCGGGGCTTGCCGAACCGGTGATCGTGCCGTCGGCGATCAGCTCCAGTGTGCGCCCGTAGTCCGGCAGCCGGGCGATATCGCCGGTGCCGACCGGGTTGCCGTCGGGACGGTTCACCAGCGCCCGTCCGCCCGGGGCGGACTCGAAGATGCCGCGGACCAGCTGCAGGATCTGTACCTGCATCGCCTCCCAGGGCCAGCCGTCGATGGCCATCCGGATCACGGGTGCGACCACCTCCGCCAGCGGCAGCCGGCCGAACGCGGCATGGGCGTCCAGCAGTCCGGGCAGGCACCCCGGCACGGCGACGGACCCGGCCCCGATGTGGAAGGTCTGGACGGCCCCGGGGTACGTCAGCGTGATCGGGATGAAGGACGCCGGCCGTCGGGGAGCTGCTCCGAGCCCCGGGGTGTCGACGAAGAAGTCGACCACGGTCGCCTGGCCATCGGGCTGCCGGACGAGCAGGAAGCCGCCGCCGCCCATGGAGGTCAGCGAAGGTTCGCCGAGCGGGGTGGCGAGCATGGAGGCGAGTGCGGCATCCACGGCATTCCCGCCGGCCGCCAGCACTGTGGCGCCTGCCCGGACGGTGCCACGGCTCCCGGCGGCGATCGCGGCACAACCGGGCGGACCCTCCTGCACGGAGGGGGTCAACAGCGTCGTACCGGTCATGGCGCCAGGGTAGTCGGGTCATCACAATCGCGGATCGGTTGCAGGCTGAGTGCACACGGGTTGGACACAATTGCGACACTGGGGGTGATCAAGGTGATGTGGAGCGGCCGATGACCATGCCGAACGTGAGGCCTCGAGCAGCCGGAGGCTTCGACGCCGCCCCGGAGCCGCTCGACCTGCCGCACGAGCTGCTCGATGACGTCAACGGCATCATCGGGGCCCACGCCAGCGAACTCATCGCGTTCCGCCGCCGGCTCCACGCGGAACCGGAGACGTCCTTCCAAGAGGTGGCCACGACCGATGCCGTCATCGAGCGGCTGCTGGTCGAGGATCTGCAGCCCGTCCGGCTGTCGATCGGCACTGGGCTGATGTGCGACATCGGACCCGGCAAACCACGGGTGGTGCTGCGGGCGGATATCGACGCGCTGCCGCTGCAGGAGGCGTCGGACCTGCCGTTCAGATCGCGGGTGCCCGGTGTCGCTCACGCCTGCGGCCATGACGTGCACACCGCCGCAGTGCTCGGCGCGGGCCTGGTGCTGCGAAAGCTCGATCGCGAGGGCAAGTTGGCGCACGGGGTCCGGCTGATCTTCGAACCCGGGGAAGAGCAGGTGCCCGGCGGCGCGGTGGACGTGATCCGCGACGGGTGGGTCGACGGCATGGAGCGCATCTACGCGCTGCACTGTCAGCCACAGCTCGAGATCGGGAGGGTGGGATCCCGCATCGGATCGATCACCAGCGCCAGCGACATGGTGGAGGTCACCTTAGGCGGCCCCGGCGGACACACCGCGCGGCCGGACCTCACCGTGGACCTGATCGCGGTGATGGGCCGGCTGGCAGTCGAACTGCCCCGGCTGGTCGCCGAGCGCGTCGCGCACGCCGGCCCGACCCGCCTGGTCTTCGGCATCATCACCGGCGGGGATGCGGCGAACGTCATCCCCAGCACCGGGATGCTGCGGGGATCGCTGCGCACCACGTCCCTGCAGGCATGGGACCTCATGCCCGAAGCCCTGAACGCGTCGCTGGAGCAGCTGCTCGACGACACGGGGGCCACTTGGTCCCTGCGGTACGTCCGTGGCGTGGCACCGGTCGAGAACGACGCCGATGCGACGGCTGTCATCACCCGCGCCGCCGCCACCGTGCTCGGCCCCGGAAGCCTGACCGAGGCGGAGCAGTCCTGGGGCGGCGACTCTTTCGGGTGGTTCACCCGCGAGGTGCCCGGGTCCTACCTGCGCCTGGGCACCCACAACCCCGAGTGGCAGGAGCGCACCGAGCTGCACAACGCCTCCTTCCGCGTGGACGAGCGCGCGATCGGTATCGGTGCCGCGATCCTGGCGCTGTGCGCGCTTGCGGGGACCCCGGACTGAGCGACGCGCGCGGGGCGGTGCCGCTTCGGGGTTTGGGTCGGACGCCCCTGCGCGGCGGATCGGCGGCGTTCCGCGCCACATGTGGCCGATTCCGTCGCGGATCCTGCCTGCCTGTCGGGGCGCGACACGCTGCACGGCGGCGGGGCCTCGTCGTTGGCGTGTGACTGCGGAAGGGCCTCGCGCGTGGGGTCCGCCTTGGCGCGCCGGTGCGCGCGATCGTGGGGGCGGACCCGGTCGATTCGAAGTGGCGCGCGGCAGCACCTTCGTCCTCGGCTCGAACGGGTCCAGGCCGCGGCCCTCACACCAGACGCAGCGGCATGACGGTCGCAATGCCGGCGAAGTCTCGGTGACCGGTGAGCAGGGTCGCTCCAGTGCGCAGCGCCACTGCCGCGATCTGGCAGTCGATGAGACCGCGCGGGGTGATGCCGGCACGACGGCAGCTGCGGTAGATGGTGGCAGCCGCCTCGAAATCGCTGATGGGATCGAAATGCAGCAGGTGGAAGGCCGCCAACATCCTGCCCAGCTCGGCTGCGGATTCCCCATCCTTTGCCCCGGCCAGAAGCTCCATGATCACCGGTTCGGTCACGGTGATCCTTTCGGGGGATGCCCGCAGCAGCGCTGTCAGTCGCTGATCGGTCGGGGAACCGGTTGCCCGGTCGAACTCGACCCACGCGGAGGAGTCCACCAGGATCACGGCGCCGTGTCCTGTGGCAGGGCCGCGACCAGCCCGGCGCCGTGGCGCTGCAGGATCTCTTCGATGGTGAACGGCTGACCGGCCAGGTGGCGCAGAGCCAGGTCCACAGCCTCCGTCTTCGTCGTCAAGAAGTAGCGCCGCATGATGGCTTCGACCAGGGAGTCGTTCAAGTCGATATTGGTGCGCGTCATAGGTGTGGGATACACCTACTAGGTGTATCCCAGCCGTTCCGCGCCGCGGCGGCGCACCTCCGTACCCTGAACGTATGACCCCGCTGCACGTCCCGCGCCACCCGGTGCGCTTCGTCACCGCTGCGAGCCTGTTCGACGGCCACGACGCGGCGATCAACATCATGCGCCGCATCCTGCAGGCCCAGGGCGCGGAGGTGATCCACCTCGGCCACAACCGGTCGGTGGCGGAGGTGGTGCGGGCCGCCGTGCAGGAGGACGTGCAGGGGGTGGCCGTGTCGTCCTACCAGGGCGGCCATGTGGAGTACTTCCGCTACCTGCGCGAGTCGCTGGACGCCGCGGGCGGGACGGACGTCAAGATCTACGGCGGCGGCGGGGGTGTCATCGTCCCGGCCGAGATGGCGCTGCTGGCCGAGCGCGGGGTTACCATCTTCAGCCCGCAGGACGGCCAGCGGCTCGGTCTGCCCGGAATGATCAACACGATGATCGAGGCGTGCGATGTCGATCCGGTCCGCGAGGTGGACCTCGAGGGGCTGGCGGCCGGCTCGGAAGCGGCACTGGCCCGGGCGCTGACCGCGCTGCACGCCGGTGCCGCCCTGCCCGGGCTGGGGCCGATTGCCAGGCAGAACCCCGCCCCCGTCCTCGGGATCACCGGCACCGGGGGCTCCGGCAAGTCGTCGCTGACCGACGAGCTGCTGCGCCGCTTCCGCCTGGACTACGACGAGAAGATCCGCATCGCGGTGCTCGCCATCGACCCCACCCGGCGGCGCGGCGGGGGCGCGCTGCTCGGGGATCGGATCCGGATGAACGCGCTGGACAGCGCCGGGATGTTCTTCCGCTCGCTGGCCACCCGCGGCGCCCGGGAGGTGCCGGACAACCTCGACGCCATGGTGGACGCCTGCCGCGCCGCCGGGTACGACCTGGTGATCGTTGAGACCCCGGGCATCGGACAGGGCGACGCGGGCGTGGTGGACCGGGTGGACCACGCCCTCTACGTGATGACGCCGGAGTTCGGCGCCGCGTCGCAGCTGGAGAAGATCGACATGCTCGACTTCGCCGACACGGTCGCCATCAACAAGTACGAGCGGCGCGGCGGGGAGGACGCGCTGCGGGACGTCAGCCGGCAGCTGGTCCGCAACCGCAACGCGTTCGGCGCCGACTGGCACTCGATGCCGGTGTTCGGCACCAGCGCGGCCCGCTTCAACGACGACGGCGTCACGGCGCTCTTTCAGCACCTGCGCGACGCGCTGATGGAGCGCGGCCTGCCCGTATCGGCCGGGCTGCTGCCGCCGGTGACCACGAAGGTGTCAACCGGCCTGATGAGCACCGTGCCCGCCGAGCGGGTCCGCTACCTCGCCGAGATCGCATCGACGGTGCGCGACTACCACGCCGACACGCAGCGGGCGGCCGGGGCGGTGGCACGCCTCGAGGCGCTGGACACGGCTGCGGCCCTGGTGCCGGCCGTGGCGGAAGCGCTCCACGAGGCCGCCGCGAACGAGAGCGTGCCCGCGGAGTTGCGGGCCCAGTTGGACGAGTGGCCACGCGTCGCCGCGCAGTTCTCGGCCGAGGAGCTGCTGACCGTGCGGGGAGAACGGGAAACCGTCACCCCGCTGGCGCGGCGCACGCTGGCCGGCACCCGCGTGCCGCGCGTGGCCCTGCCGCGGTTCCTGTCCCGCGCCGACCTCGCATCCTGGCTGCGGCGGGAGAACCTCCCGGGCCGCTTCCCGTTCACCGCCGGGGTGTTCCCGCTCAAGCGGACCGAGGAGGACCCGGCACGGATGTTCGCCGGCGAGGGGGATCCGGCACGGACGAACCGCCGGTTCCACATGCTGGCCGCGGACGCGAAGGCCACCAGGCTGTCCACCGCGTTCGACTCCGTCACCCTGTACGGGCGGGACCCGGACCTGCGGCCGGATATCTACGGCAAGGTCGGCACCTCCGGGGTGTCGGTGGCGACGCTGGACGACATGAAGGTGCTCTACTCCGGGTTCGACCTCTGCGCGACGACGACCTCGGTCTCGATGACGATCAACGGGCCCGCGCCGGCGGTGCTGGCGATGTTCCTCAACACGGTGATCGACCAGGCGCTGCAGGGCGCCGACCCGGCCGAGGCCGATGAGGTTCGTGCGCGCGCTCTGGAGACGGTCCGAGGCACCGTGCAGGCGGACATCCTCAAGGAGGACCAGGGGCAGAACACCTGCCTGTTCTCCACCGAGTTCTCGCTGCGCTGCATGGCCGACATGCAGCAGTGGTTCATCGCCAACCGGGTGCGCAATTTCTACTCGGTGTCCATCTCCGGGTACCACATCGCCGAGGCCGGGGCGAACCCGATCAGCCAGCTGGCGTTCACCCTGGCCAACGCGTTCACCTACGTCGAGGCGTACCTCGCGCGCGGCATGGCGATCGACGACTTCGCGCCGAGCCTGTCGTTCTTCTTCTCCAACGGCATGGATGCCGAGTACTCGGTGATCGGCCGGGTCGCGCGCCGGATCTGGGCGGTGGCGATGCGGGAGAAGTACGGCGCTGGAGAGCGGTCGCAGAAGCTGAAGTACCACGTGCAGACCTCGGGCCGGTCGCTGCACGCCCAGGAGATGAACTTCAACGACATCCGCACAACACTGCAGGCGCTCATCGCGCTGTACGACAACGCCAACTCGCTGCACACCAACGCCTTCGACGAGGCCGTCACGACCCCGACCCCCGCGTCGGTGCGCCGGGCGCTGGCCATCCAGCTGATCATCACCAACGAGTGGGGCCTGTCGATGAACGAGAACCCCTTGCAGGGATCGTTCATCATCGATGAGCTGACCGAGCTCGTCGAAGAGGCCGTGCTGGTGGAGTTCGATCGGCTCACCGAGCGCGGCGGGGTGCTCGGCGCGATGGAGACGGGGTACCAGCGCGGCCGGATCCAGGACGAGTCGCTGCTGTACGAGTCGCGCAAGCACGACGGGAGCCTGCCGATCATCGGCGTCAACACGTTCGTGCCGCCGGCCGGTCAGGGCGATGCTCCGGTGACGGTCGAACTCATGCGTGCCACCCAGGAGGAGAAGCAGTCCCAATTGGACCGGCTCCAGGCGTTCCACCGGGCGCACGCCGACGAGGCGCCGGCCGCCCTGGCCCGGCTGCGCGAGGTGGCGGCGTCCGGCGGCAACACCTTCGAGGTGCTGATGGACGCGGTCCGCGTGTGCTCGCTGGGCCAGATCACGGATGCGTTCGTCGACGTGGGTGGGCAGTACCGGCGCAACGTGTGAGCTCGCTTGGTCAGCCCCGGGGTCAACGTCTTCCCGTGCATAGCGCAGCCAGGATGTCGATAGCTTCAGGGCAGGACGTGCGGGCGTGCTTCGCGCCCGGCCCGCGGGTGTTGCGGGTCGGGCGCGAAGGGTTGTTGGTGGGTGGTTATCGGTTGCGGGGGAGGATCCACCAGGCGGGGTGTTCCAATGCCCGGTCGTGGGGTCTCGGGTCCCCTGGGTCTCGTTTGATCAACTCCCAGTCGCCGAGTTCGACCTGCCGGTGGTGGACGAAACAAAGCGATGCGAGGTTGGGCAGGTCGGTGGGCCCGTCCAGGGCCCAGCCGGTGACGTGGTGGGGCTGGGTGTAGGGGGCGGCGATGGTGCAGCCGGGGATCACGCAGCCGCCGTCGCGCAGGGCGAGTGCTTTGCGCTGGGCGGGGGTGGCCAGCCGCACCGACCGGCCCGCCAGCAGCGGCTCCACCGGGGTCTTGGCGATCCGCCCGAGCAGCCCGGTCGGCGGGGGGTCGGCCACCAGGACGGGGGTGATGGCGGCGCAGCACAGCCCGAACCGGACCGCGGCGTCCCCCGCATGGCGGCCCCCCACCGTGGCGGTGCCGCGGGTGCGGGTGGCGAACTCCAGCCCGTGGCGGGACGGGTCTTTCGCGGCGACCCGCCCGGCCTCGGCCAGCGGCACGATCAGGGTCAGGGCGGCGGGCAGCCCGCCGCCGGCGGGGATCCCGTTGGCGGTGGCGGTGGCCACCAGCTGCGCCAAAGCATCCGCCCGCCGCTGCGCCATGCTGCGCCCGTCGCCGGCCGCCCGCTGCGCGGCGGCCAGCGCGTCGATGGCGGCGATGAACGCCTCCGCCTCGGTCGCGGGCAGGTAGCCCTGGAAGCTGAGCCCGCCGGCGAACTCCGACCACACCAGCGACCGGTGGTCGTAGTCGCGGCGCTCCGCGGCGTCGGGGTCCCCCGGGTGCAACAGGTCGGCGGCCGCCTCGATCAGCTCCCTGGTCTTCTTCCGGCACAGGCCCTTCAGGTGGGG
>CAZECO010000141.1:0-8815 GCA_964510455.1 uncultured Actinomycetes bacterium
CGCGGCGATATGGGGCAACCGCATGTTCAGTTTCCGAACCGCCGGTCGGGTGATGCTTGTGCAGTCCGAGTCATGCAGCGGTCACGATGCCGCCGCGCTGGTCGGGGCCGAGCCCCGAGCGCTTGTGGATCTGGACCGGACAAGATGTGTCTGTGATGACCCTGCCGGAGGCCCGCGCACTCGCGCGGCAGCTCGCAGCCGCCGCTACTGGGAATGATGCTGCGGGATGGGCCGCTGGCTCGGCGGCGCTGACGGCCTTGGACGGCCGTTCCTGGCTACTGGTCGATGAGGCAGCCCGAATGTCCACGTACGCAGACGCCGGCCCGGTGAGTGGGGTGCGGGGTTGGCTGGGGGCGACGCTGGGCGAACGGTCGGGTTTCGTCGCCGCGGTCACGAGCCTTCATGTGGATGGCCGGTTTCGGGAGCGGGCCGTGCGGGTCCTGTGCGGGATGCCCGGCAAGGTGGCTGGCCCGGCGCTGGCGTTGCGAACGCTGGACCATGTGCCGCAGGTGCGGGAACGCGCAGGGCGGGCAATTGGTCAACTCGTTCGGGCAGACACAGCCGAGGTGGTGCTCGACGTCCTGCTCGCGGGCGCCAACAGGCAGCACGCCCCAGCGGCGCTAGCGCACCTGAAGGCCGTGCTCCTGGCGGACATACCCGCGGAAGACTTGGTGGCGCAGTTGACGCGGACGGACCGGCGCCGGGTGCGCCGGTGGGCGTTCGAGTTGGGCCACCAACTTGACGTGTTCACGACTGAGCAGTTGATGCAGGGCGCCCAAGGCGACGTTGACCCGTGGATACGAGCCGTGTGCGCGGAGTGGCTGTTGCGGACACCGGACCCAGGGGTCCTGGCGGCCCTGCTTGATGCCGGGTTCGTCGAGGCACGCCTTGTCGCTGTGACCAGGGTTCCGGACACCAGCCTTAGTGATGACGCGTTGAGCGTCCTGCTGGTCGACCGGGCGCCGCGCGTGCGGGACCAAGCACGCTGGCGAGCGCATCGCCGTGGCTGGGATGTCGCCGGGTTCTATCGGCGAACCCTCACCGATGGGACTGCGCTGCCGAGCGTGGTTGTTGCCTGCCTCAGCGGGCTGGCCTGGACCGGCGACGAGCGGGACATCGATGCAGCCGTCAGTAGACTCCAGCACCCAAGCGGACAGGTCCGCGCCGCCGCCGTCGGGACGGTAGAAGCACGCGCCACGAGCGGCGAGGCGGTCGAACTGCTTCTCCCGGCTCTCATCGACCCGAGTGCGCGGGTGAGCGCCGCTGCCTCTCGGGCCCTAGTTCGGCTGCGGGTGCCGCCTTCAGCCGCAGGGCAAGCATGGGCGTCCGGTCAACCGTCGAGCCGCCGCGCCGGTTGGCGCCTGGCCCGCGCGGCAGGTGGCTGGCACCGCGTCGAAGCCGACCTTCGCGCCGCCTCCGACCCGGACCCACAGTTGGCCGCACTGGGTCGCAGCGGTGTGGAGAACTGGCTCGACGTGAGCGCGGCGACCACGTGGGAACCGCTGCAGGAGGACCAGCGAGCACGCATCGCGAGCTGGTTGGAACAGTCCGACCTGAGGCGCGACCAGCAGCGAGTGCTGGCCTTCCACGCAGGAATCAACGCTTCCTAGAGACGGACGAGAACCTCGTCCGCCCACGACGCGCGGGCCTTCCGCCATCAGTGTCCGTCAGCACGCGAAGCCGCGGAGGAAGGCGGCTCGCGCGCAGTGAAGCGGTCGCCGCCGACCGGGACCCTGTGCGTCCACCCGCGGCGGAATGCCGCACCATTCGTGGCTGGGCGGTGTCGGGCCTGGAATTCCCGGGGTGAGACGAGCTACGGTCCTAGCCGGCCCACATGGAGGTGGGCAAGTGTCGCAGCGTCCGGGCGTCTCCGGCGCCGCAAGCGCCGGAGACACTACAGCTTTGTTCGCGACGTTGTGACTCGCCATGGTGAGCACTGGATGGCGTGCGCAGCAACTATGAGCGCTCCTTGTTCCCTTCTTCCAGGTGCCTGATCATCTCTGCGATGCGGATCGGGCGCTGCGCCGGTTGGCGTTTGGTCGAGTCGATCCAGCGGAGCCATTTGGTGCGGTAGAACTGCGCGAGCGCGTCGAAGGACGCGGCCGCACCAGGAGCGGCGTCGAGTGCCTGGGCGATGTCGGTGGCGAGGTCTGCGCGTTGGGGTCCCTCCGGCCCGAGCACGACCTCGACAGCGGCGCCGTCGGGAAGCGGGATCGGGCACCAGGCCGGACCGAGCGCGATGACCGGTCCGGCGGCTCGTTCCTCGATGACGCCGCGTATTCTGCGGCCATCCACCGTTCCAGTGACTGGGTGACGGGTCTTCGGGCCCCAGACCTCGTCGGGGTCGAACGGGATGGGCACGAGGGTGCGACCGCGCTGGTCGACACTGACCGTGGTGCGGAATCGCTGTTGCCGGGTCATAGGTAGCGGCACACCTGGTCGGGCGGGCAGGTGTCCGGCTCGGCCGTCGCGGCGTTGTGGTGGAGCTCGGCGATGGTATGGCGGAGTTCGACGAGCTGGGCGATCTGGGCATCAAGGTCGCCGAGGCGTTCGGCGAGCAGGTCGCTGACGTGTCCGCACGGTGGTGTGCCGCTGTCGCGGATGCCGAGGATCTGCTTGATCTGGGCCAGGGTCAGGCCCGCGGCCTGCCCGCGGTGGATGAAGTCGAGCCGGGCCCGCGTTTCGGGGGTGTAGTCCCGGTAGCCCGATGGGGTCCGGTCGGCGGCGGGGAGCAGCCCCTGCTCCTCGTAGAACCGCAGCGTCTTGGTGGTCGTGCCGGACGCTTCCGCGAGTTCGCCGATCCTCATGGACGTCGGTTCCCCATACGTCTTGACCTTCCCCTGTGCTGGAAGGTCCAGTATGGCCCCGTACCCAGTTCGAAACAGGTCAGGGAAGGATTCCGCATGCCCAGCACGCAGGTCGATTTCGCGATCGTGGGGTCAGGCGGCGCTGCGTTCGCCGCCGCGATCCGCGCCATGGGGCTGGGCAGGTCTGTGGTCATGATCGAGCGGGCCGCCCTGGGCGGCACGTGCGTGAACACGGGTTGCGTTCCGTCCAAGGCTTTGATCGCGGCGGCCGAGGCACGGCATGGAGCGCTCGACGCCCGCCGGTTTCCGGGGATCGCCGCCTCGGCGGCACCCGTGGACATGCCGGCCCTGATCGCCGGCAAGCAGGCGCTGGTCGAATCGATGCGTGCGGAGAAGTACGCCGAGGTCGCCGCGTCCTACGGATGGCCGATCCTGCAGGGCGACGCGACCTTTTCCGGCACCGGCGACGCCCCGGTCCTGGAGGTGGCGCGGGCCGGCGGCAACACGGAGACGGTGCGGGCCGAGCACTACCTGATCGCGACCGGGTCGCGGCCCTGGATCCCGGCGGTTCCCGGTCTGGCCGGACCGGGCGACCCGAGCGGCGTCGAGTACCTGACGTCCACCACCGCGATGGAGCTCGACGAGGTGCCCGAGTCGCTGCTGGTGCTCGGCGGCGGGTACGTCGCGCTGGAGCAGGCGCAGCTGTTCGCCCGGCTCGGCTCGAAGGTGACCCTGCTGGTGCGGTCCCGGCTCGCCTCCCGCGAGGAACCGGAGGCGTCGAAGGCGCTGATCGGGGTGTTCGCCGACGAGGGGATCCGGGTGGTCCGCCGAGCCGCAGCCGCCGCGGTACGGCGAGACGACGGCACGGGTGAGGTGGTCGCCACCGCCACGGTCCCGGGCGGGACGCAAGAGTTCCGGGCCTCCCGGCTGCTGGTGGCGCTGGGACGCCGCCCGGTCACCGACGGCCTGAACCTGGACGCTGTCGAGGTGGAGACCGGAGACCTGGGCGAGATCGTGGTCGACGACCGGCTGGCCACCTCCAACCCGCGGATCTGGGCCGCCGGCGATGTCACCGGTCACCGCGAGTTCGTCTACGTCGCCGCGTCGCACGGCGCGATGGTGGTCGACAACGCCTTCGCCGGCGGCGGCCGCCGGGTCGACTACCGGCATCTGCCCCGCGTCGCGTTCACCAGTCCCGCGCTGGCCTCGGTCGGGATGACCGAGGCCGAGGTCCTCGCCGCCGGTATCGCGTGTGACTGCCGGGTTCTGCCCCTGGACCATGTGCCACGGGCACTGGTCAACCGCGACACCCGCGGCTTCATCAAGGTCGTCGCCGACGCCGACACCGGGCAGATCCTCGGCCTGACCGCCGTCGCCAAGGACGCCGGCGAGCTCGCCGCCGCCGGGGTCTACATCCTCGAAGCGGGCATGACCACCGACCAGGTCGCCCACCAGTGGGCGCCCTACCTGACCATGGCCGAGGGCATCAAGATCGCCTGCCAGTCGTTCACCACCGACGTCTCGATGCTGTCCTGCTGCGCTTGACGACCGAACTCCCGGCAGGAACTCCCGTGGCGTCTGTCAGGGCGATGTCCCCTGGGGTGGATGCTCACAACGGACCGCGGATGGACCCCCGACCAGGTCGTGGAGTGGTTGCCCGCCACAGCCCGGCGGCCAATCTCGCCGATTGACGGCGCCCGCGCGGCACCCGGATGGGGGCACCGGGGGACCAGCCGCGCCACATCGGATGTGCCGTCGCCCTGAGAAGCGGAGCGTGGCGCCGCATGGTGTCAGGCCCATCAGGTACCCGGGCGCGACCAGTACGACCCTGAGCGCCTCAGCCGACCAAAGACGGGTCACGCTGGACGGGCCACGACACCCGCACCAACGGTCGCGCCGACGCGGTGAAAGGACTCGCGCCGGGCGGGCGGTGCGGGCACGTCAGCTGCTTCGCCAATCTGTGCTGCGCGCGCGGCTCCTCCTGTCCACGGCGCTGTCCCCAGCGCCTGTTGCGATAATCGACTGACAGTTTCCAGCGGGTCGACGAGCCCGCCCTCCGGACCGTGCGCCTGCGGGGTACCTCAGACGGAGGAATACTTCAGCGTCTGCTGTACTATCTGCTTGTGGGTTCCGGTGAGTCGTTGGATGTGCTGACCAGGGTGGGGCGGGCGCTGGCCGACCCGTCGCGGGCCCGGATCATGCTGAGCCTGTTGGAGGGCCCGGCCTACCCGGCGGCGCTTGCGGCGCGGTGGGGGCAGTCGCCGTCGAACGTGTCCAACCATCTGGCGTGCCTGCGCGGTTGCGGCCTGGTCACCGCCACCAGGGACGGCCGCAGGATCCGTTACGAGCTGGCGGACCCTGCGCTGTCGCACGCGCTGGCCGACCTCGTCGATCTGGTGCTGAAGGTGGACCGGTCGGCGGCCTGCGAACCCGTCGGCGCAGCGGCCGACGCGTGCTGCGGGGCGTCCTGATGGGCGCCGGGCACGGCCACGGCTCCCCGAGCGCGGGCGGGCGGCACCGAACCCGGCTGCTGGTGGTGCTGGGCATCACGAGCGTGGTGCTGGTCGCCGAGCTGGTGGGGGCGTGGCTGTCGGGCAGCCTCGCGCTGCTGGCCGACGCCGGGCACATGCTCACCGACGTCGCGGGGGTCGGTCTGGCGGTCCTGGCCGTCACGCTGGCCGCCCGGCCGGCCACCGCGGGGCGGACGTTCGGCTACTACCGGCTGGAGATCCTCGCCGCGGCCCTTAACGCGGTGCTGCTGTTCGGGATCGCGCTGTTCATCCTCGTCGAGGCGTGGCAGCGCTGGCAGGACCCCACCGAGGTGGAGGGCGGGATCATGCTGGTCTTCGCCTCGGTCGGCCTCGCTGCGAACCTGATCGGACTGCTGATCCTGCGCTCGGGGGCGAAGGAGTCGCTGAACGTCAAGGGCGCCTACCTGGAGGTCCTCGGGGACCTCCTCGGCTCCCTCGCGGTGATCGCCGCCGCGGTGGTGATCACGGCCACGGGGTGGCTGCGCGCGGACCCGCTGGCCTCGGTCCTGGTGGCGCTGATGATCCTTCCCCGCACCTGGGTGCTGCTGCGGGAGGCCGTCGACGTGCTGCTGGAGAGCGCCCCGCCCGGCATCGACCTGGAGCAGGTCCGCGAGCACATCCTGGAGACCCCCGGCGTGGTCGATGCGCACGACCTGCACGCCTGGACCATCACCTCCGGCATGCCGGTGCTGTCGGTGCACGTCGCCGTGGAGGAGTCCGCGCTGGCCGCCGGCACCGGGCGGATCCTGGGAGAGCTGGCCCGGTGCCTGGAAGAGCACTTCGACGTGGAGCACTCCACCATCCAGGTCGAGCCCGCCGGCATGCCGCACGCGCACGCCGTCCACCGCTGAGCATCGGAGCGAGCACGATGGCGGCACCGACCTACGCCGAGACGCGGCGGCTCACCCGCCGGGGGCTGCGTCTGGCCCGGTTCACGGTCGCCTACAACGTCGTCGAAGGGGTCGTCGCCGTCACCGCCGGCGCTGTCGCCGGCCTGGTGTCGCTGGTCGGGTTCGGCCTGGACTCCGCCATCGAGTCCACCGTCGCGGTCCTGGTCGCGCTGCGGCTGTCGTCACGGCTGCGCCACGGACACACCGACGAGTCCAAGGAGCGGCGGACCCTGCGGGCGGTCGCGGTCACCTTCTACCTGCTGGCCGGGTTCATGGTCATCCAGGGCGCCCGGGCGCTCAGCTCAGGCGAGGCGCCGGAGCAATCCCCCGTCGGCGTCGCCCTGCTGGTCGCCAGCCTCATCGTCATGCCCTGGCTGGCGTGGGCCAAGCGTCGGGTGGCCTACGGCCTGGGCGGCGACCCGCTCATCCTCGCCGACGCGGCCGAGACCCTGATCTGCGTCCTGCTCAGCATCTCCACCCTGACCGGCCTGATCCTTTTCCAGCTCACCGGCGCCGCTTGGCTGGACCCGGCGGCCGGGTTCGTCATCGCCCTGTTCGCTGTCCACGAGGGCCGCGAGGCCTGGGAGGGCGAACTCGTCGAGGACCACGACTGACCCGGCCCGGGCTGATACCCGAGGTTCTGGCCGCTATCCGACCCGTCCCGACCGCGGAGGGTGAGCGCTGGTCTCGCTTTGATGCGAGCCGGACGCTGTCCTGCGGGCGGCTGCCGACGGCGGTTGCGACTTCCCGCTGCGGCCTGGTCAACGGCGGCAATGCTTGGCGGTCGCTCTGTGCGAGGGCCACGATCGAACCGTCGCCAGGGACGAAGCCTTGATCACCGCCGGGGGTGTTGTCCCCGTTCGCGGTCTCGCCATTGCCGGCCAGCAGCAGCGGACCCAGCACGAGACCGGCGACGACCCGTCCCCCCATCTGGCCTTTTCAGTCCGTCGAAGTTTGGTGCCGACCACAGCCACGAGCAGAGCCCTTGCCTGGGACGGTCCCGTTGCGGTCTGATCACCCGCGGTCACTGCCCGTGCCCGCCGCCGGTATCGGTGCTGCTGTGCTCGTCCTGGCCGGTGAACGGCTCGACGGGAGCAGCGAGTGTCGCGGTCGCACCCGAGGCGAACCGCAGGGTCAGCTCGACCGTGTCCCCAGCCCGCAGCAGCGAAGCCCCGGTGGCCGGCATCCTGGTGAGTCCGGCCATTCCTTGATCGGCTGGCGAGGCGCCCTGTAGATCACCACCGGCTTCGGCGGGCCGAGGTTGCCACGAGTGGCCGGGCTGCAAATCGGCTCGGTCCACTTTTCATCGCGGGCCGCCGCCCCGGGCCCCGGCGGATCCCGGTGCCGGTGAGGGCGCCGGGTTGTGCTGCGGGGCGCAGGGCAGCCTCAGTGTCATCGTGGTTCCGTTGCCGGTGCCCTGGCTGGCGGCGGTCAGGCTGCCGCCGTGGTCGGCGGCTATCGCTCGTGCGATGGTGAGGCCGAGCCCGCTGCCGCTGCCGTCGCCGGAGCCGCGCGCCCCGTCGATGCGGTGGAACCGGTCGAAGATGGCCTCGAGCTGGTCTGCGGGGATGCCGTCGCCTGTGTCGGTGACGGTGATCTCGATCTGTCCGTCGGGCACCGGCGCGCAGGCCAGCCCAACCGCGCCCCTGGGGGGCGTATGGCGCAGGGCGTTGTCCAGCAGGTTGGCCAGGACCTGCCCGATGCGGTCGGCGTCGGCCAGCACGGGCGGCAGGTCACCGGCGGGCCGGCATTCCAGGGCGACGCCCTTCGCGGCGTAGCGGGGGGCGGCGGCCTCGCAGGCCGCCTCGAGCAGCGCACCCGGCTCCTGCGGGGCCGTTCGCAGGTGCAGGGCGTGCTCCTGCGCGGCGGCGGCCAGTTTGATGTCGCTGGCCAGCCTGCGCAGCCGGCCAACCTGCGCGCGCATGACGGCGTACGTCTCGGGGTCGGCCGCCACGATGCCGTCCTCCAGCCCGTCGATGTGGGCCTCCAGGGTGGCCAGGGGCGTGCGGATCTCGTGGGCGAGGTCGGCCAGCAGCCGGGTGCGGGCGGTCTCGGCGGACGCCAGCCGCCGCGCCATGTCCTGGAAGGACGCCGCCAGGGTGGTCAGCTCGCGGCCGTAGCCGTCGGACGGCACGGTCACGTCGTAGCGGCCGGCGGCGATGGACGCCGCGGCGTCGGCCAGCTCTTCCACCGGCCTGCTGACGCGGCGGGTCAGCAGCCAGAACAGGCCCCCGGCGGTGATCAGGGCCGCCGCGCCGGCGACGGCCACCGCGATGGCGAAGGAGAGCTCGAAGGCCTCCTGCGCGTGCTGCTGGACGATCGGGGAATCCTCCCCGGTGTGCTGCAGGTGGTAGCGGAACAGGCCGGGGGCGACGAGCAGGACGGTGACGACCATCGTCGCGCCGGCCACGGCCAGGACGATGAGCTGGGCGGCCAGCAGCCGGGCGGCGATGCCGCTGCGGCGGCTCACGGGGCCGCCATGCCGTAGCCGACGCCGCGGACGGTGCGGATGTGGCGGGGCTGCGCGGCGTCGTCGCCGAGCTTGCGGCGCAGGTGCCCGATGTGGACGTCGACGATGTGCTCGTCG
>CAZECO010000142.1:0-8688 GCA_964510455.1 uncultured Actinomycetes bacterium
CCGAGCACCAAGTGACGGCCTCCCGACTCGCCAAAGCACGGGAGGCCGTCGCGCTTTCCACGTCATCACAACCATGACGCGGCAAAAGCAACAGGCCCAGACAGGGGTCCGCACCACCCGTGATCAGGGAAATCGGCGCCAGCAACCCCGCAGCTCCTCAGAAGGAGTGGCGCTCAACACCCGGGAGCTGCAGATCAACGAGAGCACCTTGGGGAATTGGGTGCTCGCGCGCCGAGGAACTCGTGGTTGCATGCGGCGGTGTCGGTGCGCACCACCAGCCGCGCCCGCTCAGCCGGCGAGAGCTGCGCCTCGATCAGGTCCAGCGCCGCGATGTGGTCCGCGGCGGTGCCGGAGCCGGCGTTCCCGGGCCGCAGCACCCCGCCACCGGCTCCCCGGTGCCGCCGGCGCCGTGGTCGAGGTAGGCCAGCAGGGGGTGGAACCCGAACCCCCGTTTGTAGGTCGGCGCGGCGTCCTCCTTCTCCGAGTGCGCGGTGATCAGCGTGCCGTCGATGTCCACGACCACCTCCCCGGCCGGCTGCGGCAGCAGGGCACCGTCCGCGAGATCGTCTGGTCGGAGGCCACCGGCCCGAAAACCGCCTCCCTGCCGCGCAGCAGCGCGGTGTCGGCGGGGCAGTCCCCGCCCGCCGCGAGCATCACCGCGAGGTCGAGCACGACCTTGCCAGGGTCGTGCCCGGCGCGCGCCTTGCGGAACCGCGCCAGCTCGGCGGCGAGGGCCGCATCCAGCCCGCTGGCGCGCGCCGCCCGGTACAGCAGCTCGACCCCGGCCTGCGACACGAGCCCCTCGCCCGAACCTCGCAGATGGACACGCTTCTTACCGCCGCTACGCTTCACCTTGAAAGTGCCTTCCCGTGAGGGTCCTGGTCTTCTTCGCAGATTCCTGAATTCCAAGCAGGACAGGCACTTTCACGCATCCAAGGCCGAGTCGCCGACCAAGATCACGAAATCACGAGGTTAGTGGTAGCGGGACCGGTCCATTCCGCGCATCACGCTACGCCCTCGATTGAGGTCGACCACGCGAAACCGAGTCCTCGATGCCTGCCTCAAACCGCAACCTACCGTGAAGGAACGATCTCGGCGGTGTCTCTCACGACTCAGCCACCCCAAACGCCGTCGTCGCCGTGAAGCCCGCCGCGGCAGGACCACCCGTCAGCGCCCCCCGCCTGCCGAGCAGCCACGCATGGGCGCCCCAGTCAGCCTCAGACTCAACAGACGGTCTCAGCCCTACAACCACCACCCCAGGTTCCCGACGCCGACGCAACATCACCTGACCCGCTGTGGCCTGCGCCAGACATGACGCTTCGAAGGGAAGTCGTCTACTGGCCCGCGCGACCGCAGACCCAACCCGCGCTTCGGCTAGCGTCGCCGCTCGAACCTCGATCCCGCCAACGGCCGATCCCCGCAACTCCGGTGGCACTGCCCCCGGCTTCCCAAGAACCCCAGACCAGCGCGGCATAGGCACCCAACGCTGGGCCGCCGCCGCCGCCGTGAGGAGCAAGGCCGCCTCCGCGACCCGAGCCCGAGACCGCGTCACGCGCACCAATTCGTACCCACGATCCCGACCCGACGCGCGGCCACCCCCGCCCATGCTTCTGCTATGACCTCGTGACCAGGCCGGCCTCAGCCAGCGCCTCGATGAACCGCTGCGTCTCCTGCCGGATAGTGCCCAGGTCGCCCGCGAACTCCGACTCCAGTTCGCTAACGATCTGCTCGATCGTGCGCACCCCGTCGATCTTGTCCCACACCGGAGCTCCAGCGCCGCCGAGGCGGAAGTATGAAAAATCCGTCGGGCTCAGCAGGATCCGCTCGCCGTCAACCTCAGCTTCTACCGCACCCACGGCCCGGCACACGACTCCCGTCATGCATGAACCTTAACGGTGACAGGGTGAATTGTGCGAGCACCCTGCGGGTCAGCCCGAACGTCGCCGTACGATGACCGGCATGGACCAGGCCAGGGGGGTCGCGGCAACAACCGCTATGCTCACGAATCTTCCCGGTCACCTCCAGTTGTCCGTCACACACGGTCCCGTTCCGGAGGAACTTGAGGGCGCCGGGCGGAGGCGCTCCTGGATACAGGTCACTCCTGGCGTCGTCCTCATGCGCTTTCCGACAGGAGCACGGCTCCTCGTCCGAGGCGGTACCGAGGCCACGCTCGACCTCAGCGAGGTCGAAGACCCAGATGGCGACCCTAGTTGGATGTTGCAGGGCTGGGCAGTCACGCTGGCTTGGCTGCAGCGGGGTCGGCTGAGCCTGCATGCGGCCATCGTCGCGACAGGCCCATTCACAATCGGCCTAGCCGGAGACCGAGGGGCGGGCAAATCCACGACGTCTATGGGCCTTAGACAGCGCGAATACCAACTACTCGTGGATGACGTTGGACTGCTCGATCTCCGAGGCGATCGCGCTTGGGTCACCCCTTACGCCCGCAACGTCCACCTGTTCCCGGACGCAGCTCTGGCGCTGGGCCTGGACTTCGCTGCACTGGCACCGCTAGCGGGCGGACGACAGAAAGCGGCATTTCGCGGCGAGGACCCGCCCATCGACCCCCTACCACTCGACCGCATCGTCGTGCTGTCCCCATCGGCTGGCGTTGGTGCGCCCCGGATCCGTGAATCGCGCGGCGCCGAACGCCTCCAAGCACTGCTCCCCCATACAGCTCGCGACGGTCTGGCGCCACGGATCCTCGGCCGCGAGCGCTACTTCGCGTTGCTGGCACAGCTTGCCGACTGCGTCCCGGTACACATTCTGCAGCGGCCGACCGGCGCATGGACTCTGCCCGCGGTGCTGGATCTGATTGAGACGGTCGCGGTGGAGGCCCGTGGGTAGTTTCAGCCTGATTCCACCGATGGACTGGTAGTACTAGGCCGAGATCACGTCGCGGGCCTGCCCTGAGCGCCGGCCCGTTCCTGGGCGTGTTGGACCGGCCGGTGGTGGTCGGCTCGAGTATTCGATTGGCCTTCCTGTTTGGGGCCGTGGGTCGGGGTCGATCGGGGGCGGTCATCGCGCCGGGTGCCAGGGCGTGCCACCAGGCGGCAGCCACGAGGTCGCCCACAGCCACCCATTCGGAAAGCAGGTGATGCGCGGCGCGGATCTGGGCGACGCGGGCGGGGATGTTGATGATGCTGGCGCGGACTGTCGCAGTCTTGGCCCGCGACAGCGCGCTGCCGGCCAGGACGCAGATCGCGCGGGTGAGGTTGAACTGCCCTGAGGGCAGGTGGGCCAGGGCGGAGGCCTTCAGGTCGGCGTGCTGATCGTGGCGACCTGCGCGTTCAGCCCCCGCACCCCGGTGTACCCAAACGCGGCGGCTGGCTTGGAGGCGCCGTAGACCCGGTCGATCCTGTCGTCGATGTCGATCAGGCACCCCTCGGCGATCCCCGGCAGCAGGTCCGTCCGCCCGGCCAGGCCGACCAGGGCGCGGGAGGCGACCGCGTCCATCTGCCGGACGTAGCCGAGGGTAACGCCCGCAGGAACGTGCCCAGGGTGGAAGGCCGCCCGCATCTTGCCGAACAGCAGCCCGTTCGCGCCGTGCCGCAGCACGTCCATCCCGTCGATGGTGTCCGCCCCGGCGGCCATCCCGCCACATGCACATCACCCTCGCCCCGGCGTTAGCCCCGGCGTCGCCGGGCACCGTCAGCCGCTGCCGCTCCAAGTCGGCGATCCCGACCTGCTCGGCAAGCGCGACCGCCGATCGATCGTGCTACTCCTTCTGCTGACCGGGCGGATGTTCCGCACCGTGCAGGGCATCGCCAGCATCGTTCGGTGCTCGCCCACCCCTGGCCGGAGCCCGGGACATCGAGGCCCTGAGGAGCGAGGCACTAGCCTCGGCAGAGTACCGCTGGGCGCTCCAAGTGCCCGCAAGCGATGGTGGGGCGGGCAGACCGACCGCGCTGGAGTTCCGGAACGTGAGTTCCCATGCCCCACCATCACGGTTTCGCCCGGAAACGCCCATCATGTTGGTGGCGACGCACGAGAGTTTGATCAGGGCGTCCTCCAGCAGCTTCTCCAGCCGCTGGATGTGGCGGGACCGCTCCGCGGTCAGGTCGGCCCGCAGCCGGGTGTAGTCGCGCAGCTGGCGGATCTCGGGCGGCGGGACGAACGATGGGCGGAGCATGCCGCGCTCGTTGAGCTTGGCGAGCCACACCGCGTCGAGTTTGTCCGTCTTGGGCCGTCCGGGCACGTTCTTGACCTCCCGGGCGTTGGCCAGCCACACCGCGATGCCGCGGGCCTCGAGCAGATAGAAGAACGGTCGCCAGTAGTCGGAGGTGGCCTCCAGCACGACCCGCTCGATCCCCTCGGCGCGCAGCCGGTCCGCAAGCTCCGTGATCGCCCCCGTCCGGGCAGGGACCGACCACACGGTCGTGCGGCGCTTGCCGGACTGCTCCGGGTGCGGCACCCGAGTGCACACCATCCCGGAATCCTTGCCCACATCGATGGCCGCGACCCGGGCGACGATCTCGTCGTCCAACGGTTCGACCCGAACCAGCTCGCTCCTGATCACCTGGCTTCCTCCTCGCCTCGCCGGAACGGGCCGCCCGGGGGCCCGCCGGGGAATGACGAAGTCTGATCGGCGTGCTCGTGGCAACAGTGCGCAACCCTCAACTGCGGGCCCCGGCGCCACACTCACGTACGGGCTGGAACTCCCAGGCAACACTCGGCGTCGGCGGGCGGCCCCGCCTCATTTTCGCGCGTGCGCCGACGCCCCGGAAGGGGGAAGAACACTCATGTCAAGATGCCCGCGTACGGGTTTTCGGTGCCTCACCTGGAATTGCCCGCGTAGCCGGCGCGCTGACGGCTGGTTTGCCGGGTGCTGAGGCCTTCGCCGTGGTGACCGCCAGCAGTTCCGCGGTGAGGGCCTGGATCTGCCGCTGGATGGCTGCTGGGTTCAGCGTCACGTAGGTCTTGGCGAGGGCGTCGTTGGCGTCCCGGGCCACCGCTGGGTGGTTCCGCGCCCCGCTGCTGCGGGGTGGCTGCGGTGTCGTACTTCTTGGTCACCTTCGCGCCTGTCCGGACCTTGGAGACGAGCTTCTGCTGCGGGTTGAAGTAGTTGGTCATGGATGTCTGCAGCGCCCAGATCCTGTTGAGGAGCAACAGTTCCGCCGGGGTGTCGTAGCGGTGGTAGCCGACCACGGTGCGCACCACCGCCCAGTTCTTCTGCTCCACGTGCGCGCCGTCGTTGGAGTTCCCCGGCCGCGACCTGGTGAACGTGATGCCGTTGGCCTCGCACCAGCGCAGCAGGTGGTGGTTGATGAACTCGCTGCCTCCCCCGCAAGCGGGAGGTGCCCCCAGTCGGAGTCGATCCCCAGGATCGGGAACGGGAACGCCCCCGTGATGTCCAGCAGCGCCTCGAACACCCACTTCTGGGCCTTGTTGCGGACGCTGCGGTTCTCGGTCCAGCCGGTGGCGATGTCGGTCGCCGTGAGCGTGAAGCAGTGCTCCCCGGCGGCGTTGCCGCCCTCGTTGCCGACCAGGTCGATCTCCACGAACCCCGGGACCGCGTCGTCCCATTGCGCCCAGGTGCGGACCGGGATCGAGTCCTTCAGCAGCGACCCCGGCCTGGTGCAGCTGCGCCCCCGCGGATCCATCCTCGCCCGGGCCGGAGCCAGCCTGCGGTCGATGGTGGCCGCCGGCATCGACGACAGCTTCGCGGCGGTGACGTCGTCGATGTCGAGCTCGCCCAGGCGGCGCAGCGTGGCCACCAGCTCGGGCAGGAACGGGGCCATCCGCTTGCCCGCCGGGGCGCCCATCACCGCCCAGCAGAACACCAGCGCCGCCACCACCTCCTTGCCGTACAACGGCGCCCGCGGCTTCCTCGGTCGCACCACCGCGGGCCTCAGGGCGGTCCGCAGCGCCTTGCGGGCGTGGTCGCGGTGCCACCCGGTAACGGCGCACAACTCGTCCAGGATCGCCTTCTTGCCGGCCCTGTCCGCCCGCAGGTACCGCGTCGCCGAAGCCTTCGTCACAGCCTTGCGCTGACCCATCGTCAATCCCATGTCCGAGCCTCAGCCCGACCCCAGGAGAGCCGTCCCCGCAACACGCCCGCCACGCGGGCATTCCTAGCTGAGGCAACGACCCCACCCACGCGGGCATCTTCGATGAGTCAACGCGATCACTAGCGCCGGGGAACACCCTTTGGTACTGTCTGCCCATGCGTTCTTGGATGACACCCACACTCGATCGAATCACCGCTATGGGAGAAGCTCAGCTCCAAATCTACAAATCCGAATTTGAAATAGGCTCCTTCCTGTTCCTCGGTGGGGCTAGCTGACCGATCTGACACTTCTCAAACCCGATGCGGACAGACGGGGTTCCTTCGACTTTTTTCGCACTTCCGACCCCCTCTCCACACAACCTGCATGAGATACTATGGGTATCCCCCGGATCTCTAGGGGAAGAGGTCGTCGCCCAGGCGTGGGAGGAGGGCGGCCTCAGCAAGTTAGCACGCGTTAGCGGGCCGTGGGCGGTAGTGGCATGGGATCGCAGCGCCCAAGAGCATCTGCTCATTACCGATCCCATTGGGATCCAGCCATTGTTCTGGGGGCGGACTCGTCGTGGGCAGATCGTCGCCAGTTCGCTGCTAAGTGCGCTTGTGGATGAAGCGGACGTTGATGATGCACTTGACTACGAGGGCATCCTCATCGACCAGAGTCATGACCTCGTGAAGGGACGGGCAACGGCCCACAGAACCTCATTCGCGAGCATATCCAAGGTGCCCGGCGGCCATGCCTTGCGAGTAAGACACGATGGTTCGACACGGCTCGAGGAGTATTGGAATCCGGCAACCCTGCCAGGCCCCGATAATGCGATGTCCCTCAGGGATTGCAGCGATCTGTTGCGCAATAGTATCGAATCCGCGGTACGAAGGCACACAGCCCAGAATCTCACGGTCGGTGCTCATGTTTCCGGTGGCCTTGACTGCACGAGTGTGGCTTGCCTGGCCCAACTAGTACTCGCCGAATCTGGGAAACACCTGGTCGCTGGCTACTCTTGGGCACCGAGCGACGAGGTCGTGCCACGCTTCCCTGGCGACGAACGGCAATTGCTCGACGATGTCGAGTCACATGCAGGCATCCCAATTCGCACGATAGGTCCTGAGGATTCAGCGGACTGGTTCTGGCGGCTAGATCCCGTTCGGTACCCCAACACCGACCACGGCCGTGAAAGCCACGTGCTCTATCAGGCTAGGCGCGATGGTGTTCGGATCCTGCTATCCGGATGGGGTGGGGACGAGTTTGCGAGTTTCAACGGCCGGACCGTGATTCAGAACCTCATACGTCGGGGCCGCCTCCCACGAGCGTGGAAGGAGCGCTCACTGGCGATGGCTCTTGAGGATGAAGGGCCAGTCCCACTGCGACGCCGATTCAGAGGTTTCGCCGGTTCAACGGTTTCCACCCTTCCCGACCCGGTGCGCTCTGCGATTCGTTGGCGAAGCCAAACTGGCCTGCGGTTGCGAGCAATGGAGATTGACGCGGCGATGCGCGAGTTTTCCCCCGTTGTGGCTGATCTTCGCGAGCAAAACGCACGAGAGTTTGCTGCTGCGGGAGACTACCGAGAGTTGCAGTTACTGCTGCTGAGATACGGCCACTTGCAGTGGCGAACGGCGGGCTGGTACCAGACAGGGCGACTGATGGGCCTCGACTACCGATATCCCCTACTCGACGTCGGCGTCGTGGGGGCCGCGCTTCGCATGCCCTGGTGGGCCTTCCGGTCGCAGGGCTGGTCGCGTCCGGCGTTCCGCCTCGCGGTAGAGAAATGGGTTCCTCCCTCTGTGGCGTGGAACGTCGCAAAGCGCGAGCCCGCCCTCATTGCGCCCCCCAACGGGGCGATTGACATCCTCGAGGTCGTGCACCGCGTGCGCCACCTCGAGGATCCGCGGTACGAGGCTGTCATGCGGTTGCTGACAATGACTCGGGACACAGGCGCTGGCCGCCTCCCCGTGCATTTGCCTGTTGTTGCTAGGCCAGACCTCGCGGCCCGCGTCTGACCGTGATTGACCGATGTTCCGGCAGATCGGAAGCCAACAGCTGCGGCTGCAGAGGGCGTGCGGGCTCGCTCAGTCGGCCTTCCTTCCTGAACCCTTCGACGCCGACGAAGACCCCCGTAGGGGTGCTACGGACTACGACTCCCTTGCCGTAAGGTGGGTCGGTAGGCAGACATAGCCGAAGGAATGGCTGGGGATGGACCTTCGCGCCGACTGGGCGCCGGCGCCTACCCGCAAGCGCTGGGTGTCGATCCTTGTGATCGCCACCATTGGCAGCCTTCTGGCAATGGGGTACAGCCTCGCCTCGGGCAAGACCTACACCACGACGGCGCCGAGCTTCGTCGCGATCGGCGGCTCGACCGACGACGCCGAGTCCGCCTACGTCGCCTTCGGGTCAGGCGGCTCGAGTTACTCGCTGCAGCATGTCACTACCTACGTGAGCGACATTGGCAGCCCTCCGTACTCGAGGCTGTCGTCCAAGAACTCGGCTTGATGTCACGTCGCGACAGTTGGCTGGGATGGTATGGCGCTCGGACTGATCTTCGGTTTGGCATCGGTCTGGCGCAGGCGATCTTGCGGGAGCAAGTCGATACATAATGAAGTCCCCCCGACACACTTGCGGAAACTACTGGCGGCGGGTGACGACGGCCATGGAATTCTGCCCGTAGGTGGACATGTGAGTGCCCGCTGGC
>CAZECO010000143.1:0-8652 GCA_964510455.1 uncultured Actinomycetes bacterium
ACCAGCTATTCTCACAACCAGACCCCCGTGTTGCGTTCACCGCTTGAATCCGCCAGACCTCGGACGGTGCATCCTCCCGACCGTCGGCAGGCGCCGGCAGCCCGCGCCGGCCGCCCAACCTGCCCACGCGCCCAAATCCGGTACACCCTGCGGCGCAGATCCGAAGAACCGGATAACGCCGCCCGCAAGGTCAGCCGGTCAGGTGCCGCTGCACCAGGGCGGTGTCGGACTGCGTCCATCCGTCGGGGACGCCGACGACGTCCGCCCACGTCTGCGCCATGTGCAACGAGTAGTTGTGGCCGAATCCGTTGGGCTGGTTCACACCGAAGAATTGGTCGACCGTCACCTGCAGGAAGGTGATGATCGGCATCCAGCGCATCCGCTGCGACACCGCCGGCCCCGGTGGCTCGGCGAGCCAGTCGGGCCGCTGCAGGAGCAGGTCGAAGCTCCACCACACCACCGGGTCGTCGGCGTGCTGCAGGTAGGCGATGCGGGGGGCCTCCCACCGGCCCAGCACGGCGAAATCGTCGGCGTCGTCGGCGAACCGGACCGTGTCGCCGCCGTCGATGACCGGCTGCCACTGCGGGCTTCCCGGGTCCCGGTCGGCGCTGATCGACTGCCAGGGCTCGCTGAAGCTCGGGGTCCCTGCCAGGACCGCGCCATCGGTGCGTCGTGCCAGATCGGCTTCGGAATCGAACGCCGACTGGATGGAGAACGACCCGAGCGACAAGCCGTACGCGATCAGCCGCGGCCTGTCGTCCGCCGGCAGCTGCGACCAGGCGGCTTCGACGGCCTGGACCAGGGCCCGACCCTCGGCCTGCGCCCGCTCCTGGTCGACGAGGAAGGAGATCCAGCTGGGCAGATACGAGTACTGGGACGCGGCGATTGCCGTGTCCCCGCCCCAGAGGTACTCCAGAGGGTCGATGGATTGCTGCTCCATCCAGCCGGTGCCGGCGACTCCCGCGACGAGCAGGACCGCACGGTCGAAGGCGTGCGTGCGCTGCAGCTCGGCGACCACCAGCGCGGCTCGCTCCTCGGGTGTCGGTGCGCTGTCCAGCCCCGCGTAGATGCGGATCGGATCGATCGCGGGGCGCGAGGTCAGGGCGGTGATGTCCGTGCCGGACGGGCCGCTGGCGATGAACGCTCGGCCCTCGCGGCCCAGCGAGTCCCACGCCATCAGCGACCCCGGCCCTCCGGAGCGCATCGACGAGGTCGGCTGCACGACCCCGTCGGCGCTGCCCTCGTTCTTGCCGGCGTAGACGAAGTCGGCGACGTTGATGGAAGCCCTCACCAGCCGGCCGCCCACAGCCAGGGAGACGACGCCGACGATCAGGGCGACGCCCACGGCCACCGCCCACGGCCGCGGCCAGTGAGCCTCCAGCGCAGTGATCACGCGCCGGGTCAGGCGCCGCAGGAACCGGCCTATCACGAGCAGCCCGAGGAGCGACCCCACCGCAACGGCGCCCGCCACAGCGCGCCCGCCCGGTTCCTCGGGAACGCCGAGCGCGGTGCGGATCTCGTTCTGCCAGGCCACCCCCGCCTGGATACCCGCGACCAGCGCGAGGCCGCCGAACACGGCGATGGCGAGGACGGCAGCGCGGCGCGCGCGGTCCGACAGCCGGGGGACACCGGCCAGATGCAGGACGTGGGATGCGCCGGCGCACATGCCGTAGGCGATCGCAGCCGTCACCCCTGCCACCAGGCCGAGGAAGACCGGCGGCCGGGGCACCAGGGACGGAGTCAGCGCCAGGAGATAGCCGATCGAGGCGCCGACCGCTCCGGCAAGCGAGAAGACCGGCAACCTGCGCGGCTCATCGGCTCCTGGGTTCGCGGTCACCGGGATAGCGTCCCACCTGGCACATCCCGGGCGGGCGACACGTCCGCGATCGGGTGCGGCGGTGCGGCGCGGGTGTGTGGCGATCCGCGGCGTTTCCGGCCAGATGTGGCCGATTCCGCGGCGGATCTGCCCTCGGCTGGCGGGCGGGGGCGTGGCGCTCTGCACACTGGGGCTGGGTGTCGCCCGCGATCCCGCCGTATTCCTGTGCCGGCTGCGGGCGGCGTGTGGTGCGGGATTCCGGGGCGATCGAACAGGGCAGGCAGCGTGCTTGGGCCCGGCCCTGAGGACGGCGGATCGGCAACCCGGTTTCCCGGGTCGCCGACCGCCACCCCCGTGGGCCCAACGGATCCCCGGGCCCCAGCGAACAGTCCGCCGGGCGTGCGAACGGAGTCACGCACGTCCCCTCGTCCAAGCGGATACTGGGTCGCGGAACCGATCCTTCACCGGGGGAGTCAAAGGTGCATCAGCCATCCGGTGGAGGGAGACGCGGATGTTCGGTCATCGCGGCATAGGCCGATTGGTACTGATGGGCGGACTGCTCGCCGCATGTGCGGCACCAGGCGGCCCGACCCCCATCGTGATCACCACCGAGGGCCAGGCCAGCGCTGAGGTTGCGGCCGCCGACTCCATGATGTGGGCAGGGCCGGTGCAATACGAACTCGCGCAGGATCTGCCTGAACTGGGCGGCCCTGCTCCGGCCTATCAGGCCCAGGGTGATGCCGCGACGCAGTCCGACGCCCAACGGGTGGCGACCGCCCTGGGCATCAACGATGAGGCCGTCCCGGCCGAATGGGGCAGCGGGTGGACCGTCGGCCCCACGGACGGCAGCGGAGCGTCGCTCACGGTGAATGGGGGCCCGCTGGGCGAGTGGTGGTTCGGGACGAATGCGGTGACTGCGATGGTGTGCGTGGAGCCGGGGGTGGAAGATGTCCCCGATCCTGCGGTAGTTTCGCCCGAGCGGGCATGTGCCGCTGAGCCGGTGCCGGCGCAGAACCTCCCGACCGATTCCGACGCCCGGGAGCAGGCGCAGCTGCTGATGGATTCCATCGGTGGGTGGGTCGGCGACGACGTCCGCGTCTCGCGCGACGTCTACGGCGTCACCGTCGAATTCCGGACGAACCTGGGAGGGGTCGCGACACCGTACTGGGGATCTGTCCGGTACGGCGCCAACGCGGCGCTGGAGTCCGCGTCGGGATACCTGGGCACGTTCGAGGAAGCGGGGGACTACCCCCGGATCGGGACCGCGGCTGCCTTCGAACTCCTGCAGAGCGGGGCTAACGTACCGTGGCTGGCGGCTTTCGACGTCGCGGTCGCCGAATCAGGCTCGGACGACGCCTCCGGCACGGGTGGCGGAAGCAGCGCCGATCCCGGAGCGGCGGACGCCGATGGGGCGACCACCGCACCGGTCGAGGACACGGCCAAGCCTGAGCCGGCCCCCGATCCGGTTTCCTCGGAGCCAGATACCGACATCCCCGCCCCCGACGACCCGGTTTCCTCGGAGCCGGGTACCGACACCCCTGTCACCGTGGAACCGGAACCGGACGTCGTGATCCCTGCACCGGTGGAACCGGACCCGATCGTCGTCACCATCACGGGCGTGATCGAGGGCCTGTGGACGCTGTACGCCGCCGATGGCTCGATCTGGCTGGTGCCCGCCTACCACTTCATCGCCGCCGACGGTGGCGAGTACCCCGTCGCCGCGATTCCGGCGGATCTGATCGAGGTCGCCGAACCGCGGCCGATGCCGATGGAACCGTGGATCGACCCCGCCCAGGAACCTATGGTCGACCCGGCCAGGTAGCCCTGGTCGGCGGCGCTCGGCTGAGCAACCCCGCGAGGTGCTGGAGGGCCGGGAACCCCGGCCATCCGGATTGGTGGTGCATCGGAATCCGGCGGGGAATGGGTTGCCGGTGCGGTGGGCGGCGGATTCGGCCGCCGTGCCCGCGCAATGCCCAGCTGGCCGCTTCCGCGGCGGTTTGATCGCAGCGTTTCACCGCATCGCTGCGGCAGATACGCTGCGATCAACGCCCGGCGGACGCCTAATGGCCCGCCGCTGCCGGACCGGCCTGCTCGCGGGCGACGCGACGAGACCGGCGCCCGGATGTCTTGCGGCCCCACTCCGGGCAGGGGTGCGCGGGGCGGGCTGGCGTGCCGCGGGGCATCGGTCGCGCACGCATGTTCGGATTCCGGGGTCAGCGGCCGGTGCGCAACGGCGGGGGTGCCTCGCCGACGACTGTTCTCCTCGGCGGGGCGCGAGAAGGCACCGGCTGCCTGTTTGCATCCGCTGGGTGGGCGGATCGCCCCCGGGCCTGCACCAGGTGGGGGGCTTTGCACCCGTGGCGGGGGCGGATCGCCCGCGACACGCCGCCGGGAGCCCATGCTGCGGGACGGGGCCGGTCGCACGATCCGCCCCCGGC
Organism: uncultured Actinomycetes bacterium; assembly: GCA_964510455.1. Lineage (GTDB taxonomy): Bacteria > Actinomycetota > Actinomycetes > S36-B12 > CAVXYG01. Next base: position 4,255 of record CAZECO010000143.1, read on the forward strand.
AGCGGCCGATGCCGAACTGCGGATCCCGCCAACCCGCACACCCCGCCAGATTCCGAAGCAGCCCGATTCGCCGTGGCACACGTCGACGCGGCGGCAGCCCGTCAGGCCCGAAGCGCCGGAACCAGCCGTCGTCCACAGCGCCAGCCCCAGGCCGGCCGTCGGCGGTGCTACGTTGCCGCGGTGGACCCCAGCGATTCCGGCGGACGCATCGCCGTCGTGGATCTGCTGCGGGGCGCGGCGCTGTTCGGGATCCTGGCGGTCAACATCTGGTTCTTCGCCTCAGCTTCGGTTGCTGCGGGCGAGAACGATCCGGACTTCACGTCGGCGCTCGACACCGCTGCCACCACGCTGACCACGTTCTTCTTCGCGACGAAGTCGTACCTGTTGTTCGCGTTCCTGTTCGGGTACAGCTTCGTGCTGCAGGAGGCGGCGGCCCTGCGCGCGGGACGGCCGTTCGTCGCGATGATGCGACGGCGGTTGACCGGCCTGGTGCTGCTCGGTCTGCTGCACGGCCTGCTGCTGTTCCCGGGCGACATCCTGCTCATGTACGGCCTGCTGGGGTTCCTGCTGCTGGCGATGCGACGGTTGGACCCCGTCCAGGCGGTGCGCCGGGGTGTGCTGCTCACCGTGATCGCCGGTGTGTTGCTGATCATGCTCGGAGTCCTCGCATGGCTGGCCGGGGACGGCAGCGGGCCGGTGCCGGGCGCCGCCGACGCGGTGGAGGCCGGGTACCGCGGGTCTGCTCGGGAAACTGTGGCCGCGAACGCTGCCATCTACCCGACGACGCTGGCGTCGGTTCTCTTCGTGCAGGGCCTGCCGGCGCTCGGTGCGATGCTGGTGGGGACGGCTGCTGCCCGGGTGGGCTTCTTCGGCGACCAGGGACGGCAGCGGGCGCTGTGGCGGCAGATCATCCCGGCCGGTACGGCGATCGGCCTGGCAGGAGCAGCGGTCTTCTCGTGGGGATCGGTCAGCAGCGAGGCCGGGCCGCTGTTCGTCGGATTCGGCGTCTCGATCCTGACCGCCCCGCTGTTGACTGCGACCTATGTCGCCCTGCTCGTAGGGTGGCACACGAAGTCCCCGGACAGTCCGCTGGTGCGCGGCGTCGCGTCCGCCGGACGGCTGGCCCTGACGAACTACCTGGGACAGTCGCTGGCCATGAGCCTGATCTTCACCGGCATGGGACTGGCGCTGATGGAGCAGGTCACGGCGGTGCAGACGCTGGGCATCGTGGTCGCGATCTACGCGGCCGGGGTCGTCCTGAGCGCTTGGTGGACGCGGTCGCACCGGTACGGCCCCGCGGAGTGGCTGCTGCGCCGGTGGACGTATCGCTCCCCAGGGTCAGGGCAGCGCGATGCCGTCTGAGGTGCCCGAGGCTTCGGAGCCGTCGGCATCCTCCATCGCCAGCCGTACCGGGCTCTTCTTGGACGGGTCGACGCCGCGCTTGTCCTCATAGAACTCCCGCATCCGGTCCATGTCGGCGCTCACATCGCCGGTCAGGCGGAAGGTCGGTCCGAACCAGATCTCCTTGGTCACGCTGTCCACCGAGCAGGGTGTGACGGGGATCTCGGCGTCCATCGCGATCCGGTAGAAGCCGGACTTCCAGCCGGTGGTGAGCTTGCGGGTGCCCTCGGGGGCGATCACCAGGATGAAGGATTCCCCGGAGCTGGCTCGTCGTGTCAGATCCTCGACGATCGTCCCCGGGTTCTTCCGGTCGATCGGCACGCCGCCGGTGATGGTCCACCAGTACTTGGCCGGCCCGTTGAACAGCTCCTTCTTGGCCAGGTACTTGGGCCGCAGATTGCTGGCGTACGCGGTGGAGAGCATCAGCGGGAAGTCCATGTTCGAGGTGTGCGGGGCGGCCAGCAGGATGCCGATGTGCTCCCGATCCGGCGGTGTGCCGAGGATCGTCCAACCGATCAAGCGCAAGTAGGCCTTCGCCAGGAACCGCCGGATCATGCTCGCCCTTCTGTTCTGCCACGACCGCAAGGCTCCACGGCCAAGCCACCAGGGTACTGTGCCACCCGCAGGCCCCCTCTGGCGGAACCCCTGGCGTCAGATGCGGCCCGCCTCATGGACCCTGCGCAGGAAGTCGCGGGTGCTCGGCTCCCGCGGGTCGTGCAGCACCTGATCCGGTGCCCCCCGTTCGACGATCCGGCCCTCCGCCAGGTAGCAGACCTCATCGGCAACCTGCTGCGCGAAGCCCATCTCATGGGTGGCGATCACCATCGTCATCCCGGTCTGCTTGAGTGCCGAGACAGTGCGCAGCACCTCGTTGACCAGCACGGGGTCGAGTGCTGAGGTGACTTCGTCCATCAGCATCAGCCGGGGGTGGACCGCCAGCGAGCGCACGATCGCCACCCGCTGCTGCTGTCCCCCGGAGAGCCGGTCGGGGTACTGGCCGGCCTTGTCCTCCAATCCGAACTGCGCCAGCAGTGCCCGCCCCTGCTCGTCGGCCTTGGCCTTCGGCATCCCCTGCACCTTACGAGGGGCCAGGGTGATGTTGTCCAGCACCGTCAGATGGGGGAACAGGTTGAAGGACTGGAAGACCATGCCGATGCGCCGCCTCACCTCGTCGGGTTTGGCGCTCGGATCGGTGATGTCCGCCCCGTCGAGCAGGATGACGCCGTCGTCGACGATGGTCAGCAGGTTGATGCAGCGCAGCAGCGTCGATTTGCCGGACCCGGATGCCCCGATCAGGACGGTGACGGTGTGCTCGGGGACGGTGAGCGAGACGTCGGCCAGCACGAGTTCCGAACCGAACGTCTTGCGGACGCCGCTCACGTCCAGCACCGGCACGTCGGAGGTCGTCACGGGGTCGCCTGCGCGTTCTGGGTCTCGATCGAGCGCAGCAGCGCGCGGTCGGTGAGCCTGGTCAGGGGGATGGTCAGCAGCAGGAACAGGATCGCGGCGACGACGTAGGGCGTGTAGTTGAAGGTGCGCGCAGCTTCGATCTGCGCGGCCCGGATCGCGTCCACCGCACCGAGGACCGAGATCAGGCCGGTGTCCTTCAACAGGGAGACGAAGTCGTTCATCAGCGGCGGGATGACCCGGCGGATGCCCTGCGGCAGGACGACGTAGCGCAGCGTCTGCGCGCCGGTCAGGCCCAGCGACCGCGCGGCCGCCTTCTGGCTGGGGTGCACCGACAGGATGCCGCTGCGCAGCACCTCGGCGACGTAGGCCGAGTAGCACAGCACGACGGCGGCGGTGCCCAGCACGACCACGTTGGTGGGGATGTTCTGCAGCCCCAGCGCCGGGACGCCGAACCCGATCAGGAAGATCACCAGCAGCGTCGGCACCCCGCGGAAGATGTCGACGTAGCCAGCGGCCAGCAGTCGCAACGGGGCCAGGGCAGGGCTGGCAGAAGTCCTGGTCAGGGCCAGCGTCGTCCCGAAGATCGCGATCACCACGGTGCCGACCAAGGTGCACACGACGTTGAGCCACAGCCCGTCGGCGATCTTGGGAAGAACCTGCAGGCCGTATGCGAAGTCGAAGAACGTCTTCTGGACCACCGGCCAGCCGGGGGACAGGACGATGACCGCCACCAGCAGCCCGAGCACCACGACGCTGGATGCTGCGGCGACCGCGGCGCGTCGGCGCGACTCGATGCGCCTCAGACCCCGGCGCCGCACCTCTTCGGCTGAGACCTCGTAGCTTTCGGATCCCGTCGTCATCGCTGCGTCCTACTGCAGGACCGGCGCCCCTGCGACGGTGATCCACTGGGCTTCCAGGTCGGCGAGGGTCCCGTCGTCACGCAACTGGTCGACCGCCCAGGACGTGCAGGCCGTCAGCGGGCTGCCCTTCGCCAGCAGGATGCCGAGGCTGTCGGACTCCCCGCTTGCTGTCTCGGGCAGCTGACCCACGATGACACCGCCGTCGATCGTGCCTCCGACCAGCTCGAACGCGGAGGGGGTGTCGGTGACGATCCCGTCGATCTGCCCGTTCACCAGTGCGGTCACCGCGCCGGTCACATCGTTGAACACTGCGACCTGCGTGGTCGGCGCGATGATCGCTTCCGCGTCGTTCAGCGAGGTGCTGCCGACCGCCGCGCCGAGTCTGGCGTCCTTGAGCTCAGCGAGCGTGGTGGCACCGGCGAAGGGATTGCCCTCGACCATCACCACCGCCTGAGTGACGTCGTAGTAGGGGCTGGACAGGTCGACCGCCTGCCGCCGATCGTCGCTGATCGTGTACTGCTGCAGGTTCCAGTCGAAGGTCTTGGGGCCGGGGGCGATCGCGCTGTCGAAGGTGGTGCGCACCCAGGTGACATCCCCCTCCGCGAACCCCAGCCGCTCCGCCGCGGCGAACGCCACGGCGGCCTCGAATCCTTCGCCGGACTCGGGGGCGTCGTCGATGACCCACGGCGGGTACGCCGGCTCGCCGGTGGCGACGGTCAGCACCCCG
>CAZECO010000144.1:0-6797 GCA_964510455.1 uncultured Actinomycetes bacterium
TGCTGAGCTCCAAGCGCGTCGTGGTGCAGGTGCACGATCCGCAACTGCCCGGCGCGCTGTCGGACCTGCTCGACCCCGCCCAGATCGACGAGCAGCTGGCCCCCGATGTGCAGCTGGTGCTGGTCGAGGCCGACCAGGCGGAGCTGCTGGGAGTCGCCGACGACGAGTTCTCCGCCCTCACTCCCGCCGGTCTGGTGGAGATCGGCCGGATGACGACGGCGGGGCGCACCGCGACGCTGCTGGCGGCCCGGCAGGCCCTGGACGCTCCCCTGCGCGAGGGCGTCAACCGCGAGGTGGAGTGGGCCCAGCGGTTCGGCCCGCTGTGCGAGTCAGCCAGCCCGACCGTCGTCTACGACAAGTTCGTCGGCCAGCAGGTGATGCGGCGATACGTCTACGAACAGACCACCGGGGACGGCCTGACCTGGTTCCTCAATCGCGTGTCCATGCGACCCGGCCGCCGGGTCCGGATCATCACCGCGGTGACCGACGTTCCAGACCGCGGCCGCAAGTTCGACGAGGAAACCGCCGCGCTGGCCTTCGGTCGGCTGATGCAGCCCCTGCGAGACCGCGGGCTCCGCCTGGATCTGGTGCTGGTCCCGGAGCGAGGCCGCGCAGAGGCCGGCAAGCAGCCGGGAAGGTTCGGCCACGACCGGCATATCCGGTTCGGCGACCGGGCCGCGCTGGCGCTGGGCGCGGGCATGCAGGTGTTCAGCACCGGCACCTTCCGGGAGACCACCACGGTGGCGCGGCTGCCGATCGCCGACGCGAAGACCCGCGAGGAGCAGGCGATCCGGTCCGCGCTTGCGCCGCCGGAGGGCGGCTGGCTGGGCTGGCTCGTCTGAGGCTGGCGGCGCAACCGTCCGAAGGACGACCGGCTGCGCTGACTCTCCGCACCGCCGCAGCACCCGCTCCCCTGCCCGGCCGCAGCGCAGCCGAGCAGCCGCAAGGGGCTGCGTCCTTCAAACCCCGGCGCGGTCACGCCGTTTCGTCCGGCATTGACCGGGCAGCGGGGGCATAGTGACCCACGGGGATCCACCGTCCACGGTGGCCGGTCCCCGCTGCGAATGGAAGAAGGGCACGAATCGTGAGCCTGCGATCGGTTGAGGAGCGTCGGGAAGTCGGGCGGGAGGCGCGCAGCCGGGTGCCTCGGACATTGCACGCGGACTTCGCCCCGGCAGCGGAACGCCGGGACCCCGTCGCGCTGATCGCCGAGCAGGATGCCACCCGGGTCCCATGGCTCGTTCCGGTTCGGCATTCCCGGATGAGCGCGTCATCGTTCGCCTTCTTCCGCGGCACGGCGCGCGTCATGGCGGCAGACCTGTCGGGCACGGCGACCAGCGGCCTGGAGGTCCAGCTCGGGGGCGACGGCCACCTGGCGAACTTCGGGGCCTACGCATCGCCGGAGCGGTCGCTCATCGCGGACGCCAACGACTTCGATGAGACCCTGCGCGGCCCCTGGGAATGGGATCTGAAGCGGCTCACGACCAGTTTCATGATCGCCGCGCGGTACCGGGGTTTCAGCAGGGGCGAGTGCCGCAAGATCACGGCTCGGTGCGCAAGGGCGTACCGGGAGGCGATGGCGGAGTACGCCGACATGGGGTTCCTGCAACTGTGGTACGAGTACAGCACTGTGGACAACCTGGCCGATCTGGCGGGGGCGGAGGACAAGCAGTTCGTGCGCAGGCTGGTGGACTTCGAGCGGCGTGCGAGGTCGAAGGACAGCCTGCAGGCTCTGGAGAAGCTGGCCGAGAATGTCGAGGGCCGGTTCCGGCTGAAGGCCGATCACCCGGTCCTGGTCCCGATCCGCGAGGTCCTGCCGGAGCGGTCCCCGGAGGAGATCGATGAGGGCGTCCGGTCCACCTTCGCGCAGTACCTGACCACGCTGCGACCAGATCGGCGCATGCTGCTGGAACGCTATGAACTGGTCGACATCGCGCTGAAGGTCGTCGGTGTCGGCAGCGTGGGGACGCGCTGCTACGTGCTGCTGCTGGAGGGGCGAGACGCCGAGGACCCCCTGTTCCTGCAGGCCAAGGAGGCGAACGCGTCGGTGCTCGAGGAGTTCCTCGGTCCGTCGGGTCACGCCCATCACGGGGAGCGCGTCGTCGATGGGCAGCGGATGATCCAGGCCCAGTCCGACATCTTCCTCGGCTGGGCTTCCGGCCCGGCCGGCATCAACTTCTACTTCCGGCAGCTGCGCGACTGGAAGGGCTCCTTCGACGTGGACGCCGCCGCCCCGAAGGGCCTCGGGTACTACGCCTCGATCTGCGGCAAACTCATGGCGCGCGGCCATGCCCGCACCGGCGATCCGGAGTCCATCACCGCGTACATGGGCACCTCCGACAAGCTGGACGGGGCACTGGTGGAGTTCAGCGAGCGCTACGCGCAGCAGACCGAAGCCGACTACGCGGAGTTCACGCAGGCTATCGCCGACGGGGTGCTGGAGGTCAGCGACGAGGTGTAAGTGCGACAAGGCAGGGCTCGGTGGCAACGTCCCCCGGCCGCCGCATGGGGCATCACGCCCGCGTCGACAAGGCCGGGTTCGCTGCTCGCGTTCACCGCGTGCATGCCGCGCGCCCGCACAACACGACCCGTCTGGGGGTGGCGACGTTCCGGGCCCACGGGCTGAGGGCGACACGCCCGCGGCAACATGACCCCGATCGCTGCTCAAGGGCGGGCCGGGCATCGGCAATCATGTACTCGGCAGATCGTCGTCCGCACCGGGCGGCCCGCCACCCGATGGAGGTTCGGCGATGAGCACCACCCAACCCGGCGACGTGGAACAACTCCGCATCGAGATCGAGTCGCTGCGAGGACAACTCGCCTCAGAGCGCAAACAGCGTTCGATCCGAATCCGGAACGTGTTCACCTGGATCCTGGTCGTGCTGGCGGTCCTCGCCACGACGCTGGCGCTGTTGACCTTGTGGACCTTCCGGACGCTGAACAACACCGAGCTCTTCGTCGACCGGGTCGGGTCGATCATCGAACAGCCGGAAGTGGCTCAGGCCATCGGCAACCGCGCCGCCGCCCAGCTGGTCGAGGCGCTGGAGCTGGAGGATCGCATCGCCGAGGTGCTGCCGGAGCGGGCGGTGCTCGTGGCGGGCCCGATCACCACCGCGGCCCAGAACTACCTGGCCCAGGGCACGACGAAGCTGATCGAGACCGATCAGTTCCAACAGGCATGGGACGTCGCCCTGGCTGAAGGCCATGAGCTGACCATCGACATCCTGTCCGGTTCCGACACCACAGCAATCGAGAATTCCAACGGGGTCATCGTGCTGAACATCACCCCCGTCATCAACGCATTGCTCGCCGAGGGCGCCGACTTCCTGTCCGATCTCCTCAACCGGGACATCAACCCGCCGGCGGTGACCCCGGAGAACATCGACGCCGCGATCAGTGCGCTGGAGGAGCAGCTCGGCATGGACCTGCCGAACGACTTCGGCACGATCACGCTGTTCGAATCGGATGACCTTGCCGCGGCGCAGAACGCCTACGAAACCGCCAAGGCCGTCGCGCTGCTCGCGCCCCTTGCCGCGCTCGTCCTGATCGGCCTGGCTGTCGCCGTTTCGCTGCGCCGGCTGCACACCTTCCTGATCATCGTCCTCGGCGTCGCGCTGTCGATGCTGCTGGTCCAGCTCGCGCTGGCCCCCGTCCAGGACTCGCTCGTGGGCGCGGTGGCCGACCAGGGCATGAAGGGTGCGGTCGATGCCGCATTCGGCACGGTGACCGATTCGTTGATCAGCGGCATCGCCGTGGTCATGATCCTCGGCGTCATCGCGGCCGGATTGCTGTTCGTCCTCGGCGACTCGCGCGCGGCCCAGGCCGGCCGCCACGTCCTCGGACAATCGCCCGCACTGGCGGCGCGCCATCGGGGACCCTTCCTCGTCGGCGGGGCCATCGTCGGGCTGGTGCTCCTGGCCATCATCCCCGGCCGCACCTGGGGCCAGCTGCTGTTCGTGCTGCTGCTGTATGCCGCCTTCGCTCTGGCGGTGCTCCTGGCGCCCAAGAGCTCCGACGAACAGGATGAGGAGGCGGCTGCGTCCGAGGTGCCGGCGGACGCTTGACCCTGCGCGGGGGCTGTCGCAACCGCCAGGTGGGCATCGCGCTCCACAGCACTTGCAGGTGCGCTGCGACCGGTGGCGCCGCACGTGGTCGCCGGTCGGGGGATCCCATGCAGGTTCGGCCACCTGCGGCCGATTCCGCAGGGCACGGACCCAGCAGGCGCGTCGAGCCTCACAACGGGGAAGCCTCCCGCCACGGATACCGGGTGCTTGGCGGGGTGTGGCGGCATCAGTGTCCGGCGGGGGGCGGGGGGCGGGGGGCGGATCGTGGGGCCGGCCCCGCGGTGCGGGTCCACGGCGGGTAGCACCCGTCGCGGGGCTTTGTACCCGCTGCGTGGGCTCCCGAGGGCGTGTCGCGGGCGATCCGCGCCCCGCAGACGGGGTGCAAACAGGCAGCCGGTGACTCCTCGCGCCCCGTCGGGAGGAACCGTCGTGGGCGAGGCACCCCCGCGCGGAAGCCCCGCCGAAGCACCCGCCGCGCGTGCGCGGAAACCGCTCGGGCAGCCGTCGCCGTCGGACGCCGCCAGGCCACTTACCATGAATCACCACACGGATGGAGACGCGTCGTGCCGCTGGCGTTCAGCACCGCTGCGACCGCTCTTCCGGCATTGGTGGACCTGACACCGGACAACACCATCCCCGCCATCAACACCAGTCTGGAATGGTGGCCGGTCGCTGCCGTGGTCGTGATGATCCTGATGGTCAACGTGGCGGCGCACAAGGCGCTGAAGGACCTGTACTTGTTCTGGGCGCTCGGCGGGTCGGTCGTCGTTCTGACGATCGGGGTGCTTGACGGGACGACGTGGCGCGATATGGGCCTGGCTCCTGCCACCTGGATCCCCGGGCTGGTCTGGGGGATCGGCTCGATCATCGGGATCTACGGCATCTACGAGGTCGGCTCGCGAATACCCCGGTTCCGAGGGATGTTCGGCGATCAGAGCATCGTCGGCATGCCGAAGTGGCGGGTCTACTGGGAGGCCCTCGTCCGCCTGCCCTTCGGAACAGTCCTCTTCGAAGAGGTCGCGTTCCGAGCTGTGCTGTGGGCGATGATGTGCCGACGGATCGACTGGGTGCATGCCACGTGGATCACCGCGCTGCTGTTCGGACTGTGGCACATCCTCGGCTCCCTGGATCTGCATGAGCGCAACCCGGGACTCGCGGGGTCCCAGATACCGCGCGTCGCCCAGGCGATCGGGGTGACCGGCGCCGTGGTCAATACCGCGATCGGGGGCCTCATCTTCACCGGATTGCGCGTCATCTCCGGCAGCTTGTTCGCCCCCATGGGGTTCCACTGGGCAACCAACGGCTGGGGCTATCTGTTCGCGCGCCGACTCAACATCACGGGGAAGCCGGACGCCTGACGTCGCATGTGCTGACGCTGCGGTGTCGGGCCTCGCCCTACGATGGAGCCAAAGCGAGGACGAGGACGAGGATGTGGTGATGGTGGCGCAACCCGCAGCCTCCCCCGGCGGCCGGTGGGAAGCCCCCGGTTCCAACCTGTCACCGCTGGAAGAGAGCATCCTGGCCTTCGAGCGCACCCAATGGCGCAAAGCCAGCGCGAAGGACGACGCCATCCGGGCACGGTTCGCAATGTCTCCAGCCGCCTACTACTCCCTGCTGAGCAGGTTGATCGAGTCGGATGAGGCGCTGGCCTACGACCCGCTGCTCGTCCAGCGGCTGCTGCGCCGCGTCGCCGAGCACACGTCCTGGTCCCTCGAGGCGGTCCGGTGACCCAGGTATTCGCAACGGTCAGCAAGTACCCGCCCTACATCTCAGGGCATTCGCATCAGGCCTTCTGGCTCAACCGCGAACTGGCCCAACTGCTCGGCAGGCCGCAGCATCAGGTCTCCTACTGCGGCGCTGTTCCGCCCTGGTACCGCGATGACGGCGTCGTGGTGCACGAGGTGACCGCGTCACGGCACGCCAACCCCAAAGTGCCCGACGGCCAGCTGTTGAAGGCTCTCGCGGCGAGGCTGGCCGGTCTGGCACAAGACGCAGGTGTGACCACCGTGTTGGCGCTGTACGCGGATCCGCATGCCGAAGTCGCCCTCCGAGCAGCCCGGACCGCGCACCTGTCGGGGAACCGCGTCAGCGTCGTCGTCAGCGTCGAAGGGTCCGACATCACATCATCCCTGGCGCGCCACACGTCAGACGGCGAAGCCGACGTGCTGCTGGCGGATATCGCGGCGTCCGATGTTGTGATGGCGGTCTCGCAGCGAGCGCGGCAGCTGCTGCTGGAGGCGGCTGCGTCGGTGCTCCACCCGACCGCCTTCGAGGAGCTCGCCGGACGGGTCGTGGTGCGCTACCCCGGGCTTCCGCCGGAGTCCTTCCGCCGGCCGGCATCCGAAGCCGTCGCCCGCTGGCGGGCGTCGAACGGCATCGAACCCCATCAGCAGCTGATCAGCACCTTCGTCCGCCTGGTGCCCGAGAAGGGCGTCGACCACGTCCTCGACATCGCGCAATCGGCGCGCGAACGCGATGATCTCGTCTTCGCCATCGCGGGGTCCGGGCCGCTGGCGCCGAACCTGGCCCGACAGATCGAAGACCGCGGGCTGCGCTCCGTCAAGCTGCTCGGCGACCTGAGCCAACCACAGGCACATCTGCTGCGGGCGGCCTCGGCGGCTGCCGTCCTGCCGTCCCGGCGGTCGCCCGACTGGGAGGAGACGTTCGGCATCGCAGCTATCGAGTACGAGGCGCTCGGCGTGCCGGTGCTGGCCTCGGACTACCCCGGCTTCC
>CAZECO010000144.1:6897-8532 GCA_964510455.1 uncultured Actinomycetes bacterium
ATCGAGTACGAGGCGCTCGGCGTGCCGGTGCTGGCCTCGGACTACCCCGGCTTCCGCGAGTCCTGCGCGCTGCCGGACTTCCTCCTCGCGGACACCGCACCGCCGCAGGCGTGGCTCGACCGGCTCGACGACATCCTCCGGCGGGCACCAGGCCTGTCAGCGGCCGCGGCAGGCTTCGCGGCAGGCTTCACCAGCCGGCGCAGCGCCGAGGTCCTGCTCGACGCCGTACGCCTGGCGGCGCTGGAGCACATGGCGATGCGACGGTGATCGCACGATTCCAGACTCCGGGCTGATTTGCCCTATGCTCAAACGCATCGCCGACGACCGCGACCAACTGAATCGATAGCTCATCCAGAGGGGCAGAGGGAAACGGCCCGATGAAGCCCCGGCAACCTGTTCGCCATGGCAGGTGCCAAGTCCGTCCCCGCGCGGGAAAGATGAGGAGGCTTGCATGACGTCGTCCCCTGACTTCGGTCGGGCAACCGGCTTGGTGTGCCGTGAATGCGGAGCGGATTTCGCGCTTGGCGCCGCCTATGCGTGCGAGGAGTGTTTCGGGCCGCTGGAGGTGCAGTACGACTTCAGCGGCATCACGCGCGCGCAGATCGAGGCCGGGCCTTACTCGCTGTGGCGCTACGCGCCGCTGCTGCCCGTCGCGTCCTACGCGGGCAGCGAGCCGAACCTGCAGCCCGGATTCACCAAGCTCGTGCGCGCCGACAACCTCGCCAAGGAGCTGGGGATGACCGGCGGGCTGTGGGTCAAGGACGACTCGGGCAACCCCACCCACTCGTTCAAGGACCGGGTGGTGGCGGTCGCACAGTCCGCAGCCCGGCGGTTGGGCCTCACGACCATCGCCTGCGCCTCGACCGGCAACCTGGCGAACGCGGTAGCAGCGGCGGCTGCGCGCGCGGGCCAGAACTCCGTGGTGGTGATCCCGTCCGACCTGGAGGCCGGCAAGACCATCACGACGGCGACCTACGGCGGGGTCCTGCTGGCCGTCGAGGGCAACTACGACGATGTGAACCGGCTGTGCAGCGAGCTGATCGGCGACCCGCTGACCGCCGACTGGGGGTTCGTCAACGTCAACCTCCGGCCGTACTACGCCGAAGGTTCCAAGACCCTGGGATACGAAGTGGCCGAGCAGCTCGGCTGGCGGCTCCCCGATCAGGTGGTCATCCCGGTGGCCTCCGGATCGCTGCTGACCAAGGTGGACAAGGCCTGGCGCGAGTTGACCGCGCTGGGACTGGTCGAACCTCACGAGTACGCGGTCTATGGCGCCCAGGCGACGGGATGCTCGCCGGTGGCGCAGGCCTACGATGCCGGGTTGGACGTCGTGCGCCCGGTGAAGCCGAACACCATCGCGAAGTCGCTGGCGATCGGCAACCCGGCCGATGGGCCCTACGCGCTGGATGCGGTTCGGCGGACCGGCGGCGCGATCGCGCACGTCAGCGACGATGAGATCGTTGCCGCGATGCTGCTGCTGGCGGAGACCGAAGGGATTTTCGCCGAGACTGCGGGCGGCGTGACGCTGGCCGTCATGCGCCGGCTCCTCGCCGACGGCCGGTTGGATCCTGCCAAGGAGACCGTGATGCTGAACACCGGGGACGGGTTGAAGACGCTGGACGCCGTGGCCGGCGT
>CAZECO010000145.1:0-3016 GCA_964510455.1 uncultured Actinomycetes bacterium
GGGCTGTACAGCAGGATGCCGAGCGCGCCCAGCACGTCGATGGACTCGATCGGGCGCGCGTCGCTGAGATCACGGACCTGGGCCACGATGAACGCCGTACCGCAGGTCGCGACGACCGGTTCCCCGACGATCGCGTCCGTGGTCAGGCCGCAGGCACGGGCGACGACTTCGGCATCCGCCGGGCCGAGGATGCGCAACGGCTGCGGCGCCGCCACCTCGGCCACCCCGTCCACCACCTCGACCGTCACCGGCCCTGCGCCCTCTTCGAACCGCAGCGTCCGGTCTCCCTCCGCCAGCGCCAGGGCCGTGCCCACATTGGGGTGTCCCGCGAAGCCCAGTTCGGTCGTCGGGGTGAAGATCCGCACCCGGGCGTCGAAGCCCGGCCGGGTGGGCGCCGAGACGAACGCCGTCTCCGAGTACCCGAACTCCGCCGCGATGCGCTGCATCTGCGCGGGGGCCAGGCCGTCGGCCTCGAGCACCACAGCCAGGGGATTCCCGCTGTAGGGGATGTCGGTGAACACGTCGAGGGTGACGTACCGCATGGGGCAATCCTGCCTCCTTCGTGCAGCCGGGGCGCCATCAACGCCCTGGCGGCCCCGCAGATTCTGCGGCGCCAGGGAAGCCCGCCTGCCGCCACGCCTCGTAGAGCACCACCGCCGCCGCGTTCGCCAGATTCAGCGACCGGCTGCCCGGCACCATGGGGATCCGCAGCACCCGGTCGGCTGGGAACCGTGCCAGCACCTGCGCCGGCAGGCCGGTGCGCTCGCGACCGAAGACCAGTACATCGTCGTGGCGAAACTGCGGGTCGCTGTGCGCCCGGGCTCCCGCGACGTCCACCGCGAACCAGCGGCGAGGACCGAGGGACGCCCGCACGGCCGACCACGAATCATGCACCGTCACGACGGCCTGGTCCCGGTAGTCCAGACCCGCTCGACGCAGCGCGGCGTCCGACAGGTCGAAGGCGATGGGCCCCACCAGGTGCAGCCTCGCCCCGGTGTTCGCACACAGCCGCATGATGTTGCCGGTGTTCGGGGGGATCTGCGGCTGGTAGAGGACGAGGTCGAGCATGTCGGCTACCGCGATCGGCGCAGCTTCGGCAGGAAGCGACCTGTCATCCGCATGTAGTCCGGGTACTCCGGAAACAGGCGGCTGAGCATCCGCTCCTCCCACTGCGCCTTGGCCGTCAGGATTCCCAGCAGCAGGACCCAGAAGACTAAGGGCCACCACCCGGGGCGCAGCAGCACCACTCCCAGCATGACGAGCAGGAGGCCGGTGTAGATCGGGTGCCGGACTCGCCGGTACATCCCGTCCCGCCGCAGATCCGACCCGTTCGGCACGGGGTTCGGCGTTAGGGCCGAGCCGAGGTTGAGGAGCGACAACGCCAGCACAGCGCCGCCGAGCAGGACCAGCCCCGCCCCGACGGCCGCCCAGCGCGATGCACCGGAGGACGCCCAAGCGGCGAGCACGATCGCGAACATGGCCGCGAACTGGGCGCCGACCGCCAACCATCCGAGCCGGCGCTGCTTATCCACCGGCGGCTACTGGACGTCCAGCGCGACCGACTTCGCCCCCGGCGCCCAGGGGTCGTCGCCGACGAGCGTGACCGCCGCCTGGCCACCTGCGGGAACCTCGGGCAGCTGCCCTTCGGCCGAGCCGATGGCCGCACCGTCGCTGTAGATGAACACGGTGGCGTAGCCGGTGGCAGCCGCCGAGCCGGTATTCCTGATGGTGCCGGCGACAGACATGCTGCCCGCGGCGTCGTTCTCGATGCTCCAACCCGCCAGCACCCAGTCCCCGGACTGCGCGACGGTCCCGGGCGTCGGGGCGGGAGGGGTCGGCGGCGTGCTGGGCTCCGGCGTTTCCTCGACCTGGTCGTCGCGCTCACCGAGCTCACGGTCGCCGCCGTCTCGGCCGGTCCACCAGATGCCGACGAGTGCCGCGGCCAGCACCACAGCCAGGATCGGCAACCACCCCCGCCTGCGCCGCGGGGCCGCGGTGGGAGGCGGCTCGGTCGGCGGCGGCGCTGCCGCCACGGGTGCGGTGACGGGTCCGGTCGCCGACGCGGCCGCGGGGGCGATCGTCGTGGCCTCCAGGCCCGGAATGGTCTGGGTATGCGGGGCCGCACCCGGACTGAGCACCTGGGTGGCCGACGAATCCAGCGGAGCACTCACCGGGACCCCCGCACCCCCGCCCTTGGCCCACTGCAGCACCTGGCGGGCGGACGGCCGGGCTCCGGGCTCCTTGGCCATCATCGCGGTGAGCAACCGGTGCTGATCCTCGCTCAACCCGGCGGTGTCCGGATCCCGCGTCGCGATCGCCAGCAGCATCGCCACATGGGCGCCCGCGCCGAACGGCGGCCGACCCGTCCCCGCGAAGGCAAGCAGCGAGCCCAGCGAGAAGATGTCGCTGGCCACCGACACCGGTTTCAGGTTCGCCTGCTCCGGCGACAGCCACGCCGGGCTCCCCGTCACCAGACCGGTTCCGGTGAGCGAGGCGGCGTCCTCCGGCACGGCGATGCCGAAGTCGATGAGCACCGGCCCGTGCTCGGCGAGGATCACATTCGCCGGCTTCATGTCGCGGTGCGTGATGCCGTGGACCTCGAGGACCGCCAGCGCCTGCGCCAGGCCGCGCGCCAGCTCCCACCAGCCGTCCGCGCTCAGCGGACCGCGGGCGGCGACGTGGTCGCGCAGGTTCGGGCCTTCGATGAATGCGGTCGCCAACCAGGCGGGGTCGCCACGCAGGTCCGCGTCGATGAACTCGCTGATGTGCACATCGCGCACGCGGCGCAGAACTTCGACCTCGCGCGCGAACCTGGCCTGCACCGCCTCGTCGTCGAGCAGCCCCGGCCGGATGACCTTCAGGGCGGCGGTCCGGTCGCCCAGATCCGGCCGCGTGGCCTTGTAGACCACGCCCATGCCGCCCGATCCGATGCGTGACAGGATCGTCCACGGCCCCAACGTTTTGGGGACCGCCGATTGCCCAAGGTTTGTATCCGCCATCGTCCTCACTTGTTCCA
>CAZECO010000145.1:3116-8502 GCA_964510455.1 uncultured Actinomycetes bacterium
GCCCCCGCTCGTACCAGGAGGCCTCCCAGTAGCCGTCCTCGTCCGGCACGAAGGTCTTGCGGTGCACGGGTCCCTTCGGCCCAGACCAACGCGCGAACCGGCGGGAGAACCAGGACTCGGTGCGGCAGCCGCCGGCAAGATCCATCGGAACCATGATCAACATAACGGAAAACGGTGTGTTGATCATGGTTTGGATTGATCATGGCCCGAGAGTGTGCCAGCACCGCCGGCCGAGCCAGGCGAGTCAGTGGTCACCAGCTGGGGCGGAACCCATTGCGGACAGCCCGCAGGACGCCGGCCGGCCAGGATTGCGGGGGAGTTCAGCCGGACTGGCCCTCGCGCAACGCCGCCAGCACCACATCGAGGCCGTGATCCAGGTCGGCCTGCCCGATGACGATCGGCGGGGCGATCCGCAGTGTCGTGACCTGGGTGTCCTTCATGATGACGCCGTTGGCCAGTGCCCGGTAGGCCGCTGGGCGCACCGGTGCATGCTCGGGATGCACCTCGATACCGGCCCACAGTCCCCTCCCGCGCACCTCCCGGACCGAACCGGGGACCTCCGCCGTCAAGCGCTTGAGCATGTGCGCTCCGAGTTCCGTGGAGCGCTGCTGCATCTCACCAGTCCTCAGGATCGCCACGACTTCGCGCGCGATCGCCAGCGCCAGCGGGTTGCCGCCGAAGGTGGATCCGTGCTCGCCGGGCCTCAGCACACCGAGCACATCGTCGCGCGTGGCGATCGCGGAGATCGGCAGGATGCCGCCCCCGAGCGCCTTGCCCATGATGACCACGTCGGGCTTCAGGCCCTCGAAGTCGACGGCCAGCGTGGTTCCGGCGCGGGCGAGGCCGGACTGGACCTCATCGGCCATGAAGAGCACCCCTGCCTCCGCGCACGCCTGTGCCACCTGGGGCAGGTACCCCTCGGGCGGCAGGATGACCCCGCCCTCGCCCTGGATCGGCTCGACCAGGAAGGCCACAACATTGGGGTTGGTCAGTTCGGCGGTCAGGGCGGCGATGTCGCCGTAATCGACGGACACGAATCCGGGCGTGTACGGGCCGAAGTCGTTGCGCGCGTCGGGGTCGTCGCTGAACGAGATGATCGTGGTGGTCCGCCCGTGGAAGTTGCCGTGCGCAACCACGATGACGGCCTCGTTCTCCGGCACCCCTTTCACGCGGTACCCCCACGCGCGTGCGACCTTGATCGCCGACTCCACCGCCTCGGCACCGGAGTTCATGGGCAGCACGCGGTCCTGGCCGAGCAAGTCGCCGAGCTCCTCGCAGAACGGGCCCAGATGCGCCGAATGCACCGCGCGGCTGGTCAGCGTGACCTTCTGCAGCTGTGCCTGTGCGGCGGCGATCAGCCGCGGATGCCGGTGTCCGAAGTTCAGCGCCGAGTACGCCGACAGGAAGTCGAGATACCGGCGGCCCTCGAGGTCGGTGATCCAGGCGCCCTCCGCGGACTCCACCACCACCGGGAGCGGGTGGTAGTTGCGGGCCCCTCGGGCGTGCTCCAGCTCGATCAGTTCATGGGCGTGCATGGACCCACCGTAATGCCGCATCGCACGCAGCAGCAGCATGAGGCCCGACGCCCGGCGTAGGGTCCGGACATGGATCAGTCGACCCGGATGTTGACGGCGGTCTGCGACGACGCCCTCGGGGCCAGCGACACCGTGGATCTGATCGCGCGCCTCCACCGCCGGGAGGTGTCCCCCGAGGAGCTGTGGACGGCCGCCCGGGAGCGGATCAGCCGTGCGAACCCGACGTTGAACGCGGTGGTCGTGGACCTCGATGGCCTCCCGGAGGATGCACCGGTAGCGGATGCGCCGTTCTCCGGCATCCCGACGGCGATCAAGGACACCGAGGACATCGCCGGCTACCCCACGTGCTGGGGATCGAACGCCCTCGCCGATCGGCCGGTCAGACATACCTCGCCGATCGTGGCGCAGTGGCTCGCCCTCGGCTTCCGGCCGCTGGTGAAGACGGCGATGCCGGAGTTCGGGCTGACCGCCACCACCGAGTCGGTGCGCTACGGGCCGACCCGCAATCCCTGGGACACCGCCCGCTCCACCGGCGGGTCGTCGGGCGGATCAGCCGCCCTGGTCGCCGCCGGAGCGCTCCCGCTGGCCCACGCCAACGACGGCGGCGGCTCGACCCGGATCCCCGCCGCATGCTGCGGCCTGGTCGGCCTCAAGCCATCCCGCGGACGGCTGATCGACGCCCCGGAACT
The DNA here is from genome assembly GCA_964510455.1 of uncultured Actinomycetes bacterium. Taxonomy (GTDB): domain Bacteria; phylum Actinomycetota; class Actinomycetes; order S36-B12; genus CAVXYG01. The sequence goes on from CAZECO010000145.1 coordinate 5,341, forward strand.
GGCGCAGGCACCGGTGAACATCGTGGTGCAGGGGGTGCTGACGAGGACGGTCCGCGACACCGCCCTGTACTACGCCGAGGCGGAGAAGCTGTACCGCAACCCGTCGCTGCCGCCGATCGGGCACGTCCAGCACCCGGGCAGCAGGCGGCTGCGGATCGCGGTGACCCACAACGGCTACCGGGGCGTGCAGTTCAGTCCGGCGACCGAGTCCGCCCTGCTGGAGGCGGGCCGGCTGTGCGAGGCGCTCGGCCACAACGTGGACGTCATCGATTTCCCGTACGAGGAGAGGTTCGCGTCGGACTTCCTGCGCTACTGGATGCTGGTGGCCTTCAGCTTCAAGCGGCTGGGCAGGCGGATCTACGGGTCGCGCTTCGATGGGAGCCGGACCGAACCGTTCACCAACGCCCTGGCCGGGATGCTGAACCAGCACCTCGAGCGGATTCCGGGCGCCCTGGTCCGGCTGCGCCGCGATGCACGGCGCGACATGCCGCTGCACGACCACTACGACGTGCTGATCGGCCCGGTGGTGGGGCATGAGGCGCCGCCGATCGGCTGGCTGGGCGCCGACGTCCCGTTCCGCACGCACCTGTCGCGCCTCGTGCGGTACGCGATGGCAACCCCGATGCAGAACATCACCGGCGCTCCCGGCATCTCGCTCCCCCTCGGGCGGACGATGGACGGGGCGCCGGTCGGGGTGCACTTCGGGGCGGCCATCGGCCAGGAGCGCCTGCTGCTGGAGTTGGCGCACGAGCTCGAAGCGGCGGCGCCGTGGCCGCTGACCCCGCCGGGGCCGTAGGGCGGGCTACCAGCCCGAGACGACAATCTTGCCGATCGCGGTCCCGCTCTCGAGAGTCCGGTGGGCCTCGCTGAGGGTGTCTGCGCAGATCGGCGACAGTTGCTGCGCGACGGTGCTGCGCAGGACACCGTCATCGATGAGCGTGGCGACCCGCTCCAGGATGGCCCCCTGTTCTGCCATGTCCGGGGTCCGGTGCAGCGACCGGGTGAACATGGACTCCCAGCGCAGGGACAGGCTCTTGGGCTTCATCGCATGGACGTCCAGCGGCGAACTCGGATCGTCGATCACGCCGACCCGGCCCTGCGGAGCGACGACGTCGAGCACCGAGCTCCAATGCTCCGCCGTGTGGGTCAGGCACGCCGCGAAGTTCACCGACGGCAGCCCGAACCCCTGCAACTGGCCGCGCCACGGCCGGTGATGGTCGAGCACGAAGTGGGCGCCCGACTCGGCGACCCAGGCCGCTGATTCGGGCCTGCTGGCCGTGCCGACCACGGTCAGCCCGGTGAGCCGGCGCGCGAGCTGGACCAGCATCGACCCCACACCGCCGGCCGCTCCGATCACGAGCAGCACCTGACCCTGGCCGCCGCCGAGGGTGGCGCCGAGCCTGTCGAAGAGCAGCTCCCATGCGGTGATCGACGTCAACGGCACGGCCGCTGCAGCGGAGTCCTGCAACGAGGACGGCGCATGGCCGGCCAGCCGGTGGTCCACAACGTGCAGCTGGCTGTCGCAGCCCGGCCGGTCGATCGCCCCGGCGTAGAAGACCCGGTCGCCGACGGCGAATCCCGCCACCTCATCGCCGCAGGCGACCACCCTCCCCACGGCATCCCAACCGAGGACTCCGACCTCCCCGGCAGGCGGTGCCTTCCGCACGCGGATCTTCGTATCGATCGGGTTCACCGAGACCGCGGCCACTTCGACCAGCAGGTCGCCGGGCCCCGGCTGCGGATCGGGCAGATCCACGTCGAGCAACGCATCCGGCCGATCGATGGGGCCAATCTCGCGGTAGCCCACTGCCTTCACGATTCCTCCCGCCCTCGGGTCGCACGACCCATAGGGATTGTGCCGGACGACGGCTGCGGATCCCAGGTCGCCGGGCCGGTCGGCGGGGTGGGGCGCGGGCCGGTACTGTCGGGGCGATGGACGAGACTCCTTCGTTGCCGCGGGGGCTGTCATCCCCGGCGCGCGCCGCACTGACCGAGGCCGGATACCGCACGCTGGCGGACCTCCAGGGCCGGAAGGTCTCACAGCTGCTCGCTCTGCATGGGGTTGGCCCGAAGACGATCCCCACCCTTGCGGCGGCGCTGGCCGAGCAGGGGCTGGCTCCGCTCGAAGCGGGAGACTGAGCCGCGAGAGCCTGCTGCGCGTCGGCCGGCGGCCTCACGGAACGAGCACGAACGCCCCGCGGATGTCGCCGTCCAGCATCCGGCGCAGGCCCACCGCTGCGGCCTGCAGGGGCAGCACCTCGGTGGCGGTCTGAACGCCCGCCGGGCCGATGAGCGCCAGGAACTGCGTCACGTCGGCCCGGGTGACGTTGGCGACCGAGCGGATCTGCCGCTCCCACCACAGGTCCGGGTAGTCGATCGGCCCGATCGGGTCCAGGTGGATGGCGTTGATCGCGACCACCCCCGCCTTGTCGAGGTCCTGCAGCGCCCGCACGACCACCCAGGCCGCCGGGGCGAACGTGATGGCCGCGTCCATCCTGGCCGGCAGGGGGCGCTCGTAGGTGCCCGCCCACTCCGCGCCGAGTTCACGGGCCCGATCGGCCTCCGCCTGCGACCTGGTCACCACGAAGCACTGCACGCCCCAGTACCGCGCGACCTGGATCGCCAGGGATGCCGAGGCCCCGAACCCGTACAGGCCCAGCCTGGCTCCGGCGCTGTGCGGCCCGATGCCGGCCCGTCGCAGCGACCGGTAGCCGATCACCCCGCCGCACAACAGGGGGGCCAGTTCGACGTCGTCGCCGTCCGGCAGCGGGAACGCGAACTCACCGCGCGCGACGACGCGGGTGGCCCATCCGCCGTCGACGTCGTATCCGGTGAACTGCGCCTGATCGCACAGGTTCTCCCGTCCCGTGACGCAGAACCGGCAGGCGCCGCAGGTGGCTGCGAGCCAGCACAGGCCGACGCGCTGGCCGAGGCGGTCCGATGGGCCTTCGAGCACGCGGCCGACCACCTGATGGCCGGGGATGACCGGCGACTTGTGGGGCGGGAGATCGCCGGAGGCGATCTGCAGGTCGGTGCGGCACATCGCGGAGGCGGTCACTTCGATCAGGAGTTCCCCCGGGCCCGGCATCGGGTCGGGCACGTCCAGCAGTGATGCTGCCCGCGCCGGATCCGGCCCCGGCGCGGACACCACGACAGCGCGCA
>CAZECO010000146.1:0-8435 GCA_964510455.1 uncultured Actinomycetes bacterium
CCGGAAGCGCTGGCAGCCTCGTGATCGCCCGCGCAACGCTCAGGGTCAGGCCCGCTGGGCCGTGATTGGCCAGACACCGACCTAGGGCTGGGGCGGCCAGGACCGCCCTTCGGGCCCTAACACGCTCGCAACCGCTCTCTCGATGGGCTCATGCATCGTTAGCCAGGCCTGCGAGAAACGCTGCACGCAGTCACTTGCATACTCCTCGATCTGGAAGGGCTCGTCAGGTGGGGACAATTCGCCCCACCAGACCCACCACCCGGTGGCTGCTCCGCTCGTAGTCAAACCTTGGCTGGCGCAAAGATGGCGCGTCGAATTCTTCACCGCTTCGCGCACCTGCAGATTGCCGCGCTTCTGGTTCCAGACGACGATGAGCTTGGGCCAGCCTCCGTCGAACAATCGGCTGCGAGTCCACTGGAACTCAATCCAGGCATGCCTGGGCTCAATCCGCAGTTTGACGACCCGGGTACCGCCCAGCAACAGGTCCATATCGGGCAAGTCACTGCCATCCCGCAGCCGTTCGATGGAGGAGAGAAGTTCCCGATCCAAGACCTCTGCTGCGTTATGACGCAGTGCCGACCACTCTGCCAGTTGCCTCCAGTGGCGGAGGAAGAAGGCCAGCTTGTCGTCTTCGATGCTCATCTCATCTCCCATATCGCTGCAGAGTCTCGAGAATGTCGTGCACACCAGCGGCACAATGTGGACCATCGTCGACACCTTGGGCTAGATCATCGACTACTTGGGCTAAGAGTTCGGCGAGCTCAGTCCACGAGAGGCAAAGCCAATCCCCCCTACTCTCCATGGCGGTCTGGGGCTGTCGACCATCCCGCGTGAGGAAGACCAGCCGGGGTGCTTCGTCCGACCAGAGTTCTGCAAGTCGATCAGCCTGCCGCGGCTGTTCGGGCGCGAAGACCTTGGCCTCGATCAAGACCATTGTCGATCCTGCTCTGACAACAATGTCGGCGCGGGTGTCTCCGCGCATTTCCTCCCTCGCCACGGTTGCGCTGGACGCTTCGTCGGCGTCCAGACCGAGGTCGTGGAGGATGCGGACGATGAATCTGTCACCCAGTCCATGCCAGCCATCAGGTGTGAGCAGCCACGCGAGAGCCCGGCATAGCAGCACTTCGTCATGGTGCAGGCCGAGGGCGTGAAGGAGTGTGCGCCCGCCGGATCGCCACCTGCCGTCCTGGCGAAGCGCTCGGACCTCAGCTTGCATGCTTGACATCGCCAGTTCCCATTCCGGAACGGGACTCTTGTCGAGATGCAACGACGACCAGTCTCTGAGGATGGCGAGAAACGTGGTCTCGTCGCCCTGGGTGGGCAAGCGATGTTCCATGCGACCCTCCGTCGAGCGGCCTTGGCCAGCGGGCCGCCGGCCGACCCCAGTCTCCCCCTCGGAGCAGGCTTCATGCGGTGTCAGCCATCGAAGCTCCCGCTGGCTCTAGTGCCGAGCCGCTCTCGGCGCTCTCGGCATGCTCCCGGCGGCCATCGCAGTAGCGGTTGGCTCCGACGTCGAGTCGTTTGGCGGGACAACACGCACCGCCACGACTATGCACTGGCGCTCATCGCGGTCACGCGGGAGCTGGCGCACAAGCGCTGGGCTGGCGACCGACTACCCTGCTGGTGACGATTCGCCGGTGCCGGTGCACCGGGTGTGGGCATGTGCGGCGCCAGGACACCAGCCGCGCGTGGGCTGCCCGACCAGGAACGGCGAAGGGCAAACGCCGCAGGAGGGCCCGATCTCGTTTATCGGGCCCGAGGTGCGGGGCGCCGGGTCGGCGATAGGGTCGGCCCCACGCCTGGCCTTCTCAGGCGGGTGTGGGCCCGGAATCCGTCACCGGTATCCCGGCAGGTAGGCGAGCGCCGACCGGGTGTCGGCCGCGTGTCAGGATGTCTCCCATGACCGAACGAAGTGTCGTGCAGGTGCACGGACGGCCGATCGCTGTGCGCGTGCTGGGCGATGAGGGCGCGCCGGTGGTCGCTCTGGTGCACGGCATCGCCTCGGACGCCGACTCTTGGGGGTCGGTCCCCGACCTGCTCGCCGATCGGGCTGGGGTACGGGTGGTGGTCCCGGAACTGTTCGCAGCCGGCCAGTCGGTCAGCGGCAACCAGGACTTCTCGCTCGGCTCCTACGCGGCCGGACTGCGCGACGTGCTGTTCGCGCTCGGCCATGGGCGGGCCACGGTGATCGGCCACTCGCTGGGGGGAGGGGTCGCGATGCAGTACGCGTACTTGTTCCCGCATCTGGTGGAGCGGCTGGCGCTCGTCTCCTCCGGGGGGTTGGGCCGCGGCGTCAGCCCGCTGCTGACGGCGGCGACCCTGCCCGGGGCCGAGTTGGTCGTCCCCCTGCTCGCCGCCCGGCACGTCCGCAGTTTCGGGTCGCTCGTCTTGCGCGCGTGCGACGCGGTGGCCCGATACATCCCGGGAGCTTCGACCACTGAGTTGCACGAGGTCGGGCGGGGTATAGCAGCGTTCGCCGACCCGAGCGTCCGCCTTGCCTTCCTGAACACCGTGCGGCATGTTCTGGACCTCAAGGGTCAGCGGATCAGTGCCCGGGACCGGCTCCCGTATGCAGCGGATGTGCCGGTGCTGCTCGTCCACGGCGATCGGGACGGGATCATCCCGGAACGGCACAGCGCCCGGGCGCACGCCGAAGTGCCGGGGAGCCGGTACGCGATGATCCCCAACGCCGGCCACTATCCGCACCTGGAACAGCCGGAACTGTTCATGCATGCGCTGATGCGATGGATGGCCGACACCGAGCCGGCGCAGCTGGACGATGCCGTATACCGGGAGCGACTGCGCATGCCCGTGCCGCTCTGACCGCCTTCCTTGGTGAGCGCGGCAGTTGGGTGGGTCGTGTGGGGAGTTCAGCGCGTGGTTAGCCTTCTTTCGGAGTCTGGCTGGCAGGGTGTGGGGGCCGCACGCGACCCGGGCGCCAGTGTCGTCGCGGCGCCCGGTCCGGCAGCGGCAGGCCCCTTGGCGTCCGCCGGGAGTTGATCGCAGCGATCCGCCGCAGCCATGCGGTGAAACGCTGCGATCAACCGCAGCGGAAGCGGCCGGCTGCGGACCGCGCGCCTGTGGGTTCAGGTCGGGCCGCGGCCGGGCGGATCGGTGGCTGTTTGACAAAGAGGGGCTGCGTGGGTTCCCTGCGGCGTGATGCTGGGGATCCGCCCACGCAACGGGTGCAAAGCCCCCCAGCGCGGGTGCTAGCGAGGCAGGTGTCGCGGGTCGGCGGCGGGACCGGGCTGGCACGTAGGGCACCAGTAGGTCACGCGGTCCATCGGCGCAGCGCCCGCCCGGCCCGTTCGGATCGGGGTGCCGCATCGGCGGCAGTGCCGCCCGGCCCGGCCGTAGACGGCGTATGCCGGCAACTGCGCCCGGGACCGCGCCAACACCGCGCGCTGCATCATCGCCCGTGTCTCGGACAGCGCATCTTCGAGTCGCGGAACCTGCTCGGCGGGAAGCCAGGGCGAGGCGCCGGCGCGGAAGGCTGTCTCCGACGTCCATATCGTGCCCAGTCCGCTGATGACCGTCTGGTCCAGCAGCGTCTCGGCAAGCGGCCGCGCCCCGCAGTCCGACACCCGCCGGGCGATCGCCGCGGGGTCGAAGTCCGGGCCGAGAATGTCCGGGCCGAGGCGTCCGACGAGTCGGTGCTCGTCTTCGGTGCGGACCACGTCCAGCATTCCCAGACGCATCCCCACGGCCTGCGTTTCCGCCGTGGCCAGCCAGGCGCGCATCTGCCACGCAGGGCCGGTGCAGGGACGGGGCCCTGCGGCGCAGGTGGCCCAGCTGCCCTCCATGCGCAGGTGGGAATGCAGGGTGAGGCCGCCGCGATCGCCTCTCAGTCGGGTGAGCAGATGCTTGCCGACCACTGCGGTGGTGTCGCAGGTCATTCCGACGAGGTCGACCGTCGCCACCGCGGGAAAGCGCAAGTCGGCCTTGGTCAGCTGCCGGCCCACCAGTGCGGCGTCGAGTCTCAGCGCGGTCCGGCGAACGGCGTCCCCCTCGGGCATGCACACATCCTCTGCTCAGATAGCGGGACCCACAGGACCAGCCCGCATAGTCCGTGCACTTCCGGCGAAGGATGCTGTGGTCCTGGAAAGCTCGCCTCTGGCACACGGGCACGAGTGCACTGCTACCCGACTGATCAGAGCAACCCGGCTCAGGGGTCTGTGGGGGAATCAGTAGGGGCGTAGGCCGATTCATCGACGTGGCCGTCGACGTTGCTGTCGGCTTCCATGGCCTCCTCGGCCGTGGTGGCTGTAGTTTTTCCGGTCTCAGGGCCGCCCTCAGTGGCGTCCGCGTCGGGGGCATCGGCGGGCTCGGTCGGGTCTGGGCTGTTCGTCATGGGCACCATCCTCACCCGCCACCCGTCCCCTACCTCAGTCACTAGCATGAACTGAAACAATGTTACAGTATCCTCGTGCATCCGGGTGACGTCGATCGTGTGCTCGCGCTGCCTCCTGACGAGGCGGTCGAGCAGCTCGTCGGCTTGCCCGAGGACCAGTGGTTCGAACGCAAGGCTGGCCGCATTAGTGCCCGAGACCTCGCCGTCCCACTGGTCGCGATGGCGAACGCTGAAGGCGGCTACATCGTCGTTGGCATCCACGACGGCACGGTTGACGGAGTCGCTGCGCCACATCTCAACACACTCCGGCAGACAGGACAGGACTACACCTCGCCCGTGGTGCGGTGCAGCATCATCGAGTTGGCGACGAGCGACGGCAAGATCGTGCTCGTCCTGCGCGTCAACCCGGGCGAACGCGTTTGCGAGACCACCAAGGGCGACGTCTACCTCCGCGTCGGAGACGAGTCGCGCAGACTCGGCTACGCCCAGCGCAGGGAGTTGGAGTACGACCGAGGAAGCGCACCCTTCGACGGCACTGCCGTCGAAGCGGAGGCCAAGGACCTCGACCAGAAGCAGGTCACCGAGTACCAAAGGTCGATTGGTTCGCAGACCCCTGAGGGTATGCTCGCCGCCCGCGACCTCCTCACCCGCGACAGCCGCCTCACTGTCGCAGGCTGGCTCCTCTTCGCCAGGCGGCCGCAGTCCTTGTTTCCTAGCGCCGTGGTGCGGGTGCTGCGATATGCCGACACGAATCGCGGTACGGGGGCACGCATGTCGCTCTTCGAAGGCGGCGACGTCCGTTGCGAGGGTTCGATCCCCGTGCAGATCACGAAGGCCGAAGGGGTGATCGAGGAGTGGGTGCCCAAGGTCCAAGCCCTCGCGCCCAGCGGCAGGTTCGAGCCGCGCCCGATCATCCCCCGCGACGTCTGGCTCGAAGGCCTCGTGAACGCCGTGATCCACCGGTCGTACTCCATCGCCGGAGACCACGTTCGCGTCGAGATCTTTCCCAACCGCATCGAGATCGAGAACCCTGGCCGATTCCCTGGCCTTGCCGATCCGTCCAATCCATTGTCGATCAGCCGATATGCACGAAACCCACGCATCGTCCGCGTCTGTTCCGACCTCGGCATCGCCCGCGAGCTCGGCGAAGGCATCAAGCGCATCTTCACCGAGATGCGAATGCTCGGCCTGACCGACCCGATCTACTCCCAAGGCAGTGGATCGGTTCGCCTCGTCCTGTCCTCGGCAGACGCTCTCGACGAAGACGTACGCGCAAGTCTGACGAAGGCGGCCCGACTGATTCTCGACATACTCCGTTTGGAAGCCCGACCACTCAGCACTGGGCAGATCGCTGACCTGGCCGGCATCGCGCGGCCAACAGCATCGCGAAACTTGCAGACGCTTCGCAAGCTCGGTCTGGTCGAGTGGGACGGGCAAGGGCTCCGCGATCCACGCGCGTCTTGGACACTGCGCTGACTGCAATGTCTACTGCAACGCCAATGTTTCAGTAGATGGTTGCAGTAGATGGGCCTGCCACTGGCTGACAAGTGATGAGAGCCGAGTGATTCACGAGAGTGGTGCACGAACCCTCGTGGCGGCGTATGGACGGCACGGACAGAACCGTCGTCGACCGCGTTACCTCTCTGACGCGAAGACTGCCTTGCGACAGAGGCCTGTTAGCGGTCGGTGACATTCAGAAGCGTCGACTGTCGGGCCGAATAGGAGCGGGCGATAGCCCGGGTTGCGGGGACTCTCGTCATCGATGTCGTAGAGGACAAGGCCGTCGAGGTCGAAGTGGTTCAGTCGGCCGATGGTGGCCCGAGCAATCTCCGGTAGCGGCTCGGCGGGCGTCGGCGTGCCAAGGAGGCGTGATCGCGAAGGAACGAAATCTCCCTGACCGGACCTGACGCGGTCGACGAGATCCACGCCGCCACGGTATCGGGCCTCCGAACTCGATCACCCGAGCCTCTTGCCCTCAGGGCGACCATCCGGATCTGAGGAGTCGAGCTCGTCATTCCGCCGCTGCTCCGGGCTTGATCGCCCTTGGTGTCAGTCAAAGTCGACACCTGGTAATCGGGGGTTCGTCGTGATTCGGCACCGTCCACGTGCACGTAGCGCCGAGGCTGGCATGACAGTCATTCCAGTCATGTGCCTGGTAGGTTGGTCATATGTTCTTCGGCGAGCCTTTCGGCGGAGTGATCCCGGGAGCACGCGGGGCCGTGCTCTCCGTGCTGCTGCGTACCGGGGCGCCGCTGACCGGTCGGCGGGTCCACGCCCTTGTCAGCGACGAGCACAGCCTGTGGTCGGTCCAGCAGGCGCTCAAGGCTCTGACCCGGCTGGGCATCGTCGAGACTCAGACCATCGGTCGGGCGGGAGTCCACACCATCAACGAAGGGCATGCGGCGGTGGCGCACCTGCGCGTTCTCGCCGATCCGATCGGCATGCTCCGGGCAGCCATCGCATCGGCGGTTGGCTCCGAGGTCGAGTCGGTGATCGTCTTCGGGTCGATCGCCCGCGGGGAGGCCAGCCGGGGCAGCGACATCGACCTGGCGGTCATCGCCACTGCCGAGTGGGACGGGCGCAGCGACCTCGAAGACGCTGTGCGCGCCAGCGTGGGCAACGGCTGCGACGTCCTGGTCTTCACCGCGGACCAGTTCCAGCAGCTGGCTCGATCCGGCGAGCCGGTGGTCGGCGACATCCTGCGTGACGGGGTCGCGTTGATCGGCTCGATGCCGCGCACGGGGACACGGTTCGGTGCCGCTTGATGGCCGGCGCTGAGCAGCTCAACCACGCCAGGGCCTTCCTCCGGAAGTCAGAGGAGGACCTGGCCTCAGCGGACGCCAATCTCGCCGCTGAGCGCCACACCGCCGCCGCGGGCGACGGCGGATAGCGCTTGTTGGTACGGCCGGTCCGCGTAGGTGGTACTGCTTTCCCGGGTTGTTGGTACTTCCGCTCGGTTTCCTGTCCTCTGGGCGAGCGGTGGCACGTGGGTGTCGCCGCTTCTATCTGGTGGGGCAGTGTGGCGAACTTTCGCAAGATCATGATTCTGGTGCTGGAGGGGCGCAGCTACGGCGAGATCGTCGAGGTCGCCGGGTGCTCCCGGCGGGACGTCTCGCTGGTGAAGAAGACGGTCGCCGCTCGGGGGATCTCCGCGGGGGCGGCGGGGTCGATGACCGAGGCCGAGGTTCAGGCCCTGTTCCCCGACGGGCGCAGACGGGTGTCCGAGGAGTACGAGCGGCCCGACTACGCGGCCGTCCTGAAGTCGATGAAGGCCAACCGGCACTTCACGCTGCAACAGGCGTGGCGCAAGTACGTCGGCGCCGGCGGGCAGGGCAAGAAGTACGGGTACTCGCAGTACTGCCACCTGTTCGGCGAGCACCTGCGGGTGAACGACCTCGTCGCGACGCTGCAGCACGAGCCCGGACGGGCGATGCTGGTCGACTGGGCCGGCGACACCATCAACCTCGGCACCATCGACATGCGCAAACTCCGCAGCGACCAAGCCCCGGGCCGACAAGAACCACTGGGAATAGGCGACGCGCAGGTGGTGCTGGCCCAACCGCCACAAACACCAGCCAGTACCACCTGCTCGGAACCCCAGTACCACCTCGACGGACCACCCGTACCGTCTACCGCTACTCGCCAGGCGACGCCATCCATGCCGGCATCAGCGCCAAGGATGCAATCGTCACGGCACTGACCGGTGCCACCCGCAAGGCCAAGGACCACGCGAGCGCGGCGAAGGAGTTCAAGACCGCCCTGGGCAGCCGGGGCGACGCGCCCGCCGCCGAGAAGGCCCTGCGGGAGCTGATCAGCGCCAAGGGCGACGTCGAGTACGGCACCGCCCTCCTATCGGCCACGAAGGCTGAGCCCTTCGTGCGACGGGCTCAGTTCCTGGTCGAGCTCGCCGTCCGAATCGTCCGCCTCGGTGGCTGAGACGGCCGAGTCCGGCGAACAGCTCGGCGTCCCGCGGTTGGCGGGCCAACACCCGCCCCGCCAGGACATAGGACCGCGGTTCGGACTGGCTACTTCCGCAGGTGCGCCACCAGGTGAGCCGCCAGCTCGACGGACGCTTCGATCTCTT
>CAZECO010000147.1:0-8384 GCA_964510455.1 uncultured Actinomycetes bacterium
CCGGATTTCCCCGCTCAACCGTGGGGTGTCCCTCAGATTTCGACGCGTTCGCCGACGCCACCCGCGGCAGTGGGAGCTTGGCGGTGCTCGATGTGTCGCTCCGATCCGTTCGGCGGGCGGTGCGCCCCCGCCCGCCCTGGCAGGCGCGTGAGGAGGGCGCTGCTGGCCTCGTGCGGTAGCGTGGGGGCATGTATTCGAACTTCCTGTGACGGCCGGCCTCGACCTGCCGCCCTCGCTGATGACCGAGTTCGCGGCGGGCATGTCGTCCTGACCTCGCGGTCGCCGTCGTATTGCGCGCTGCGGCGCGCCTCTTGAAGTGGAATCGAATGCTCCCCCCGGTTCATACACCTGCGCGCTCGCGCGCACAGATCGTCGTGTCAGAAGCCTCCATCGCGCTGGGCGGGAGGCCGGTCCTCACCAGCGTCGACCTCACGGCGACCCCCGCGTCCCGCATCGCGATCGTGGGTGAGAACGGCCGTGGCAAGACGACGCTCCTGCACCTCCTCGCGGGCAGGCTGACGCCGGACGTGGGGTCGGTCTCCCGCGTCGGGACTCTCGAGCTCGCCCAACAAGGGCTGTCCACGGCGGACCAGCGCACGGTCGGCGAGGCCGTCGCCGATGCTGTGGCGGACTCGCTGGCGGCGTTGAGCGCACTGGACGCCGCAGGCCTCGCCCTGGCAGACGGCGACGAAGCTGCGTTCCAGCGCTACGCTGCAGCACTGGAACGCGCCGAGCTGCTCGATGCCTGGGACGCCGAACGCAGGGTCCGCATCGCACTCGACGCCTTGGAGGCTGAACCCGATTGGTCTCGTCGCCTGTCGGAGCTGTCCGTCGGACAGCGGTACCGGGTCCGTCTGGCCTGCCTGCTGGGCAGCGACGCCGATTTCCTGCTGCTCGATGAACCCACCAACCACCTGGACAGCGACGGCCTGGAGTTCCTGACCCAACAACTGCGCGACCGCGCCGGCGGGGTCGTGGTCGTCAGCCACGATCGCGCCCTGCTCGCCGACGTGGCGCTGACCATCGTCGACCTGGATCCGACGCCCGACAACCGCCCCCGCGGCTATGGCGGCGGGTACGACGGCTATCGGGAGGGGCGCCGTGCCGTGCGCGAGCGCTGGGAGCAGGATTTCGACCGGCAGCAGTTGGAGAGGGCCCGGCTGGCTGATGACCTGAGCGCAGCTCAGAATCGGCTGATCACCGGCTGGCGCCCCGAGAAGGGCACCGGCAAACATCAGCGGGCGACCCGCGCCGGGGCGCTCGTGCAGAACGTCCAGCGCAGGCGGTCGGCGCTGGAAGCCCATCCGGTGACGGTGCCCGAGCCGCCGCACCCGCTGCGTTTCCCGGACCTTCCCGCGCGAACCGGGGCTGCGCTGCTCACAGCCGATGACGTGACCGTGGCCGGGCGGCTCTCCGCACCGGCTTCGGTCGTGCTGCAGGGCGGGTCGCGACTGGTCGTGACCGGACCCAACGGTGCGGGCAAGTCGACGCTGCTCGCTGTCCTGGCAGGGGAACTCGACGCCACCACCGGGCGCGTGCACCGATCCCCCGCGGCGCGCATCGCCCTGCTCCACCAGGAGTCGGCGCTCCCGCCCCAGCGGCGAGCCGGCGAGGTCTACGCAGAGCACGTCGGAACGCTGGTCTCCACCGGCCGCCTCCCGTCGGAGCACGCCGTCGGACTTGCCGCGTTGGGGCTCTTGCGTCCCCAGGAGGCGGGCAAGCGGATCGGCGAGCTGTCGGTGGGGCAGCAGCGACGGTTGGACCTCGCCCTCGCGCTCGCCTCCTGTCCGCACCTGCTGCTGCTCGACGAGCCGACGAACCACCTGTCGATCGCACTCGTCGATGAACTCACCCAGGCGCTGCGCTGCACTGCGGCGGCCGTCGTGCTGTCCAGCCATGATCGCCAACTCCTGCGGGACGTGGACGACTGGCCGCGCCTGACGCTATGAGCAGGCGCCCATCCGGCCTCAGCGGGACGGGACGCACATGGCGGGCAGGATCGCCATCGGCACCCTCGGCACCTGGTCGCCCTCCGAGTCCAGCAGCAGTTGATCGCCGTCACGCTCCCAGCTGAACCCCGTCCGCCCGGTCGCACGGGCCAGCGCGGCGTCGGCCGTGGGCAGGTGCTCCTCGACGACCCGTCGCATCAGCCAGGCCGGGACGGCGGGGTCGTCGAGGTAGCCGCGCAGCAGGTCGAGGTCACCCGGATCAGCGTCGGTCCCGGCCGATAGGGCACGCGCCACTGCCGGGTAGTCCAGGTAGAAGCCCGGGCCTGCGACCGGATGGCTGTGCACCAGCACCTGGTCGGCGTCGGCCAGCGGCGTCCCCTCGATGCCGGCCCGGGCCTTCTCACGATTCGCTGCAGCCGACACCTCGTCGAGGCCTGCCGGCCCCGCCAGCATGTCGGCGTACACCTCGGCGAGCTCGCGGCCGGGCACCAGGAGGAGGTCCGTGCCGTTCCGGGCGACGAAACCTGCGTGTATCGCTGCAACCCGCTCGGTGGCCAGCGTGAGCTTCTCCGGATTGCGGTGTGTGAGCCAGGGAGATCGCAGAGCAAGCCCGGACACCGCTTCGGCGATCGCCCCGCGATCGGAGGCCGGGTAGACCCGCTGCACGCCGCTGGTCGTCCACAGGTCGGTGCCGGCGATCGGGTTCAGGCGCCCGACCAGGAACGTACCGGCCGGCAGCGCAGGCATTCCGGCGGGCAGCGTGGGTGCGACCCGGTGCTCGAGCTCGGACAGGCAGCAGCGGACCAGCAGCAGCGGCGCCGCTGCCTCCGCGTCGGTGGCCACCTCGAAGAAGCTGTCGACACCGTCGAGGAAGCCGGTTGCGACCGCTGCCTCGACCTCGGTGACGTCCGGCCGCGACACGAATCGGTCGACGACCGTGCTGCCGTCATCGAAGCGGAACACGAAGAGCAGATGCTCCACGGCGACCACGTCGACGTCGGTGTAGTCATCCGCCCGCTGCGTGACCTCGCGACGGATCCGGCGCAGATGCCGTTCGAACGGCGGCGTGCGGGCGAAGTCCACCAACCGTTCCTTCACCCTTGCCGTCCGTTGTACTGCAGCCTCCTGCCGCTGGTCGAGTTGCATGCTGCCACGGTAGTCACGGAGCCCAGGCGCGCCCCTGCCCGGCATCAGCGTGTCGCAGCAACCTGCGAATGGAGACGTGGCACCGGGTGATCAAGAATGATGCTGCGGGTTCGCGATCGTCGGCATTCGCTTCTCGCGGGACCTCATGCGCATGGCCCAGCGAGTGCCCCATCTCCCTAGTTTCCCTAGTGACTTCCTTGGGTACGATGGGGAGATGGCCCTCCCGGATTTCCTGGTCATCGGCGCACCCAAGGCGGGCTCCACCGCGTTGCACGCGGCACTCCTCCGGCATCCCCAGGTGTTCCTGTCCAAGCCCAAGGAGCCGAAGTACTTCCTGACGGGGGGAACTGCCCCCGAACGGCGGCACCACCGCGGCCCGGGGGACGCGCACAGCCGGCAGGAGTGGATCTGGCGCCGGTCGGACTACGAGCGGCTGTTCGACGCCGCGCCGCGGAGCGCCCTGCGCGGCGAGAGCACGCCGTTCTACCTGTGGCACCGCTCGGCGCACCGCCGGATGGCCGAGACCGTGCCGGACGCCAAGCTCATCGCGATCATCCGCGACCCGGTCGACCGGGCGTACTCGAACTGGACGCACCTGCGCTCAGACGGGCTGGAACCCGAGGCCGACTTCCGCAAGGCGTGCGCTCTGGAGGAGCAGCGCGTCGAGGACGGCTGGGCGCCGTTCTGGCGCTATCAGGGTCTGGGCCGCTACGGCGAGCAGTTCCAGCACCTGCTGGAGTACTTCCCGCGCGAGCAGGTCCATGTCCTGCGCTACCGGCAACTCATCGAACAGCCCGTCCAGAGCCTGGACAGCATCGCGGACTTCCTGGGTATCGAGCAGGGCATGATCACCGAGATCCCCGGGTCGAACCTCTCGGCTTGGGCCGGGCCGGGGGTGGTCAACGACTCGCTGCGGGTCGTCGTCCAGGCCGGGGCGGTGGCCGGCAGCTACGTGCCGCCGCAATGGTGGAGGCAGGCGCAACGGCCGCTCATGGCCACGCTGCACCGAGGCACCGCACATCGTCCGTCGCTGCCGGTGGAGGTCCGCCGCGAGCTGGTCGAGGGGTTCCGCGACGACATCGCCGTGCTTGAGGCTGTCCTGGTCGAGTCCTTTCAGGACTGGCTGAGCGACGAGGGCCGCGGGACATACGCGGTGCGCAAGTCGTTGGCCCCGTCCGATCGTGAGGCTTCCCAGTAGAGGCGGATTCCCTGCGGCGCCTCAGCCACGCTCAGGTACCTCAGCGTGCGGCCCTCCGGGGTCGGCCCGGCCCTAGGGGTGAACTTGTCCGGCGCAGCCCCGGTCGCAGCCCCAGTCCGCTCGAACCAGTTCTCGGCCGCGCTCGCGCGACCGTCGTAGAAGGCCGTCCAACTGCTCCCGCCAGGCATGACGCTGGTGATTCGCGCACCCCGCGCGTCCCAGGTATCCGGTGTCGGGGCCAGGGCTGTGGAGACCTCGGTCCAGCTCAGGCCGTCGTCGCTGATCAGGTAGGTGCTGGTCATCCGGTCGGCCTCGTCGTCGCCGCCGTCCAGCGGATGGCGGCAGGCCCACATCCGCCACCGGTCCCTGGTGCGCAGGACCACCGGGTCCTTCCACGCCGTGCTCTCGTCGCCGGCGAGCACGATGGTCCGGCGCCCCTCGGGGAGATCGGCGAGATCGTCGGACTCGATCGCTTCCACCCACCAGTGCTTCGAGCCCCACGTCGAGCAGGAGACATAGAGCCGCCAGCCGCCGTCCAGCGGCACCAGTGCCGGGCGCTCCAGGGATGCCGCCCCGAACTGCGCGCTGGTCACCGTGGCCACGGTCTGGAATCTGCAGCCGTCCTCCGACCGGGCGACGACATTGGCGTAGCCGCGGCCCTGGTCCACCGGACGGCGCAGCCGGTAGGCCAGGTAGTAGGCGCCATCGCGCCAGACGGCCGACGGGCCGCCCGCCCAGAAGCCGGCCCCGGCGCCGGGCGGCTCGATGGCCGTCGTCGCGCCCGGGTCGGCGATGAGGTCCAGAACCTGTCCGATGATCACTCGACGCAGCCTAGTCCCTCGCTCCATCGGCGCGGCGCCGTCGCCCGCGGGATCGGGAGCCGCTCACCGGCCCGCCCCCTTCGCGGGGGGATGCTCCGGACGCCCCCTTCGCGACCTCGCCGACGTCACCGCGCGATCATCTCCCGCCTCTGCCGTTCCGCAGCGCCAGGAGGTGTCGGGCGCACTACCCGGGGGTGCGGGCGCCGGGGCATGGACGTCTCGCCGTCGATCATCCCGCTTGCGCGGTCGGCCAAGTCGCAGGCTCCCCGTGTTCGGTTCTGCTGACCGCCGTCTCTCGTGGTGCCGATTGACCAGGGCATCGATTCCCTACGCTGACGGCCTGAGCCTCTGACGGTGTCGATCCGTCGAGCAGCGGCATCGACGTGCCCTTGCAGGGCTCAGGCGGCTGACACAGCTCATTACATCGTCGGCGAAGATGTCCTCGATCGTCAGGTCGAACAGCCTCACCAGACGGAATGCGACCGGCAGGCTCGGGTCGAACTTGCCCGTCTCGAAGGCGTTGACCGACTGTCGTGACATGCGCTGCGCCAGGTCGGCTTGCGTCCAGGGGCGCTCCGCGATGCGGTTCCTCCTCGGTACAAGATCCAGCCGACGATGATGGCGACCAGGTAGACGACCCCCAGGAGCGCGGGGCGGATCGCGATGTTGAGGTCGTCGGCGACGAGGCCGCGGGTCGGACCGCTCACGCTCGCTCGGCGACGGATCGCAAGGCCCCATTGCCGTCCGCTCCGGCGGCAGCCTGGCCGTCGAGCCAACGGCCCATGAGCACCCACCACGCTGGGACGGACAGGAACGCGGTGGCCCCCGTGGCAACGCCGCAGGCGAGCAGTGCGGTGCGCATTGCATCGGGTGCGACGAGGGATCCAGCCGCCGCACCAGAGCCGACGAGGGCCGCCCACGCGCATGCCTGTCCGAGCTGCGCGGTCCGCCTGGGCAGGCCCGCGTGCCGACCCAGCCAGGCGCTGCCCAGGCCGATCCACGCCACCTGCACGCCGTACGCGCTGGTCGAGGCCGCGGTGGCGACCGGGAAGGGCAGGACGCCGGCGACGAGCAGCGGTCCGGCTGCGGAAGCCACCCCGAGCGCGCCGAGCGTCGCGGTGTGCAATGCCCGCAGCCGGCCCCGCGGCGGCAGGCGCCGTCCGATCGAAACCGCTGCCGGGATCATGCACGCAGTGGCCGCCGAACCGACGATGTCGTTGGCCGGGCCGAACGGGTTCTCCTGCCCCGCCGAGGGGATCGCGGCGTAGAAGGCGACGAGCAGGAGGTTCGCGGTCGCTCCGGTGGCTCCGGCCAGGTACGCCCAGCGAGCGCCTCGCGGGTCCCGGCGGTCCTCTGTGCCCGTGGCGGTCGCAGCAGACGGGGCAACGGCCGGAGCAGTCATCGGATTCCTCCTATGCCGCGTGTTGCCGGCCGGGCCGCCGACCCGGATAGGGGGTGCTGACCTTGCCGGCCGTTTGATGGTCCAGCCTATGGCGAGGGCCCGTCCGATGCTGACAAGCTACTGGCGCCCACGCCCCACCCCCGGAGCCTGCGACTCCCGCCAACTCGTGTACCCGCCGTCGTCCCCCTTGCAGGGCGAGCCGTCGCCAGACGGGTCCCGCCCGGACGGGTGGCAGCAGATTGCACCTTGCCGCCATGCTCCACGAAATCTCCACGGACCTAGCGAGAAGCCCTGATGACGACCTTGAGCGCCTTGGTCTCGGCCGCGCGGCCGAAGGTGTCGTAGGCGGCCATGAACTCGTCGAAGCCGAACGTATGCGTCGCAAACTTCTCAGCCGGGAGCTTGTCCTGGGCGACCAGTTTCAGCAGCATCGCCGTGGTCGATGTGCTCACCAGGCCCATGGTGATCGAAAGATCCTGGATCCACAGGTCCTGCAGCGGGAGTTCGACGGGCTTGCCGTGCACCCCGATGTTGGCGACGGAGCCGCCTGGACGCACCACATCGCAGCAGGCCTTGAATGTGGCGGGGATCCCCACCGCCTCGATCGCCACATCGACGCCCATCCCGTCGGTCATCGCTCGGACCTGCTCGGCCCAGTCCGCCGCGCTGCTGTCGACCGCATCCGTGGCGCCCATCGCCCTCGCCTGCTCCAGCCGGTTGGCGTCCAGGTCCAGGGCGATGATGCGCGAGGCTCCGTACAGGCTCGCCGTCATCATGGCTGCCAGCCCCACGGGGCCGGCTCCAACGACCGCTACGACGTCGCCTGGCTTCACCCGCCCGTACCGCACTCCGATCTCAAACCCTGTGGGCAGGATGTCCGACAGCATCACCGCGGCCTCGTCGCTCACCCCGTCGGGGATCCGGTACAGGGAGTTGTCCGCGAACGGCACCCGGACAAGCTCGGCCTGGGTGCCATCGATGAGGTGGCCGAAGATCCACCCGATGCCGCTGGCTCCCTCATCGGCAAGGCAATGCGAGTACAGACCCTGGTGGCAGTACGAGCAGGCGCCGCACGACGAGATGCACGACAGGATGACGCGGTCACCGACCGCGACGGTTGCCACCGCTGGGCCCGCCTCGAGCACTGTCCCCACGCCCTCATGTCCGAGGATGCGGCCGTCGGTGACGGCTGGAACGTCTCCTTTCAGGATGTGCAGGTCCGTGCCGCAGATCGTGGTGGCCTCCATCCGCACAATCACATCCGTGGCCTTGCGGATGACGGGGTCCGGCACCTCCTCCCACGCCTTCTGGCCCGGCCCGTGATAGACAACCGCCTTCATGGCGCACCTCCCTGATCCCTTTTCAGTCTGCCGATCCATGCGGCCGGTCGCATTTCCGGACATCTCAGACAATCAGGCATCTGGGGCGTTGGTCCTCCGTGCTCAAAGCGATTCCCAGTCGATGACTTGGCGCAACCGTTCTCGGCCGTTTGGAACGGCGCGACCTGATCGCGCGGGGGGAATGCGAGGAGGGCGACCGCGGTGCCGAGATCGTCAGCACCGATGCCGGAGCCGCGGGCGTTCCGAGCCGCCTCCGTAGCGCACCTGCGGGCTGGGCGGGAGCCATTCATCCAAGCCCCCCCCCGACCGAGCAGCTCGCGGACGTCACCGGGTCACGGCCGCGCTGCAGGCGCACCTGTCGTGGCTCGCAGACGGCTGACGGTTCGGCACCCACGCGCGCGCCACTGCGAATGGCCGAAAATCAATCCGCCGGTCGGACAGACCGGTGCAGGACAGCGCGGGCGTCGTCGGCTCCGCGCTTGGTCTCGTTGCGCAGGGCGTGGCGGATGATCCATCGCCGCTGGGGTG
>CAZECO010000148.1:0-8277 GCA_964510455.1 uncultured Actinomycetes bacterium
GACCGTTTGGGCTGACGAGCATGGAGCGATCGTGATCACCCATGACCGCGAGTTCACGCGCCGACGCATCCGCCGACCGATCGGACGACACGTCGAGCTCCGATGCAAGGAGCGGCTGGCGGCCTCTCTGCTCAACCAGTTCCTGGACGAGGTACTTGAACTGCTCGGTAGCGCAGCCGACGTCACGGTGGTTCTGTCCACGAAAGGCCCGGTAGCCCATCATGCGCGGCGCTGATGCCGATCGGCACTCTGGGCCGTTCCTGTGGTTCCGCGGCAGCCGCGCGCGGACGGGGGCAGGCGCCAGGCGGCAGCGGCGCCGAGTCGTCCTGATGCTGGACTAACAAGACGCATCCCCTGTCGAGCAGCATCCACCGAGCGATTCGTCCTTCTGTCGGGAGATGCTCAGGCCCCGTTCAGCTACCGGTCGGGATGGTTTCGAGCTGGATGATCTTGTGCCGGGTGGCGTCGGTCAGGTTGGCTTGCGCCCACTGCAGCACATCCTGCTCCTGCGTGAACAGGATGATCTGCCGCTCCTCGGTCAGCGCCAGCAGCGTCTGCAGGATCTCCTGGGTCCGGGCCCCGTCGGCGTGCACGGTGACGTCGTCCAGCAGCAGCGGGCACGGCTCCTTGCCGTTGCCCAGCATCTCGGCCAGGGCGATGCGGACCAGCAGGTAGATCTGCTCGGTGGTGCCGAAACTCAGCCGGTCGGCATCCACGAACTCGCCGAGGGCCGGCGCGACCTGCACTCCCAGCGTTTCGGGGTCGATGCGGACCCTGGTGTACCGGCCGAGGGTGACCGTGGCCAGGCGGCTCTCGATCGACTTGGCCAGCACCGGCGCGATGTCACGGTGCACGCGCTCCTGGGCCTCGGTCAGGAATCCGAGCGTGAGGTTCAGCGTCTCGCCGAGCCGCTGCACGCGCTGCAGTTCGTCCACCGCAGCAGCAAGGTCGGTCTCGGCGTCGGCGACCGGCCTCAGGCTGTCGGACATGACACTTGCGCGGGTTTGCGCGTTGCCCGCCTCGAGCCGCAGCTTCCCGGCATCGGCGGCGGCGCGGAGCCGGTCGGCACGCGCCTGGGCGACGTGCGCCTGCGCCACTGGAAGGCCCTGCGGAGCCGCTGAAGCGTCCGGGTCCAGGCCGATGGCAGCGGCCAGCGCCGTGACGCGGCCCTCGGCCTCGCGCACTGCCGCCTGTGCCTGCGTCGCGGCCTCACCCAGTTTCTGGACCTCGGCGCGCTGCGCCCCCACCATGCCGAGCAGCTCATCGAGCGTCCCGCCGGCGAGCAGGTTCTGCAGACTGGCCCAGTCGCGCTGGTCCTGCTGCGAACGCTTCAGGTCCGCGGTCCGCTGATTGTTCCAGTGCTGCAGCGCCACGGTTAGGCGGTCGGCGTCAGTCTCCTGCAACTCCTCGCCCGGCCCGACCGCCCGGATGGCCACGGCCGCCCGCGCGAGCGCGTCGAAGGCTTCGCGGCGAGCTCGGGCTGCCTGCTGCGCGTTGGCCTCGTTGGCCTGACGCTGCTGCAGGTTGGCCAGCAGGGCCGGCCCCTGGTCCGCTTTGCTGGCCTGCTCCGCCCGGGTACTGCACGCTCGCCGGTACTCGGCCAGCCGCTCATCGAGGGTCCCCGGCGCGGTCGCGCCGCGGCTGGTCAGCGCCTCGTCGAGCAACCGTTCGGCCTGCTCGATGTCGTACCGATCCCCTTCGACCGCCCGCAAGTGCCGCTGGTGGTCGTCGTTCTGCCGCTGCCATGCCTCGATCCGGGCAGCGAGCCGGCGCAACTCACCAGCGTCCTGGGGCACCCCCGCCGCAACGCAGTCGCGGCGCAGCCTGCCCCAGGCCTGCTCGGCGGTCGTCAATGCGCTGGCGGCGAACGTGGCCTTGGTATCAGCGGCGACGAGGCCCGTAGTGGCCCGCTGCAGGAGCTGCTCGGCCTCGTCGAGCGCTGCCTTGGCGTTGTGCGAAGCCTCGCGGGAGCTGTTGTACGCACGCACCGCGTCGGCCACCGGCCCGGTCGTTGGGTCGGTCTGCGCCGGCTTGCGTCCCCGCAGCGCGACGACGGCGACGGCCGCGCCTGCCAGCAGCAGCGCGCCGCCGAGGACGGCCTGCATGCCGAGCAGTGCCGCACCGCCCAGCGCCAGGGCGGCGCCGAGCACCAGCAGCGGGATGTTGACTCCCGAGGTTGGCGCGGCGGCTTGCATCCGGGAGTCGGACAACGCCTGATCAGCTGCCCGCGTCGAGGCGTCGGCGGACTGCCATGCGGTGCGCCGCTGGGCGCAGGCTGCTTCGGCGGCTTCGCGGGCGCGACGAGCCTCTGCAAGATGCTCGGCAGCATGGCGGTCCGCCGTGCTGGCCGCGTCCACGTCAGGCGCACCGTCGAGGCCGAGCGCGAGTTCGCGCAAGGCTGATGCGCCCGCCAGGTGTGCCCGCTCCTCGACCTCGCCCAGCGGCTCCGGGGCCGCGACGGCCACCCGTCGATGCCCGCCGCGACGTGCCCCGGCGAGCGACTCCACGGCGCTGGTGACCCCGGGATGCACCTCGAGGTCGCCGTCGGGCCGCTGCGGCAGCGCGTCGATCCGCGCCTGGAGCTCCGCAGCGGTCGGTCCCGTGAGCGTGGGGATCTGCGGGGCGCGCTGCCAGTGTTCAAGCGCGGCTCCGACCTGCCGTGCCAGTTGCTCGCCGTCGCTGAGTCCCTCGGGCTCCACTCCGCCGAACCGTTCGTGCAGCTTCCTGGCCTGTTCGGCTTTGAGCCGGGCTTCGTCGTAGCGCTCCTGGGCGTCGGTCGCATCGGCATGGGCTCGTGCATGGTCCGCCCGCCGGAGGGCGAGTTCCTTCACCTCGGCTTCGAGGGTCAGCGCCTGCTCCAGCGCCGCTTCCGTCTCCTCGGCCGCGCGGCGCGCCTCGCCGGCCGCGGCCTCCGCGTCGTGCGCCTCCTCCAACAGTCGCAGGTACTCGTCGTGCGCCTGCTGCGCCCGCCCGAGCCTCTCCCATGCCTCCTGCTCGGCCGCCTGCGCCGAGCGCAACGGCTTCTTGGGCGCGCGGTCGGACCCGACGTTCTCGGCGTGGAAGGTGTTGATGGCCGCGATCGCACCCGCCGCGGGCCGCTCGCCGGCGGAACTGGTGGCCGCCCGCTGCAGTTCCTGCTGCAGCCCCCCGGCCTCGTCCAGGATGGCCAGCAGTTGCGCCTGGTTGACCACGGCCACGGCCGCGAAGGAACTGCGGTTCAGCCCCAGGAACTTCGACCCGTCCGGGGCGCCCTCGTGCATGATCCGGCCGGAAACGTCGTTCCCGCGATGGGCATCGACCGCGCGGCAGTCCACCTTCCCGAGCAGGTCGTGGGTGAGTGCGACCCGCCGGCCGTCGGCGAGATCGATCTCGCTGCCGACCGTCCACGCCTGGCCGTCCCACGGCATGTGCTTGCGCTTGAACGCCTGATCCGCCTTGGTCGCGGCGCCCCTGCCGCGCTTCCTGCCGCACAGCGCCGCGTACGTGGCTGCATGCAGCGTGGACTTGCCGGACTCGTTGGGCCCGAACACCAGGGTCAGGCCCGGTTCGTACTCCACGGTCGTGTTCGTGAACGGCCCGAACGCCTTGGCGTCCACCTTCCTGATCCGCATGTCAGAGCACCTCCAGGTCTTTCCGGCCGTCGAGGGCCCGCAGCCCGGTCACGATGACCCGGCGTTTGGCGTCTGCATCGAGGTCGGACGCCTCCACGTCGCGGATGAATTGCCCGCGAACGCTGATCTCTTCCCGCAGTTCGGCGAGGTCGTAGGCGACGTTGAGCGTGCCGAAGCGGACCAGGCATCCCTCGAGGTGCCCGCCGATGCCGTCGAACAGGTTGCGGTGCAAGTCAACCTGCGGATCGATCTCGCCCGACACCGTCAGGCGGACCACTCCGGTCAGGCCCGCCAGCGCGTCCTGCGCCTGTGCGCGGACCTCGTCGGAGTGGCTGATGTCGCGGAGCACCAATGCCACGTCGTGGACGGTCGTCGTCGCCACCCTCCGCACCTCGCGGGTCACGGTGCCGTCGGGCTGGAGCGTGGCGAGCACGGCGCCCCGCTCGCCCTCCTCCCCGAACGTGAGCGGATCGGGGTTGCCGGGGTAGGTGTGCCACGGGCCGAGCTTCGGAGTGTGGAAGTGGCCGACGAAGGCGTGCGCTAACCCGGCGGCCTCGATGTCTGCGGCGTCGAATGGGGCGTGCGGCTGCTTCCTGTCGTCCTGCTCGAACCGGAAGGCTGCGTTCTCCGAACCGTGGAACAGCGCGAGGTGGATGCCCTCACCCTCGACCCGGAAGTCATCGAGGAAGCCGTCGGTGTTGGCCGGCGCCAGGTGCGCCGCACCCCACAGCGTCACGCCTTCGCCCAGCGGCACAGGTTGCAGGCGGTCGGAGGAGAACACATGCACGTTCTTGCCCCACTGCGCCTGCCGGTACAGCGAGGCCGGACCGTACCAGTCGTGGTTGCCAGGGGCGAGGTACACGGGTCGGCCGGC
The DNA here is from genome assembly GCA_964510455.1 of uncultured Actinomycetes bacterium. Classification (GTDB taxonomy): domain Bacteria; phylum Actinomycetota; class Actinomycetes; order S36-B12; genus CAVXYG01. Next base: position 4,486 of record CAZECO010000148.1, read on the forward strand.
GCGGTTGAACGTGTCCTGGACGAAGCGGACGGTGTCCGGGGTGAAGTGCTCGTGCTCATACAAGTCGCCCGCACACAGGATCGCGTCGACCTGCTCCCGCTCGGCCAGTTCGACGATGCGGCGCAGCGTGTCGCGCACCGCCTGGCGCCGCTGCCTGGCCAGCACTGTCGGCGCCCACGAGAACGGCGTATCGAGGTGCAGGTCTGAGAAGACCAGAAGCTTCATCGGATGGGCCCCCGTGGTGATCGCGATGCGGTGCAGATGGTGTTCCCGTTCTTGGCGGACGGCAAACGTGCCCGAACAGGTCGACGGGGCGGGAGTTGCTCAGGAGTCTTCGATGACGCTCCCGGTTAACGGCCCACCCACATCCTGCGGAGCGCACCCCGCAAGCGTCATTTCAATGAATACCCAGCGCCTCTTCCGCCGCCCGGTGCTGAGATGGGCGGATGGCGATGCGTCCGACCCCGTCCGGCGAGCAGTACCGGCGAATGATCAGCGGTCAGTTGTACGACCCGCGCGACGAGGAGTTGGTTGCCCTGGTGGCGCGGGCGAAGTTGCTGACCTACCGGTTCAACCAGACGCCCCCGGAGCCGCGCTCGCAGCGGACGGCCCTGCTAAAGGAACTGTTCGGATCGGTTGGCGAGCAGATCGAGGTGGAGCCTCGGTTGTATGTCGATATCGGGCTGAACATCCATGTCGGCGAGCGGTTCTACGCGAACACCAACTGCGTCCTGCTGGATGTGGCCGAAATCCGGATCGGCGATGACGTGTGGCTGGCGCCGGGCGTGCAGCTGCTCACCGCCACCCACCCGGTCGATCCGCAGGAGCGGACCTCTGGGCTTGAATTGGCCGCCCCGATAACGCTGGGCCACCGGGTCTGGCTGGGCGCGGGAGCTCTCGTGGGACCGGGCGTGACCATCGGGGATGACACGGTCGTGGGTTTCGGCGCCGTCGTGGTGAAGGACCTGCCGCCCCGGGTCGTCGCAGTCGGCAACCCGGCCCGAGCGATTCGGAGCCTGTGACGTCAGATGCCGACGCCAGACTGATCCCCGATCTCATCTCGCACCCATCCTGAGGTTGGCGCGCGGGTCGTGGCCGGTGGGCTGTCGCCGGAAGACGGCCGGCTTCCCTTCGTGCTCCAGGTCCTCCCCCGAGCAGGCGCGACCAGTCCCGGGCAACTCGGTCGGCCGCGTGATCGACGCCCGGCTGCCCGCACGCCAGCGCCCTCACATCGACAACTGGATCGACCGAAGCAACGCAATCTGGGCGCGTCGATGGTCTGCTGGTAGTGCTTGGCCTGGAGATACCCGGTAGGAGCACGGGGCCCTCGCCGTACTGGGCCGACGGCACTTCGACGACCGAGGAGCAGTTGTGGGCGGAGTCGTTCCGCGCTGGGAGTGGCGCACGTTCGGCACGACCCTCCGGTCGGCCGATCGCTACCTGGCGCAGCTCGAGCCGACCGAGGAGCAGGAAAGCGAGGAGATCTACTTCCTGTCGGCGCGCGGCGGCACGGTCAAGATCCGATCAGCTCTGATGGACATCAAATTGCTGCGGGAGGTCGGGGTCGGGGGGCTGGAGCGCTGGGAGCCGGTGTTCAAAGCGGAGTTCCCGCTCGACCGGGAGCAGCTGTCCATCGTGTTCGACGCCCTGAAGGAGGCGCCGCCGCGGCTGCGGCGCGACGAGTACACGCAGGAGCAGTTGCTGGCCGAGGTCATAGAACCGCTCCGATCGGTGCGGGCGGTGCCGGTCGCGAAGCACCGGACCCGATACACGATCGCCGGCTGCGCGGGGGAGTCCTCCGAGGTCCGGATCGGGGATGTGTCGACGAGGACCGTCGCCGTCGAGTCGGAGGATCGCGAGGCGGTCCTCGCCGCGGTGCGCGGGATCGGCCTCGGCTCCCGAGTGAACATGAGCTACCCGCGCGGCCTGCGCGCAATCTTCGACAACGAGCCGCCCCGGTACGCCGCGATCGATGTCGGCACGGGCTCGGTCAAGTTCACCATCGGCCAACCGACGGGTGGGGGCGGCTGGCAATCGCTGGTCGATCGAACCGTGGTGACGCAGCTCGGCGAGGGCCTTGCCAGGGCTGGGTCGATCTCGGCTGAAGCCACGGATCGCACCGCCGATGTGATCCGTCACCCGGTCGTCGAGGCGCGCACGAACCTGGTCCGCGAGATCGCAGCCGTCGGGACCGCGGGACTGCGGATCGCCGGCAACATCGATGACGTTCTCGAGGCCATCTGGCGGCGTGCAGGCGTACCGGTCGAAGTGATCTCGGGCGAGGAGGAGAGCCGCCTTGCGCACGAAGCGGTGGCCGGACCGGGCCTCCCGGGTTATGAGGTGATGGTGTTCCACATCGGGGCCGCCGGCTCCCAGTTCAGCTTCGGCAGAGGGTCGCGGGTGACCGAGCGGTTCAGTGTGGATGGCGGGGCCGCCCGGTTCACCGGAGAGTTCGGCCTTTCCGGGGTTGTCGATTCGCAGACCCTTGCGTCTGTCCGCTCGGCGATGAGCCAGAGCCTCGCCCGCTTGGACGACCGCCCCGCCCCCGACCAGGTTGTCGGGGTGGGCGGGGCGGTGAGCAGCCTGGCGGCCGTGATGCTCGGTCTGACGACATTCGACCCGGACACGGTGGAGGGAGTCGTCCTGCCGCGGGCGGAGGTGCAGCGGCAGATCGCGCTGTACTCGTCGATGGGCGCTGACGAACGCCGTTCGATCGTCGGTCTGCAACCTGAACGGGCCGAGGCGATCATCGCCGGGGCCTGCCTCGTAGACACCGTGCTGGAAAAACTCGGCCAGGACCGGCTAACCGTCAGCCATCGCGGACTGCGGCACGGTTTGATCGCGGAGCGGTTCGGCACGGGCGAGGCGGAGGTCGTTGCGGCTGACCAGGGCTGACGGGGCCGTCCCACGATCCGCCCGGCCGCTCCCTGGTTCCTCGTGAGCACCACACCCCCGGCCGGTCGCTTCCCTCTGCGTCTGATGGACTAGAAGCCGCCAGCCACCGCACCGGATCGATTCCCAGAATCGGAGCAGGCATGATCGCCATCGAGGAACTGCAGGACGCCGTCGTGGTTCGGCTCGACCACGGTCCGGTGAACGCGCTCGACGTGGAACTGCTCCGCGCCATCGCCCGCACGATGCGCGAACTGGTGGACGGGCCCGCCGTCGTGCTGACGGGCTCTGACAGGGCGTTCTCCGCCGGGCTCGACCTGCGGCGCGTCGTCCAGGGCGGGCCGGCCTACGTCGCTGAACTCCTCCCGGCCCTCGATGAGGCCTTCCTCGCGGTCTTCGACCACCCGCGCCCCGTGGTGGCGGCCGTCAACGGGCACGCTATCGCGGGGGGATGCGTCCTGGCCGCAGCCAGCGACATCCGCCTGATGTCCCGCGGCACCATCGGCCTGACCGAGCTGCAGGTCGGGGTGCCGTTCCCGGTCGCGGTGCTGGAGATCGTGCGGTTCGCCGCCGGCGCGAGCGCAGCCGACCTGGTGCTCACCGGACGGACCATGCCGCCGGAGGAGGCGCTGCGGATCGGCCTTCTGCACGCGGTGCTGGATCCCGCCGAACTGCTCGAGGCGGCGGTACGCCGGGCTTCGGAGCTCGGCCGGCTGTCTCCGGCCGCCTACGCCATGTCCAAAGAGCAGCTGCACCGCCCCGCCCTGGCCCGGATCGCTGAGGCGAGGCCGACCGACGACCCGCGCACCCTCGCCATGTGGACCCACCCGGACACCCACACCGCGATCGCCGAATTCTTGGCACGGATCGCTGCCCGCCGACCGTCGTAGCTCAGGTGCG
>CAZECO010000149.1:0-8164 GCA_964510455.1 uncultured Actinomycetes bacterium
GGCTCGCGCCGAGCTGGGGGCAGACCGTGACGCTGCGCACCGCAGGGCGGCAGCTGGCGCTGGTGGTGTGAGGCGGGGCTACAGGACCGTCGGATCCAGCCTCAGCGTCAGCCCGTCCGCCGCCCGCAGCACCTCCAGCATCCCAGCCGCCCGGGGCAGTTCGCGGGTGAAGAAGTACCGGGCGGCGGCCCGCTTGCCCTCGTAGAACGGTCCGTCCTTGCCGGACGCCGCGATCCACTGCTCCAGCCACAGCCACGCCACCACGACGTGCCCGCAGGCCTCGAGGTACAGCGTCGCGTCGGCGAGCATCGCGGCCGGATCGCCGAGCGCCCCCAGCGCCGCCGTGGTTGCGCCCAGGTCGTCGGCCGCCCGCAGCAGCGCCTCGGCGAACCCCGCGCCCTCCGGATCTGTTGCGCGCCGCGCGGTCTCCTGCATCCGGCCCAGCAGCACACGCAGCGCCGCCCCGCCGTCCCCGAGGACCTTGCGGCCGAGCAGGTCCATCGCCTGGATGCCGTGCGTGCCCTCGTGGATCGGGTTCAGCCGGTTGTCCCGGTAGTGCTGTTCGATGTCGAAGTCGCGCGTGTACCCGGCACCGCCGAGCACCTGGATGGCCAGGTCGTTGGCCGCCAGCCCGTACTGCGACGGCCAGCTCTTCACGATCGGGATCAGCAGCCCCAGCAGCTGCTCGTCGCCCTCGTCGATCAGCCGCGCGCAGTACAGCGTCAGCGCGAGCGCGCCCTCGACGTACGCCTTCTGCGCCAGCAGCATCCGCCGCACGTCGGGGTGCTCCGTGAGGGGCACCTGCGGCTGCGTCGGCGCGACGCCCACCGGGCGGCCCTGCAGCCGGCCGCGCGCGTAGTCCAGGGACTTCAGGTAGCCGGTGTAGCCCAGGGCCGTCGCGCACAGCCCGATGCTGATCCGGGCCTCGTTCATCATGGCGAACATCAGCGGCAGCCCCCGGTGCTCCGCCCCCACCAGGTACCCGACGGCGCCCGCCGCCCCGTCCGGTGTGAAGGCTCCGTCGCCGAACACCGGCGCGGTGTTGACGGTCCCCCGGAAGCCCAGCTTGTGGTTGATACCGGCCAGCACGATGTCGTTGCGCTCCCCGTTGGCCAGGTACTTGGGGACGATGAACAGCGAGATGCCGCGGGTTCCGGCGGGCGCCCCCGGGGTGCGGGCCAGCACCAGGTGCACGATGTTCTCGGCGAGCTCGTTGTCCCCGCCGGAGATCCACATCTTGCGGCCGAAGAGCCGGTAGGTGCCGTCGGGCTGCGGCTGCGCGCGGGTGGTCAGATCGGCCAGGTTGGAGCCGGCCTGCGGCTCCGACAGCGCCATCGTCCCCAGGAACCTGCCCTGCGTCATCGGCACCGCGAACGCCTCGATCTGCTCGGCGCTGCCGTGGGCGCGGATCAGGTTCGCGGCGCCCGAGGTGAGCAGGGCGTAACCGGTGGTGCCGGCGTTGGCGGCGTGGAACCAGCTCATGCAGGCGCAGTAGACGGTGAACGGCAACTGCTCGCCGCCGTCGGCCTCGTCCAGCGGGGCGCTGAGGAACCCGGCGTCCACGAACGCCCGCAGCGCCGGCTGCACCTCCGGGATCAGGTGGACGGTGCGCCCGTCGTAGGCCGGCTCGTTGAGGTCGGCCTTGCGGTTGTGGCCGGCGAAGTAGTCGGTGGCGACCTGTTCGGCGAGGTCCAGGGCGCCGTCGAACGTCTCGCGCGAGTGCTCGGCGAACCGCTCGCGCGCGGTGAGGTCCTCGACCTTCAGCCACTCGTGCAGCAGGAAGTCCAGGTCGCGGCGGGACATGATCAGGCTCATCGCACCAGCCTGTCACGGGTGTTCGGGCACCCTTCACGCAGCGTGATGCGGGCGCTCGCCGCTCACGGTCCAAACGCTCACGTGAGGGTCGCTGCTACCGGCGTGTCGGGCCGGATCTGTTCAGCCCTCGCGGCGGCGGAGGGCGGAGTGGGACCCCGGGGACCTGCCCGGGGCGCGGACGGATCCCGGGGCTCCGCCAGGTCACGCCGGCGGATCGGCCTGCGTCCCCGGCTGCGTCCCCGGGGGCGGCGAGCCGGCATCGCTGATCTCGTCCATGATCAGCAGGTCGGAGCGCATGTGTCCGCCGCGGTACGAGGCGCGGCCGACCATGTGGGTGGCGATCGGGGAGGTGATCAGCTGGAACAGCGACACGATCAGCAGGATGCCCACGACCTGCAGCTGCCGCAGCTGCAGCCCGAGCCCCAACAGGGCCATCAGCAGGCCGAGCACCTGCGGCTTGGTGCCCGCGTGCATGCGGCTGAGCAGGTCGGGCAGCCGCAGCATACCGATCGCCGCCACCAGGGTGAGCCCGGCGCCGACCAGCAGGCAGCCGGCCGCGGCGGCATCGAGGAGCTGGTCGGCGGTCATGCCTGTTCCTCCCGTTCCTCGGCCTCCAAGATCTCCGGAGCTACTTCCGCGAACCGGGCGACGGTCACCGAGCCTACGAAGCCCACCAGTGCCAGCACCACCAGGATCGGCAGGGTGGTGGTGTGCCGGTTGACGGCCGCCTCGATCGCCAGCCCGCTGATGAGTACCGCCACGAGTACATCCAGGGCAGCGATCCGATCGAGCATCGTGGGACCGCGCGAGATCCGGATGAGCAGCAGCACGGCCGCGAGGGTGAGCAGACCACCGCTGGCCACCAGGACGGGAGTCATGCGGACCGTCCTCCCGACGCGGAACCGGCGTCGAGTTCGAGGTGATCGATCTCCGCGCCCACGGCAAGCACCACCCTTCGCTCCAGGGCCATGGTTGCGGCCCGGACCCGCTCCACGTCGGCGACCTCGTGGACGTCGAGCACGTGGATGAACAGCGTGTGCGAGGCGCGGTTGGCCTCCAGAACGACGCTGCCCGGCACCAGCGACGTAATCTCTGCCACCACGGTGAGGACGAAGTCCGACGACGTCAGCAGCTTGACCCGGATGACCGCGTTGCGCGGGGTCCGCCCGAAGCTGAGCGTGGTCCACGACACCTGGAGCGTGGCCAGCACCACGCTGCCCAGGAAGTGCACGATCAACCACAGCAGCCGCAGCGGCCGCACGCGCAGGCGCATCTTCAGCGCCGGTAGCGGGAACACCAACATGACCACGGTCGCCACGACGACCCCGACGACGACATTGGCCACCGACAGGTCGCCCCACAGCATTACCCAGACCAGCGTCAGCCACGCCACGACCGCCGGCTGGAAGGACTCCCTGGACAGCCGCTTGGGAGACGCGGGCTCGGGTTCCGGGCGGACTGCCCGCTCGGGCGCGGTCACGGCGAGTCCTCGGGCAGCACGGCGCTGGTGTACGGGGCGGGCTCGAGCAGATCGGCGGCCGCGCGGGAGGTGAACGCGAACAGCGGACCGGCCGCGAGGGTCAGCGCCAGGCTGAACGCGATCAGCCCACCGGTCGCCCACACCATGGTCAGCGGCAGCCGGGTCGGCAGCGCCCCCTCCTCGAGGAGCTGGTACAGGTCGCGGGTCGAGGTCTCGTCCCGGTCGAAGGCGGGTCGCTCCTCGTCGTGATCCACCTCCGTACCGTCCGCGCCGTCGCTGCGGACGATGCTCGCCGCCGCTCCCTGGCGGCGCAGGCTGCGCACCGACACCGGTTGCTCGTCGCCGCCGATCCAGCCCACGCTCCGGGTGGTCCGATGGGCCTGCTCCGGGGTCCGCCAGAAGGCGAGGTTCCACGCCTTGCCCACGGCGTACAGCGTCAGCAGGCTGGTCAGCGCACCGGCTGCGATCAGGACGAAGGCGAGCAGGGTCCCCTCCTCGACGCCGGCGGAGAACAGGCCCACCTTGCCCAGGAAGCCGGACATGGGCGGGATCCCGGCCAGGTTCAGGGCGGGGACGAGGAACAGCACCCCGAGCAGCGGTGCGATCCGGGCCAGCCCGCCGAGCTTGAGCAGCGACGTGCTCCCGCCGCGACGATCCACCAGGCCCAGCACCAGGAACAGTGCGGTCTGGATCGTGATGTGGTGCACGACGTAGAACAGCGCCCCGGACAGGCCCGCCTTCGTGGCCATGCCGATCCCGAACACCATGTACCCGATGTGGCTGACCAGGGTGAAGGACAACATGCGCTTGAGCTCCGACTGCGCGACCGCCCCCAGGATCCCGACGATCATGGTGAACAGTGCGGCCACCAGCATCAGGTTCGTCAGGGGGCTGTCGGGGAAGAGCAGCGTCTGGGTGCGCAGGATGGCGTAGACACCGACTTTCGTGAGCAGCCCGGCGAACACCGCGGTCACCGGCGCGGGCGCGGTCGGATAGCTGTCGGGCAGCCAGAGGGACAGCGGGAACACCGCGGCCTTCACCGCGAAGGTGGTGAGCAGCAGCACCTGCAGGGTCAGGGAGACATGGTCCGGCAGGTCGGCCAGGCGTCCGGACAGTTGCGCCATGTTGACCGTCCCGGTGGCGGCGTAGATGCACGCCACGGAGATCAGGAACAGCATCGAGGAGAGTACGCCGACCGTGACGTACACCGTGCCGGCCCGCACCCGCGGCTCGGTGCCGCCCAGGGTGAGCAGCACGTAGCTGGCGAACAGCAGCATCTCGAAGCTGACGAACAGGTTGAACAGGTCGCCGGCCAGGAACGCGTTGGACACCCCGGCAACCAGGACCAGGAACGTGGGGTGGAAGACGGTCAGCGGCGCCCGCGCCCCGTCCGCGGTCATCCCCTGGCCGATCGCGTAGATCAGCACGAAGAGGGTGACCACCGCCGAGACCAGCAGCATCAGCGAGGACACCCGGTCGGCGACCAGCACGATCCCCAGCGGCTCCTGCCAGGCCCCGATCCACAGGGCCTGGGGTCCGTCCACATCGGACTGGCGGACCAGTACGGCGGCGATCGCGACGACCGCCAGCAGCGTCACGGTGCTCACCCACGGCTGCGCCCGGGGGCGCCGACCGACGATCAGGTTCAGGCCGGCACCGACCAGCGGCAGGATCACGGGCAGCGGGACCAGGAGGTTCATGGCACCTCCCGATCGTCCGGGTAGAGGGCGTTCGCCGCGTCGTCGGCGTCGTCGTCGTCCCGGTCCGGGTTGTCCGGGACCTCGTCGGCAGCCGCCAGCCGCCGGATCGCGGCATCCTCGGGGTCGTCCTGGACGTCGTCGTGGCCGCTGAGCTGCCAGCTGCGATAGGCCAGCGCCAGCAGGAAGGCGGTCGTGCCCAGGGTGATGACGATCGCGGTCAGGACCAGCGCCTGGGGCAGCGGGTCGCTCATCTCCCCGGGCGGGGTCATGCCGACGATCGGCGCGCCGCCGGACGGGCCGCTGGCGACCAGGAACAGCACGTTGATCCCGTTGCTGAACAGGATCAGGCCGATCAGCACCCGGGTGAGGCTGCGCTCCAGGAGCAGATAGACGCCGCAGCCGATCAGCCCGGCGGCGGTCAGGATGAGCGCGAGGTTGGAGGTCATCCGCGCACCTCCTGCAGCGGCGCGCCCCCGCGCTCCTTGGCGATGTGGTCGTCGATGCCCGCCCCGAGGCTGCGCAGCAGGCCGAGCATCAGGCCGACGACGACCAGGTAGACGCCCACGTCGAAGAACAGCGACGTGGCCAGGTGCACGTCGCCGAGCACGGGCACGTGCAGGTCGATCACGGCGCTCTGGAGCACCGCGCCGCCGAGTGCCAGCGGGGCCAGCCCGGATGCGGTTGCCACGAACAGTCCGGTTCCCAACAGGGCGCCGGCGTGAATCGGGGCCGCCTCATCGAGCTCGTACCGGCCGCCCGCCAAGTAGCGCACGACGAGGGCCAGCCCCGTGACCAGCCCCGCCGCGAAGCCGCCCCCGGGGCTGTTGTGGCCGGTGAACAGCAGCCACAGCGAGAACACGATGATCGTGTGGAAGATGAACCTGGTGACCGCCTCGAAGACCACCGAGCGGCGCTCCGGGGCAACCGTGCGCCCGGCCCGCAGCCATTCCGGGCGCCGCACCCGATCGGCCGGGATCAGCGGCCGGTTGCGGGCCACGTCCCGGACGCGGCGGATCCCCGATCTCCGGGGGTCCAGGAACACCAGGCTCGCCACCCCGGTGGCCGCGGCGATCAGGACGGCGATCTCACCCATCGTGTCCCAGGCGCGGATGTCGACCAGGATGACGTTGACGATGTTGCGTCCCCCGCCGAAGGACACCGCTTCTTCCGGGTAGGCCGCGGAGACCGGGTCGGCGGTGCGCGCTTCCGTGCTGATCAGCATCACGGCGGTGACCACGGACGCGATCAGCGCGCCGATCGCCATCCGCCAGTAGCGTCCCCCGGTCAACGGCCGGTCGGTGAAGTAGATCGGGAGACGGCGCAGGACCAGCACGAACACCACGATGCTCACCGTCTCGACCAGGATCTGGGTCAGCGCCAGGTCGGGGGCACCGTGCACCAGGAACAGCATGGCGGTGCCGTAGCCGGTGACGCCGGCGAGCACCACCGCCCGCAACCGGCGGCGAGAGCGGGCGGTGAGCACCGCTGCCGCCACGACCAGGATCCCCACCACGGCCTGCGCGGGGGTGTCCCAGCGCACGATGTTGTCCGGCATCTCGCCGGTCCACCCGGTCAGCAAGGCCCATCCCAGGAGCACGACGACCGCCGTGAGGATGACGTTGAGGTAGACCGCGGTCGAGCCGCGTTGGGTCAGACCCGTCACCTCGATCGCGGCCCGGTCGAGCTGGCGCAGCACCCATCGGTAGCTGCGCTCGGCACTGACGCCTCTGGTCAGCGTCATTCGGCTGATGCGCTCCCGGGCCAGGAACAGCAGCACGCCGACGGCCGTGGCGGCGACCGAGAGGGCCAGGGCCGGCCCGAGGCCATGCCAGAGCGCGAGGTCGGTTGCGTGCTGCCCGGGGGGGAACTGCTCGCCGTACGGGGCGAGCAGGCGGGTCTCCGGGCGGCCCAGGAAGCCCACTGCCAGCGACAGCACCCCGAGCAGGGCCGGCGCCAGGACGAAGCCGGCGCTGGGCTTGGTGGCGGCGGTGGCGGGGACGCCCGGCTTGCTGGAGAACGCGCCCCACGCGAACCGGGCCGTGTACCCGACGGTCAGCGCCGAACCGGCCGTCACGCCGGCGACGACCAGCCACGCGACCCATCGCGAAAGGCCGGTGCCATCGCCGCCATGGGCGACGTCGAGCAGCGCTTCGAACGCGCTCTCCTTGGCCACGAAGGCGGCCATCGGCGGCAGGGCCGCCATCGACGCGGCGGCCAGGAGCGCGCCGACGGCCAGCCCCGGCATGGCCCGCGCAACCCCCGAGAGCTCGCGCAGGTCCCGTGTGCCCGTCTGCTTGTCGATCACCCCGACGGTGAGGAACAGCGCGGCCTTGAACAGCGCGTGCGCCACCAGCATCGCGACGCCGGCGACCGCGGCCGACCGGGTGCCCAGCCCGACCAGGACGGTCAACAGGCCGAGCTGGCTCACCGTCCCGTAGGCCAGCAGCAGCTTCAGGTCGTGCTGGCGCAGTGCCCGCCAGCCCCCCAGCATCATCGTCCCCAGGCCCGCGGTCAGCAGCACGCCGTGCCAGCCGGGGACCAGCGCGAAGGCCGGGGCGAGCAGCGCCACCAGGTAGATGCCCGCCTTCACCATCGCGGCCGCGTGCAGGTACGCGCTGACCGGGGTAGGGGCGGCCATCGCGCCCGGCAGCCAGAAGTGGAAGGGCAGCAGCGCCGACTTGGACAGCGCCCCGACGACGAGCAGCAGCACGGCCACCGTCACCGCGGTGCCGGTCGGCGGGTCGGCCAGGATCTCGCTGATCCGGTAGGTGCCCGTCTGGGCCCAGAGCACGACGATGCCCACGAGCATCGCCAGCCCGCCCGCGGTCGTGACCAGCAGCGCCTGGATCGCGGCGTTGCGGCTGGCCCGGCGGGCCGGGTTGAAGCCGATCAGCAGGTAGGAGAAGACGGTCGTGAGCTCCCAGAACACGTACAGCAGCAGCAGGTCGTCGGCCAGGACCAGACCGAGCATCGCGCCGGCGAAGGCGACCAGCACGCCCGCGAAGCCGCCCAGCCCGGGCTCGCTGTCCTCGAAGTACCGGGAGCAGTAGCCCAGGACCAGGCATCCCACGCCGGTCACCAGCAGCGCCATCACCCACTGCAGGGTGCCCAGCTGCAGCGCCAGCTCCAGGCCCAGCGCGGGCACCCACGAGAACGTCTCGGTGGGCAG
>CAZECO010000150.1:0-8139 GCA_964510455.1 uncultured Actinomycetes bacterium
GTCGCCGCTGCCCTCGCCACCGCCCTGCTGCGGCGCAGGCTCGGGGAGACCTGAGTGCCAGCGTCGGTGCGGCACCTGTGGTCGTGGGCGCGGCTTGGTTGACCCCGTGTGCACGCCTGCTCGTCGGGCCCGGCGTGCTGCTGGTGTGGCCACGGTTGGTCAAAGGCTCCCGCCAGGGTTGCAGATTGGGCGCACGCCGGGGGACAGCAACCGCCGCGGGGAGCGTTCAGTCCTTGCGGGAGCGTTTCCACCGGCCCACGACCCGCGCCGCCCGGCAAGGTCGTGAGACGACAGGGCTAGCCGACGCCGATCGCCTCCACAACGAGCATCCCGGTACCGACGATGCCGGCGGCGATGCCCGCAATAGCGAAGACCCGGCCGACGCGGTACTCCTCGCGCGCGGACCGCAGTCCCAGGTATGACACCACGAGGCCGGCGAGGGAAAGCACGGGAATCACGAAACCCAGCAGCGCGAGCCCGAGCCCGCCGCCGGACAGGGCCGCGGTCTTGAGGTCGGGCCCCAGGCCGGTCCCAGGGTCGTTGTCCATCCACCCATCTTGCCCCCAGGCGCAACGGCCGCCGGTCGCCCTGCGAGCACGACAACCCGGGCGCCACGCAGACATCGGCCCCCGGTCGGTGCTGCCGGCTCCGGGGGCCGATGTCGATCGATGCTGCCGATCGGGACGTGCCGATCAGGATTCGGCCGCCTCCAGGTTGCGCCGCAGCGTCGCCAACTCGTCGGACAGCCGCGCGGGCACCTTGTCCCCGAACTTCTCGAAGTACTCCTCGGTGAGGTCGCATTCGGCGAGCCAGGTGTCGGGGTCGACGGAGAACAGCTCCCCCAGCTGCTCGTCGGTCAGGTCCAGCCCGTCGAGGTACAGCGCGCCCGTGGCCGGCGCGATACCGATCGGCGTCTCGACGCCCTCGGCCTTGCCCGCGACGCGCTCCACGATCCAGGCCAGCACGCGGGAGTTCTCCCCGAAGCCCGGCCACAGGAACTTGCCGTCGGCCCCCTTGCGGAACCAGTTGACCTGGAAGATCTTGGGCAGCTTCTCGGCATCCGTGAAGGTGCCGACGTCCAGCCAGTGCCCCCAGTAGTCGGCCATGTTGTAGCCGCAGAACGGCAGCATCGCGAACGGATCGCGGCGCAGCGCCCCCACCGTGCCCTCGGCCGCCGCGGTCTGCTCGCTGGACACGGTGGCGCCGATGTAGACCCCGTGCGCCCAGTCGCGGGCCTCGTTGACCAGCGGGACGTTGGTGGCGCGGCGGCCCCCGAACAGGATCGCCGAGATCGGGACGCCCGCCGGATCCTCCCAGTTCGGGGCGATGCACGGAGCCTGCGAGGCGGGGGCGGTGAACCTGGCGTTGGGGTGGCTGCTGGGCTCGGTCGACGCCGGCGTCCAGTCGTTGCCCTTCCAATCGATCAGGTGGGAGGGAGCCTCCGGCGTCATGCCCTCCCACCACACGTCGCCGTCGTCGGTCAGCGCGACGTTGGTGAAGATGCAGTTGGCGTACAGCGCGCGCATGGCGTTGGCGTTGGTGGACATCCCCGTGCCGGGCGCGACCCCGAAGAAGCCCGCCTCCGGATTGATCGCGTACAGGCGGCCGTCGTCGCCGAACCGCATCCATGCGATGTCGTCGCCGATGGTCTCGACCTTCCAGCCCGGCACGGTCGGCTCGAGCATCGCGAGGTTGGTCTTCCCGCAGGCCGATGGGAAGGCGGCGGTCAGGTAGTTGATGTCGCCGTCGGGCGCGGTCAGCTTCAGGATGAGCATGTGCTCGGCCATCCAGCCCTCGTCGCGCGCCATCGCCGAGGCGATCCGCAGCGCGAAGCACTTCTTGCCCAGCAGCGCGTTGCCGCCGTAGCCGGAGCCGTAGCTCCAGATCTCGCGGCTCTCCGGGAAGTGGACGATGTACTTCGTGTCGCTGCACGGCCAGGCCACATCCGGCCGCTGGGTGCCGTCGGCATCGACGAGGGGGTGGCCGACCGAATGCAGCGCCGGGACGAAATCGCCGTCCTCCCCGATCAGGTCCAGCGCGGCCTGTCCCATGCGCGTCATGATCCGCATGTTCGTGACCACGTAGGGGCTGTCGGTGATCTCCACGCCGAGCTGGGAGATGCGCGAACCGAGGGGACCCATGGAGAACGGGACGATGTACATGGTGCGGCCCCGCATCGCGCCATCGAACAGCCCGTTGAGGGTGGTGCGCATATCGGCCGGGTCGTGCCAGTTGTTGGTCGGTCCGGCGTCCTCCTCGCGCAGCGAGCAGATGAAGGTGCGGTCCTCGACGCGGGCCACGTCGGAGGGGTTGGACCGGGCGAGGAAGGAATTCGGCCGCTTGTCGGGATTGAGCCTGATCACCGTGCCGCTGTCCACCATCTGCTGGGTGAGCAGATTCCACTCCTCGTCGGAGCCGTCGCACCACTCCACGCGATCGGGCTTGGTCAGTGCGGCGACCTCCTCGACCCATTCGAGCAACTTCTTGTTGCGGGTCGGCGGATTCTCCATGCCGGGGATTGTCATCGGTCGTCTCCCTGTCGCTGCGTGTCGTATCGCTGGCAGGCGTCGGGAGCGCCGGTGTCACCCTGCGGACCAACGGATGCCCGATTCCTACTCTGCCTCATCGCTTCCGGAAGCCGGAAGTTGGCCCCCTGTCGCGCCATTCGTACGCTGACGGCGTGGAGGCCTTCTTCGAACCCGTCGCCGCTGACCGCTACCTGGCGACCGGACACACCCGCGGGCCCTGGTCCAGCGACCTCATGCACGCCGGCCCGCCCACGGCGCTGCTGGCCCACGCCTGCGGGGTCCGGGCGGATCTGCCTCATGCGCGGCTCGGCCGGATCTGCGTCGAAATCCTCGCGCCGGTTCCCGTCGGGGAGGTCTGCGTGCGGACCAGGGTTGTGCGTCCCGGCACCCGCGTGGCCCTCGTCGAGGCCGAGCTCCTCGTCGGCGACCGGCCAGCCATGCTCGCCCGATGCTGGTTCCTGCGGGACGACGGGGGTCTGGCGGTGCCGCCGACGCCGGTCATCGCGCCCCCGCGGGACCGCGGAGCCGCGCTCGAAGTGCCTCCCGGGTGGGGGCGCGGGTATCTGGACGCGATCGACTGGCGCTGGGTGGTAGGGGGATTCGAGCAGCCCGGTCCGGCCACGGTCTGGGCGCGGCCGATGGTGGACCTCGTCGCGGGGCTGCCCACCGCACCGGTCGAGCGCCTGCTGATCGTCGCGGACTCCGCCAGCGGCATCTCGGCGGTCGCCAGTCCGAACGACTGGCTGTTCGTCAACACCGACCTCACTGTGCACCTGCTGCGGCCACCGGCCGGCGAATGGCTGTGGATGGAAGCGCAGACCAGCCTGGACCCCAACGGCAGCGGCGTGGCCGCCTCGACGATCGGGGACGCCGGGGGCGGCGTCGCCCGAACCGGGCAGCTGCTGTTCGTCCAGCCGCGCAGGGCCGCGCCCGCGCCGAGGCCTTAGCCTGCCACTGTGACGAACTCCTGGCACGCGCCGACCGCCGCCGGTCCCGTGCAGGCCGCCGTGACGGTGCCGGGCAGCAAGTCGATCACGAATCGGGCCCTCATCCTGGCCGCGCTGGCGCAGGGGCCGGGCCTGATCCACAACGGCCTGCTGGCTCGGGACACGACGCTGATGATCGACGCCCTGCGCGCGCTGGGCGTGGGGATCGACGTGCAGGGCGCAACCTGGCACATCGAGCCGGGCCCGCTGCGGGGGGGCGTCGACATCGACTGCGGACTCGCGGGCACGATCATGCGCTTCCTGCCGCCGGTCGCCTGCCTGGCGACCGGCGAGGTCCGCATCGACGGCGATCCGCGGGCGCGCGAGCGGCCGATGGCTCCCCTGCTGGATGCGCTCACCGGGCTGGGCGCCCGTCTGGACTCCGAGCGCGGCAGGCTGCCGGTCGTGATCACCGGGCAGGGCCGGCTGGCCGGCGGCAGCGTCCGCATCGACGCCTCGGCCTCCAGCCAGTTCATCAGCGGCCTGCTGCTGGCCGCGCCCCGGTTCGACGCGGGCGCCGACATCCGCAGCACGGCTGCCGTCCCGTCCCTGCCGCACATCCGGCTCACCACCGCCATGCTGGCCGAGCACGGTGTCGGCGTGGAGGAGGAGCCGCTCGGCGGCGGCCGGATGCGCTGGCAGGTGCGGCCCGGGCCGATCCTCCCCCGCGCCGCGACGGTGGAGCCCGACCTGTCCAACGCCCTGCCGTTCCTGGCCGCGGCGATGGTCACCGGCGGCATGGTCACCATCCGCGGCTGGCCGCGCAGCACGACGCAGCCGGGCGGACGGCTGCCGCAGCTGCTGACCGCGATGGGCGGCACCTGCGCGCTGACCGGCGACGGGCTCACGGTCGCCGGTCCGGATCGGATCGAGGGCCTGGTCGCCGACCTCGGCGAGGTGGGCGAACTCGCCCCCGTGCTGGCCGCCCTGGCCGCCGTCGCGCAGTCGCCGTCGCAGTTCACCGGGATCGGGCACCTGCGGGGGCACGAGACCGACCGGCTGGCCGCCCTGGCGACCGAGCTGTCAGCGCTGGGCGGGCGGGTGACGCAGCTGCCCGACGGGCTGCGCATCGAACCGGCACCGCTGCACGGGGGCGAGTTCGCGACCTACGCCGACCATCGGATGGCGACCGCCGCAGCCGTCCTGGGCCTGGTCGTGGACGGCATCCGCGTGCAGGATGTGGCAACCACGGCCAAGACCCTGCCGGATTTCGTGGCGATGTGGACGCAGATGCTGGCACCGGCGGCCGGCTCGTGAACAGGGAGTGGGACGAGTCCGATATCCGGTCGCGGCCCAACCCGAGGGGAAGCCGGCCGCGCTCCAAGCAGCGGCCCAAGCACGAGCAGGCCCGCTGGGGAATGGTGGTGATCGTCGACCGCGGCCGCTACCGCGTCCAACTGCCGGCCGACGACGAAGGCCCGCTGCGACAGGTCACCGCCATCCGGGCTCGCGAGCTGGGACGGCGGTCGCTGGCGGTCGGGGACGACGTCGCGGTGGTGGGCAACACCGGCGGCGGGCCCGACGCGCTGGCGCGCATCGTCGCGTTCGCCGCTCGGCGCACGACGCTGCGGCGCACCGCCGATGACACCGATCCGGCGGAGCGGGTGATCGTGGCGAACGCCGACCAGTTGGCCGTGGTGGTCTCCGCCGCCGACCCGGAGCCGAGGTACGGGTTCGTCGACCGTGCCCTGGTCGCCGGGTTCGACGGCGGCCTGCAGCCGCTGATCATCGTGACCAAGGCCGACCTGGCCTCGGCCGAACCCGTGGCACGCACCTACGCGGTGCTCGACGTGGCGACCATCGCGGTGCACCGCGGGGCGGACCTCGACGCCCTGCGGGAGCTGCTGCGCGATCAGGTGACCGTCCTGATCGGACAGTCCGGCGTCGGCAAGTCGACGCTGGTCAACGCACTGGTGCCGGATGCGATGCGGGCCACCGGATCGGTCAACCTGGTCACCGGTCGGGGACGCCACACATCGACCTCGGTGGAAGCCATCGCCCTGCCGCACGGGGGCTGGATCATCGATACCCCCGGCGTGCGGTCCTTCGGGCTTGCGCATGTCGAAGTGGCGCGCATCATGCGCGCCTTCGACGACCTCGAGCCCGGCACGGCCGCCTGTCCGCGCGCGTGCACCCACCTCGACGAGCACTGCGCCCTGGACGACTATGCGGCCTCGGGCGCTGCGGGACCGGACGCCCCCGACCGGCTCGCCTCGCTGCGGCGGCTGCTGAGGGCGCTGTCCGGGGAGGGCGGCGACGAGTCCTGACCCGGCGCTAACCCCAGGTGAGCGACGCCCCCAGGTACCCGACGTACACAGTCGCGACGATTGCGACCACCCCCACGACGATCGACACGAGCGCGACGATCTTGCCGAGGCCCCCCCGGGTCGGCGGCTTCTTGTCCAGCAGCCACAGCAGCGTCGCAGCCCCGAACACGGCGAAACCGACCCAGGGCATCCATTCGCCCAGCTCGAAGTGCTGCTGCTGCCCGTACCCCAGCCGCGCGGCGAGATCCCGGCCGCTGGCCATGGCGATGAACGCCGACAGCGCGGCGAGCCCCGCGAGCAGCGCCACCACTCCCCCGTACCGCTTGGATCGCTTGATGCCGGATGCACTCACGATCAGGCCGACCGACGCCAGGGGCAGGAGCACGACCACGGCGTGGGTGGCCAGCGGATGGACCGGCAGGCCGAAGATGGTCTCGATCGGCAGCCCACCTTCGTAGATGCTGTCCAACGACGCGGTGACGGGACGTGCGGCGACAACCATGCCCATCAGCCTGTCGGCTCGGTCACACCGGATCAAGCACCGCTGCGCGGGTCGGACGGATGCCGCTAGCGTTGCGGTCATGAATTCCCCTCGCTGGCAGGCCGATCTGGATCTCGCACTGCGGCTGTCGGACCTCGCCGACGAGGTCACGATGGCCACCTACCGCAAGGCCGATCTGCAGATCGAGACCAAACCGGATCGCACGCCGGTGACCGAGGCCGACCGGGCATGCGAGGCCCTGTTGCGGCAGCGGCTGACGCAGGACCGGCCGGCGGACTCGATCGTCGGCGAGGAGTTCGGCGATGTGGGATCGGGCAATCGCCACTGGGTGCTCGATCCGATCGACGGCACCGCCAACTACCTGCGCGGCGTCCCGGTGTGGTGCACGCTGATCGGGCTGACGGTCGGACCGTCCCTGGCCGAGAGCACCCCGGTCGTCGGGGTCGTCTCGGCCCCGGCACTGGGCCGCCGCTGGTGGGCGGCCCAGACGCTGGGTGCGCACACCAGCGATATCGACGGCTCCACCCGGCGGATCCATGTCAGCGGCGTGGCGTCTCTGACGGACGCCTCATTCTCCTACTCCGACGAGGTCGGCTGGGACGCCCGAGGCGCCGGGCGCGCGCTGCGCAAACTGATCGGATCCAGCTGGCGGACGCGCGCCTACGGCGACTTCCTGTCGCATGTGCTGGTCGCGGAGGGCGCAGTGGACGTGGCCGCCGAGCCCTACCTGATGCCGTGGGACATGGCGGCCCTGGTACCGGTGGTCACAGAGGCCGGAGGCCGGCTCACCGGCTTCGACGGCTCCCCCGCGCTGGCCCACGGCAGCGCGATCAGCACGAACCGTGCGCTGCACACCGCCGTGGTCGAGCTGCTCGCCCAGGGTTGACACGCTGTTCACGCACCCCCGGTGTCCGACGCAGCCCAAACCGACTAATGTCATGCCATCGCGAGGAGGCGGGACATGAAGCTAGACATCATCTTGAACGGCAAGGGCCGTGACGTCGCCACGATCCGGCCCGATGCAATCGTCAGCGACCTGGTCGCCGTGCTGGCCGATCGGCGGATCGGCGCCCTCGTCGTGTCGACCGACGGGTTGACGGTCGACGGCATGGTCTCCGAGCGGGACATCGTCCGCGAACTCGCCGCACGGGGCGCCGAGGTGCTGCAGGCGCCGATCTCGTCCATCATGACCCGTGTGGTCCAGTGCGCGCCGCCGTCCGCAGCCGTGACCGACATCATGGCGCTGATGACCGAACGGCGGGTCCGCCACATCCCCGTGGTGGACGAGAACGGGGCGATGGTCGGCCTGGTGAGCATCGGCGACGTGGTCAAGAACCGCCTCGGCGAGCTCGAGGGCGAACGGGATGCGCTGATCCAGTACGTGATGACGGCTTAAGGGCGTTGATGCAGCGGCAGGTCTGCTGAACCGAGGGCGGCGGCTCGGCCAGCCGGTTCCGCGCGCGCCGGGTTGCGCCTCTCGCGGACCGAGCCGCCGGCACTTTCCACCCCGCACGATTCCCCGCGCTGCGCGCCAGATGTGGCCGATTCCGACGGGTTTCGTGCCCGTGCCGGCAGACCCGCCGGCTATGGCTCCCGTCTGCGGGCGGGTTTGGGGCTCGGAATCCGGCATGGAGTCCAGGGTCTGGGGGCAGCCCCGCCGTCGCGCACCGGCCGGGGCGCCAGGAGGCACCGGCTGCCTGTCCGCACCCGCTGGGTGGGCGGATCGGCCCCGGGTGGACGGCCGGGGGGCTTTGCACCCGTGGCCGAGGGGTGGATCGCCCGCGACGCTGGGAGCCCACGTCGCGGGTGCAAACCCCCGGCCGGTCCGGTGCATCTACCGGCCACGGATCGCCGGA
>CAZECO010000151.1:0-7978 GCA_964510455.1 uncultured Actinomycetes bacterium
AGCTCCTGCGCCTGGCCCTCGACGGTCTGGCGGGCCATGAAGTCGAACTCCGCCCAGACCCGCGCCGCGAGCCGGCGGCCGAGCCTATCCTCGTTGGTGCGCAGCACGGCGAGCGCGTGCACCGCCAGCCCGTCGCCGGTGTTGATGGCCAGGCCCGGACCGTATCGCCGGTGCAGGGTCGGTTCGCCGCGTCGCAGCTCGCTGCCGTCCTCCACGTCGTCGTGGACCAGGAACGCGGTGTGCAGCAGTTCGATCGCCGCGGCGCTGGGCAGTGCGTCCTCAACGGATCCGCCGAACGCCCGGCAGGTGGCCAGGCACAGGGCCGGCCGCAGTCCCTTGCCGCCGCGCCGCAGGTAGTCGCCGGCGGGCTCCCGGAGATGGGGAGAGGCGACGTTGGCCGCCACGTGTTCCAGCGCCAGGGTGCGTGCCAGCTCGTCGTAGGACTGCAGGCGGTCGAGGAAGTCCGTGCCGGTCATGGCAGCACCGCGGGCAGGATGGACAGGCTCAGCACGACGGGGTCGTGCGGCGACGGGCCGATCAGGGCGATCGCATGGTAGGTGCCGAGCGGCTGCCCGGCGGGGACGGCGAGGCTCAGCCGCAGCTCGGCAAGGCCACCTGCGGCCACGTCCGCCATCGACGGAGCCACCGACCCCGACCGCGCCGGGAGTGTGCTTCCGCCCGCGCCCACGAAGTCGCCAACGGTGAGGGTGAGCCCGTTGGCCGGTGAGTCCGACGGGTTGTGCAGCCACAACGACGCCGCTGTCCGACGGCCCGCGGGCACCGGGGGCAGCGCGACCCGGTCGATCTGCTGGGATTGCGGTCCGAGAGGGCCGGCCAGTTCGGCCACGCCCGACAGGAGACGCAGATACCCGTGCGCCATCCGGGCGGTTGCATCGATGAGTTGCGCGGCATCGTCGGGCGTAGTCTGCGGAGCGGCTGCGCCTGTGCCCATGGCCGCCTCGACGATGGCTGTGTAGCGGTCCACCACGGTTGCGGCGGACAACAGCCCGAACCTCTGCACCTCGCCGACCAGGGGCCGGGCGCTCACGTCGCACCGCCCGCCTGCAAGGAGTCGGAGCGGACCGCGGCGGCGGCTAGCACGCCAGACCGGGTGGCCGCCTCCAGGCATCCGGCGTCCAGCCCGCAGGCCGTCCAATCCCCGGCCAGGGCGAGGTTGGAGAAGCCGCTTCCGCCGGGTGCGATCCGGTGCCGGCCCGATCCGGGCAGGGATTGCACGTAGCGGTCGGAGGGGTCGAGGTTGGCGCGCAGGTACGCCGCGTCGAGCCGGTCCGGGCCGACGCGGCCCTCGGCGTCGTAGAGCATGTCCCACGCGAAGCCGCCGGGTCCCTGCGCACCCGGCCAGAGCGCGCCGGCCTCGTGGTCGAGGAAGCCGATGACGGACTCGCGCACCGCCCCGGCGCCGTCGCCGGTGTCCGGCATCGCGCTGCACAGGTAGGCGAGGCTGCGCGGGCCGTCGTCCGGCCACCCCTCGCGGGGCAGCAGGTGTCCCATCGAGGCCCAGGTGTCGAAGGTGCCGCCGAACCCGCTCAGGGTCACGCCGGACGGCCCCTGCCACCCCAGCTCCGCCTCGGTCGCCGCGAACCACAGCTGGGCGGACCGGGTTGCGACGCATGACACGCCATCCACCATGCGGCGCCACGCGGGGGCTGCTGCGATGAGCTCGCCGGCCACCTGCGGGATCATCCCCAGCGAGACCGCCAGGATGGCCACGTCGAAGTCCCGGCCCGCCACCAGGCGCTCGCGGGCGGCCGAGCGGCCCTCCCACCCGTGCGACTCCGACTCCGGGCCGGGATCGGAGTCGAGCTGGTCGGCCAGCGGACCGTCCGGCCAGCACGGCAGCCCGTCGAACGCCACCAGCGGGTCGTAGTCGGCGCGGTCCGCGGCGAGGTCGGCCTGTCTGGTCAGGTGGATGGCGCCGATCGTCGGCCCGTCCACCTCGAGGCGGTCCAGCCGGCGGAAGAACCGGAACTGCACGCCGCGCCGGGACAGGGCCTGGTAGAGGGGGGCGAACACCACTTCGCCCATCCCCGCCTGCATCCGCCAGAAGATGGAGCCCTTGAAGTCGAACAGCATCCGCGCCGCCAGCTGCAGCCCGAGCCCCGCGGCGAACCGGGGCCGCGCCTTGTCCGCCTGCTCGTAGGCGAACGTGAGGTCGTACATGCCGCGGACCAGCGCGCTGTCCCTGGTCTCCGGGGCCGCGCCGTGCTGGGCCAGCCACTGCCGGTAGTCCAGATGATCGATGCGCTCGTAGCCGCTGCCGGACAGCAGGCCGTCGGTGAGCATCCCCTGCAGGTTCGTCGCCACCAGGTCGATCAGCTGCCAGGTGCGCCGGGCCGCCGGGTCCGCCAGGACCCCCTCCCGCAGCCCGTCGCGCCATGCGGCCAGGACGCCGGTCATGGCGTCGACCGTCGACGCGGGGAGCCTGGCGTCGCCCACCAGGCCCACGGCGCGTTCGACCGTTTCCAGCACGGCGGCCAGTGCGGTCAGTCCGCCGCCGCGCACCAGCGTGGCGAGGTCGGCGTCGCGTCGCCGCGACGGCTGCGGGGAGGCGCTCAGGTACACCTGCGGCGGCGCAGCGATCGGACCCAGCGACCGGTGGAAGTCCCACAGCAGCCGCAGCGAGCGGGCCGCCACCTGAAGCGGCTGCAGCGGGCGGTCCTCCGCACCCGGCTCCCCGGGCAGCGTGTCGTTGGTGGAGAAACTGGTCACGAACGGGCCGTCGGCGTCCGCCAGGCCGACCTCACGGCTCGCGGCGAACGCCTCCCGCCAGGTGCGGATCGGGCAGTCCGGGTCGGTTCGGGGCCGGTCCAGTTCGCCGTAGACCTCCCGCAGCACCCGGAATGTGGCGTCGTAGTAGCCCAGCAGGACGTGCAGCCCGTGCTCCTCGATGCGCCCGCCCGGCCCGCGGCTGCTGGCCCCCTTCCCGCCGAGCCGCCATCCCCGCTGGTAGACGGTGATCGACGCGAAATGCTCGCGCCAGTCCCCCCGGCTCAACTCCCAGGCCGCAGTCAGTCCGGCCATGCCCCCGCCGAGGACGACGACGCGGGGCCGGGTCATGCGAGCAGGGCGTCGGCGGCTGCGGTGTCCTCAGAGGCGAGCGAGGCCGGGACAGCCGCGCGCGCCGACCGCAGGACCTCGCGCCAGCCGTCGGAGCGTACCTCCGGCGGCAGTGCGGCGAGCGCGACGGCGGCGCTCAGCCGGGCGACCCGGGCCCCCTGCTCGCTGGCGACCAGGACCGCCTCATCGAGGTCCGCCACGACCTCGGACATGGGGCCGCCCCGCGCCAGGGTGTACTGCGCCCGCTGCCGCAGGAGCCCCGGCAGGTGGAGGTACTCGCCGGTCTTGACCACGGCCTCCATGGCCTGGTTGACCAGTTCCAGCGCGGTGTCGATGTCCCCCGCCTGTTCGCTCAACCGCGCCAGGGTGGACAGATTGGATGCGGCGAAGGCCTCGTGGCCCAGGGCCCGCAGGGTCGCGATGACCTGTTCCTGCACGGCCCGGTCCGCCGGATCCGGGCTGCTTCCGGCGAGGTAGGACGATCCGAGCAGCACCCAGTAGGCGTATCCGTGCTCGGTGCCGATGCCCACGACCTCGGTGCCGAGCGCCTGGGCTTCGGCGGCCTGCCCCCAGACCTGCCGGATCCAGGCTGCGTAGGTCTTCGCGAAGGCCGCCGTCCACGGTCCGCGGGGGAAGCCGATCGCCTCGGCCCGTGCCAGCGCCTCCCGCTCCCAGTGCTGCGCCTGCTCCCGGTCCCCCTGCAGGGCTTCGATGCACGCCAGACAGGTGGCGGTGACGGCGATCGGGTCGTTGGGCAGCGGCCAGAAGGGGGACACCGACTGTTCGGACGGCCTGCCCAGGAACCCCTCCATCGCCTGGACCTGGTGCTGTCGGGCGTCGTCGAGGTGCCCTTCGTACAGCGCCTGCCAGCCCGCGCACGACGCGACCTCGGGCGCGAACCAGGAGAAGGAGGCCTGGCTCGCCATCCCCACCAGCCGGTCGATGAGCCCGTGCGCCGTGCCCAGGTCACCGCTGGCGAACCAGTATGCCCAGATGGCGATGAGCGACGGCAGCACCTCCGGCCGGGAGCCCAGGCGCTTGGCCAGCACCTCGGCGCGACGGTGATCGGACTGGACATCGGGTGCGGCGTAGCCCTGCATCGACGACACGCTCAACGCCCGCAGCATCCGGTCGGTGAGCTCGGCGAGGTCCCGCTCCTGCGATTCCGGCAGCAACTCCAGCAGCGCCAGCGCCCGGGTGAGCAGTTCGGCGGCCTCGGTGTGCGCGCCGCGGGCCTGCTGAGCCTGCGCGGCCAGCAGGTACTGGTGGGCGGCGCCCTCGGCGTCCCCTGCCCGATCGAGGTGCTCGGCCACCAGGGCCGGCTCCGCCTGGCGGAACAGCAGCGCCTCGGCGACACGGGCGTGGTTCTGGGCGCGGACATCGAGCACCTGGGTCTCGTAGGCGGCGTCGCGCATCAGGGCGTGCCGGAACCGGTAGATGCCGGCCCGCGGATCGACCGGCTCGATCACCCCGGCGTTCGCCAGCACCACCATCTGACCGGCGACCGTCGCGGCGTCCCCGACGGTGGCCGACACGACATCGGCGTCGAAGGTGGGACCGACCGTGGCGGCGGCCTGGGCGACCTGCAGGTTCACCAGCGGAGCCTTCAGCCGCCAGGTGAACAACTCCTGCAGCCGCAGCGGGAGGGGCTCGTCGAGGGACTCCACCAGGTGCGAGCGGGTCAGCTCCTCGATGAACAGCGGGATGCCCTCGGCCCGCGCGATGATCGAGGCTCGGACTTCGGCGTCCAGCGCGTCGACCAGGGTGTCGACCAGGGCGCCGGCAGCCGCGTGATCGAGCCGGGTCAGGCACAGCACCTGCGCGTCGTCCTGCCAGCCGATGGGCGCGGTGCTGCGGGTTGTCGCAACCGTCAGGACTCCGCGCGGGTGCCGCTGCGCGAGCCTCCCCAGCAGCGCCAGGGTGGACGGGTCGGCCCAGTGAAGGTCCTCCACGACGAACAGCCGGGGGGTCTGCGCGCCGAGTGCCGCGAGCCACTCGACGAACTGGTTGAGCGTCTCGTCCAGCGCGGCGATGGGGTCGAGCTCCGGCGCCGGGTAGTCGGGATGCCCGGTCACCCCGATCAGCGGGCCCAGCAGCGGAACCGACCTGGCCGGGTCCATCCCCAGCGACCCGAGGTGATCGACCAGCAGCTGCAGCCGGTCGCCGGTCTCGCCGATCGTCGCCAGGATGCGCTCCAGCATCTGGGTGATCGGCCACAGCGCGACGTTGGAGTAGTAGGGCAGGCAGCCGGCCCCGAGCACGACCCCGCCGGCCGCCTCGGCGCTGTTGACGACGTCCGCCACGAGCCGGGTCTTGCCGATGCCCGGCTCGCCGACGACCAGGAAGGTGCCCGGTGTCGATCCGGTTCCGGACTGGACGGCCTGCCATGCGGCGACGAGCGCTTGGAGCGGCTCGTCTCGGCCCACCAGGTTGACCCTCCGGTACCGCTCCGCGTGGAAGCGGGCCCCCGCGTGTCGGGGCCGGTCGACCGCGAACACCTCCACCGGCCGGCTGACCCCTTTCAACTCCCGCACGCCCAGGGACTGCAGGAAGAAGTCCGATTCGACGAGGTGCTGGGTCACATCGCTGATGACGACTTGATCCGGGGCGGCCGCTCCCTGGATGCGGGCGGCCACGTTCGGGGCGATCCCGACGATGGAATCCCGCTCCAGCACCGAGGACTCGTCGCTGATGTCGGTGACCAGCACCCGCCCGGTGTGCATGCCGACCCGGACCTGGGGTGCGACCCCGAGGCGGCGCTGGAGATCGGCGTGCATCGAGCCCATCGCGGCGACCAGGTCCAGCCCCGCCAGGACCGCTCGCCGCGCGTCGTCCTCATGCGCCTCCGGGAAGCCGAAGCCGGCCAGGATCCCGTCCCCCATGTACTGCATGACGTAGCCGCCGTACCGCTCGACGGCCTCGCGGGCGGTCGCCCGGTACAGGGCGAACAGGTCGCGCAGCGCCTCGGGCTCGACGCGCTCGGACATCATCGTGGAGCCGACCAGATCGGCGAACAGCAGCGTCATGAGCGCCCGCTGGCCGCGGTCGCGCACCTGCGGCTCATCCAGCCGCCCCAGCAGCGCGGCAGCGCGCCCGTTGTCCGGATCGACCGCGCGGACCTCCTCGGCGGTGGCCCGCGCCGTCTCCGCGTCCCCGGCCGCGAAGGACGCCTCGGCCGCCGTGAGCAGCCGCTCCAGGAGGCGGGCGAGCCTCATCTCGGTCGTCGGCGGCTGCGTCACGAGGCGCCTGCCTCCTGTGCCCGCGACACATAGAGCTGGACCGGCGCCACCGCCTTGCCCGTCGGATCCAGCAGCTGGCCGACATACAGGCCGGCGCGGACGATGCGGTCGGTCGTCTCCACGCGGACGGCCGATGAGCCATCGGGCAGCGCAACCACCTTCGCGGCGACGGCGCTGCGGGGGATGGTGGCGCCACCGGCTTCGATCGAGACGAGCTGCGAGCACTCCAACGGGTCGTCGGGCACGAGACCGGGCACGCCGATCGTGGTCGCTGCGGCTGCCGGGGTGACGACCGCAGCCGTCACCGCGGCAGCGACGCCGCGCGCGGTTTCGGCCGGCTTGCCCGGCGGGGCCAGGCCGGCGTCGAGGCCGCGTTCGGCAACCTCCTGCACCGCCTCGACGCCGTAGGTCCACGCGCGGGCCCAGTCCTTGGCCAGCTGTGTCCAGTAGCGCGTACCGTCCGCCAGCCAGTCGGCCGAGGAGGTATCGCCGGCCGCCGCCCGCCCGCTGGAGGTGGTGAACAGGTCGAGGTAGGTGCGGGCGGACTCGCCGAAGAACTGCACCCAGGCCTCGAGGTTGGCCTCCAGCGGGGTCCGGCTTCCGCCCGGATCGGGCACGGATTGGGGGATCGGGGTGCTGGCGCTGCCGCCCTGGACCGCTGCGCGCACCCAGTCGGTCCAGAACGGGCACACCATCATGGCGACGTCGTCCCAGATCTCCCCGGTGAAGCCGACGATCTTCAGCGCCCTCACCCGGCGCCTGTCCCCGATGTTGTTCACCGAGAGGAACCCGCGGTCGACGTCGATCTCCCCGCCGAGGCTGAGCGTGAGCTCGTAGGTCATGCCGGCGGCGGTGTCCCCGTCGCGCCAGAAGTCGCAGTGCAGCAGGGTGTTCACCCGCCGCACCAGGTTCACCTCCTCATGGAACACGCCGTGCCAGTGCTGGTCTCCCAACGCACTGATGTTGACGGGGCGCTGCGAGCCGACCAGGGCCATCCGCTTGAACAGCAGCGGACCGCGCTGCGGCCAGTTGCGGGGGTCGACCCAGTCGACGATCTGATCGAACGGCGCGTCGGTCTCGAACTCCGAGTAGATCCAGGTCGCTCGGATCCCGCCGACCTCGACCTTGCGGATGGTGCACACGTCCTCATCGAGGAATGCCACATCGTGGTGCTGCAGCGCCCGGCCGCTCGCGGTCGCCTCGAAGGGCACGTTCTCCCGGGCCGACTCTTTCAGGTCGCTCAACAGCTGTTCGGGGTCCACCTGCCGTGCCCCGCCGATGGAGGCCGCGAGGGCGCGGTACTCGGTCTCGATCGACTCCCAGTGCGGGAAGTCGGCCCGCGCCAGCTGCCTCAGCACCTGCAGCCGCGCCGAAACGGGCACGTCCGCTTCCGGGGCGTCGGCGAGGGTCTTCAGGTTGGCGCCCGGGGAGGCGGGCCGGAAGCCCGGGAGCTGCCCGGGGTCGCGCCCGCCGAACGCTCCGCCCAGCGCGAGCAGGCCGAGGAGTGCGCGTTGCCGCGCATCGTCGACATCGACCGGATCAGGGGGTTCGACAGTCATCCTCTCCCCTTGCTCTCGGGCACCCGGCTCGCGGCCTCGCGACCCCCGTGCCGAGCCAGCGGCTCAGGGCGGAGTCTATCGACGCTCTCGGCCCGCTGTCAC
>CAZECO010000152.1:0-1739 GCA_964510455.1 uncultured Actinomycetes bacterium
CGATGGGTGCCCCCGGCAGGATTCGAACCTGCGCGCATGGCTCCGGAGGCCACTGCTCTATCCCCTGAGCTACGGGGGCCCGGGTGGGAACAGGATACCAGCGGGTGCGCTCGCTTCAGCCGCCCGAGTCGTCATCCTCCGGCGCCTGGGCCCGGCGGCGGTGCTGCCGCTTCGCCGGGGACTGCTTGGGGCCCTCGTTGGCCTGCAGACCGTCGGGATCGCCGTCGTCGCCGTCGTACACCGCCCGGGAGATCCCGATCAGCTCCAGGGACATGGACATCTTGTTCACCGCGTTGAACACCGCCGAGATCGCGCGCGGGAGCACCGCCGCGA
This sequence comes from uncultured Actinomycetes bacterium, assembly GCA_964510455.1. Lineage (GTDB taxonomy): Bacteria > Actinomycetota > Actinomycetes > S36-B12 > CAVXYG01. The sequence goes on from CAZECO010000152.1 coordinate 334, forward strand.
TCAGTGCCCGCGAGGGAACGAGGTCGGTCCCGGCGAGGATCATCTCGGCGCTGACGATCAGGTCGCCGTCGTCGTCGACCACGACCTTGGCGACCTTGGCCTCCTTGGTGACCTGATTGCACAGCAGCGCGAGCTCCGCCGCCTCCAGCTCCGGCTCCGGCGGCGGGAACATCGCGACCAGGTGCAGGTACTCCGGATCGCGGTCCTCCAGGAACAGCAGCAGGTTCAGCGTGCCCGCCTCGAAGGCCAGCGTCGAGTCGTCCACCGTGCGGACGGTCAGCCCCATCTCCTCGGTCAGCACATCGCGATAGCGCGCGACCAACCGCTCCAGTTCCGCCATGTCGGCCTCCTTGCAGCCACCTTGGCAGACGTTCCCGCCCCTGCGCCATCGACCCGCCTGCAGCGGATCGGGTCCAGGCGGCCGATCTACCATGGATGCCGTGACAGCCGCCCAGGTCGACAACATCCGCTCCGTGCGCCGCGGCGAGGCGGCGCCGGTCTGGCTGCAGCGCATCTTCCTCGCGAACCTCATCGCCCAGGTCGGCATCGTGGTGACCGGCGGCCTGGTCCGGCTCACCGGGTCCGGGCTGGGCTGCCCGACCTGGCCGGAGTGCGTGGACGGGTCGATCGCACCGACGGCGCAGCAGGCGGAGTCGTGGCACCGGTACGTCGAGTTCGGCAACCGCCTGCTCACCTTCGTGCTGACCGCCCTGGCGATCGCGGCGGTGGTCGGCGTGTGGCGGTGGACGGTTGCGCGCCGCGAACTGGGGCTGCCGGCACGGCGGCCGATCGTCGTGCTGGCTGCCGTCCCGCTGATGGGGACATTCGCACAAGCGATCCTGGGCGGCGCCACCGTGCTCACCGGCCTGCACCCTGCCACCGTGGCCGCCCATTTCCTGCTGTCCATCGCGATCATCGCCGGGGTGACGGTGCTCGTGACGCGGGCGGCCGAGGACGGCGACACCCCCGTCACGATCGTGGTCCGTCCGCAGATCCGCACCTTGGCGTGGGCGCTGGTCGCCGTCGCCGTGGCGATCGTGGTGCTGGGGACCCTGGTCACCGGCAGCGGCCCCCACGCCGGCGATGCCGATGTCGTCCAGCGCTTCGGCTTCGACCAGCGGATCGTCGCCTGGCTCCACGCGGACACCGTGCTGCTGTTCGTGGGGCTGCAGATCGGGCTGCTCGTGGCGATCTCCCTGGTGGACACCCCCCGCGCTGTCCGCGGCAAGGCCGTCCACCTGCTCGGCATCACGGTGGTGAACGGCCTCGTCGGCTATTCGCAGCTGGCCACCGGCCTGCCCTGGCTGCTGGTCGCGGTGCACATGCTGCTCGCGTGCCTGCTGTGGGTGGCCGTGATCCGGCTGCTGCTGTCCACCAGGACCCGCGGGGCGCTGCCCGGTTGAGGG
>CAZECO010000152.1:1839-5895 GCA_964510455.1 uncultured Actinomycetes bacterium
TGGCTCAGCCGCCATACCCCTGGAGCATCTCCGCGGAGCAGGCATAGGATCGCAGCGGTGCCGAAGATGAACGCAACAGCTGTGGCGAGGCTCGCCGAACTGGTGAGAGCCGCCGATCGGATCTTCGTGCTGACCGGCGCCGGGCTGTCCACCGAGTCGGGCATCAGCGATTTCCGCGGGCCGAACGGGTTGTGGACCAGGAACCCGGCTGCCGCCCGGATCTTCGACATCGAGGCCTACCGCAACGATCGCGAGGTCCGGGTGGCGGCCTGGCGGCATCGGCTGGACAGCGAGATCCGGGCAGCCGAGCCGAACACCGGGCACAAGATCCTGGCCTCGTGGCAGCACCGGGCCGAAGTGACCATCGCCACCCAGAACATCGACGGGCTCCACCAGCGCGCGGGGGCTCAGGGCGTGCTGGAGCTGCACGGGACGTTCTGGCAGTCCCGCTGCCTCGACTGCGAATACGGCTGCTCGACCGACGTCGTGTTCGCGCGGGTCCGCGATGGCGAGGAGGACCCGCCCTGTCCGGCCTGCGGCGGCATCCTGCGCACGGCGACGGTGGCCTTCGGGCAGACGCTGGATCCGGGCACCTGGCGGACCGCGGTCCAGGCGGCGCACACCAGCGACCTCGCGATCGCCATCGGCAGCAGCCTCGCCGTCCAGCCGGCAGCATCGCTGTGCGACGTGGCGCTGCTCAACGGCGCCCGGCTGGTGGTGCTCAACGCGGAGGCCACCGACTACGACCCGACGGCATCCCTGGTGGTCAACGAGCGGATCGGACCCACGCTGGCCGCCGTCGATGCGGCACTGCGCGCCTGATCCCGGTCAGCGACCGCTGTCGGCCGTCGTCGATGGGCCCATCGCGTCCTCGCCCCATTGGCGCGCACCAGCCTCGTCCACCGCGGCGATGTACTCGTCCCATGCCGTCTTCGCCGACTGTTTCGCGCGCCGGCCCGCCTGCCTGGCTCTGGCGGCCTGCGGTGAGGCGGCGGCACGGCGCGCCGCGTCCCGGGTGGAGACCGTGGCCCGCGCAGCCTTCGGCGTGACGGAGCGGGCGAGCCGATCCGCACGCTCGTTGAGGATGCGTTCGGCCTGCCAGCGGGTCACGGCGCGCTCGCCGCTGTCGGCCAGGATCTCGTACCGCTGCGAGGCGCCATCGCGCAGGTCGATGACCCGATCGCCCACGTCGGCCGGAAGACCGCGCACCTTCGCCCATCGGCGGCGGACCCGGCCGGGCAGCGCGGCGGCGCTGTCGCGCGCCTCGAAAGCGTGCTGGTAGGCGGTGGTGGTGATGCGGTCGCGGGTGCTCCTGCCTGCCGCGATCGATGCCCGGATCCGCCGGGGAGCCGCCTGCAGCCTGTCCCGCGCCAGCAGCGACGCGCCGAACAGCGCGTAGGCCGGGCGCGGCACGTCCTCCTCGCGGACACGGTCGCGCAGCGTCCCCTGCAGGAATCGCGGCAGTCCCATCAGCCCTCCCCGGCTCGGCGAGCAGTCACCCCGATTCTTCCCCCGGGGGCGGGGTCGCGGCCGCAACGACACGGCCGGATCCCCTAGGTCGCCGCCCGGGACCGGGGCCGCAGCAGGCTCGGGGCGGTGGATCCGAGCGCCAGCGCGAGCACCACCGCACCGGCGGTGAGCAGATCCTGACCGGCGAGGGTGAGCAGCTCGGTGGCCGCTTCGTCCCCGGTCTGGGTGCCGATGAGCTCGCCGAACGCATTGAGCCCTTCGAACAGCAGGGTGCCGGGCACCAGCGGGATCACCGGTGCGAAGGAGTAGACCGTCGACGCCTCACCCGTGGCCGGACCGAGCAGATAGGCCAGGGCTCCGGTGGCGAAGGCTGCCACGAAGGACGCCGCCACGAGGTTCCAGTCGAGGTCCTGCAGCGCGGTGCGCAGCAGGTGCGCCATGACCGCCAGCAGCGCGATCGGGATCAGCGTGCGGCCCCGGACGTTGAAGAACAGTGCGAAGCCCAGGGCCGCCGGCGCCGCCCATAGCGAGATCGAGGGGTCGCTCATAGCAGCCACCCCCACAGCCCGAGCGCGAGGCTCGCTCCGACACCGCTGGCCAGCACGATGACGAAGGACATCGTCAGCCGGACGATGCCGTTGAGGTAGTGGGTGGCCAACAGGTCTGCGGTCCCGTTCAGGAGCGGCACGCCGGGGACGAGGTACAGCACACAGGCAGCCAGCGCCTGGTTCGGGGTATCGGTCACCGCGGTCATCAGCGTGACCACCGAGGTGCTGGCGAACGCTGCGGCGGAGCAGAAGAGGAAGGGCTTGAAGCGGCGCCCGGCCATGCCGTGGCGCACATACGCGCCGACGCCCCCGCCCAGTCCGGCGATCAGGATGCCGGGGGTATCGGCCCCGAACAGCGCAGCGAACGCTGCGCACGCGACTCCCAGCATGGCCAGGACGAACGGCATCGGGTAGCGGCGCTCGGTGGTGCTGATCTGCGCCAGCTGTGCGCGCACCTCCGCGATCGACATCCCTGGGGCGTCCCTGGTCAGTTGCGCCAGCTCCGACAGCTCCGTGAAGTTCACCCCGATGTGGGCGGTGCGCCGGAAGGCGGTGCGGCTCGCCCCCCCCTGATGCACGGTCAAACCGACCACGACCGAGCTGACGCTGCCCTCCACACGTTCGGCGCCGAGCGCTGTGGCGATCCCATCCATCGTCTCGTACACCCGGGCGGTGTAACCTCCGGCGGTCTGCACCCGCACCCCGGCCTCCAGGGCGGTCTGCAGCGTCAGCTCCAGACTGGGTGTCTGCGGGTCGAGTCCGGCTGCGTCGGCCATGGCCCAACAGTAGTAAGTCGCGGCGGCTGCGAAGCGAGGCGCCAAGGAGTCGGGGCTATCGTGTGGCGGTGTCCCGGTCAGCCCTGCCGCTGCGCGAGCGCCGCGCGGCCCGGGCGATCCTGCTGGATCCCACCGACCGCGTGCTCCTGCTGCGCGGGCGCGATCCCGGCCGCACGGACGGGCCCGCCTGGTGGTTCACGCCCGGGGGAGGCATCCGCGCTCACGAGGATCCCCTGGCCGCGCTGCGGCGGGAGTGCTGGGAGGAACTGGGTTTCGTCCCCGAGGAGATCCTCGGACCGATCGAGCACCGCCGGTACGCCTTCGAGTTCGACCGGCACTGGCTGGTCCAGGAGACGGACTACTACTGGGCCCCGGTCCCTGCATTCAGCCCCGTCCCGCAGCAGTGGTCCGACTTGGAGCGCCGCTTCATCCTGGGCTGGCGGTGGTGGCCGGCGGATTCGTTGGCAGCCTCCGCCGAGACGATCTATCCGGAGGATCTCCCAGCGATGATCGTCGCAGCCAAGGCCCGGTTCAGGCTTCGATGACCCCCAACTGCAGGTCGATCTGTGCCAGCAGCGCTGCGGGTATGGCCTCGGCCAGCGCCTCGCGCAAGGACCGGTAGTACCAGCGGGATCCGTCCACCCCGCCGGAGAACCGCGGCCGGTCCAGCGCCGCGGGCCCCAGCTCCCGGTAGTCGGCAGCGGTCTGGGTGAGGTTGTGCAGCTTGTCGCAGGCGATCACCAGGCAGGCGCCGGGATCGGCCTGTTCGGACTCCAGGTCCGCCAGCCGCCGCACCCTGGCGATGTGCGCCTCCTTGCGCTGCCGCCAGGGATCTTTGGCGGTGCTCGGCGCGGGCTTGGCGTCCGAACAGTGGTCCACGATCTCGGCCACCCGATCGCCGAACATCGCCTCGATCTCGTTGAGGGCCTCCTGCCCCCCGGCGTCCTCGGCCACGTCATGGAGCAGGGCTGCGATCGCGAGGTCCTCCGGGACATCGCCAGCATGCAGGTCGGCGCTGTCCAGGTACTGCCATACCAGCATCGACACCGCAACCGGATGGCCGATGTAGGGGGTGGAGAAGGAATCCTTGCGCACCTGCGCGGCGTGCTTCACCGCCGCGTACGCCATCGCCATCGGGAACCGCGCCGAGTACCGGGAGTCCTCGGGCATCTGCACACTGTCGGGGAACGTATCGGTCAAGTGCTGCCTCCATCCCGCAACCGAAACCTAGCGCGCCCTCCGGGCACCCGGGCCGCGCGGGG
>CAZECO010000152.1:5995-7957 GCA_964510455.1 uncultured Actinomycetes bacterium
GCCTCGCTCACGGCGGTCGCCCACACATTGGCGGTCTCGGAGACGTCCTGGGTGGCAGACGGGCCGCGGCGCTTCCACGCAGCGAAACCGGCGACCGCGCCGGCGGTCGCCGCGACGATCAGCAGTACTTTCTTCATGGGTCACCTTCTGTTGAGGGGTACGAGTACCCGGACCTGTCTGCTTCCTACCCTTCCTGCACCGACTTTATCCCTGATGTGCGCAGAAAATGATCGACAGGTTTGCGCTGCGGAACCGCCGGAGACGCACCGCCGGCGCAGCACCAGGTTCAGCATTCAGCGCGAAGCCGCAGCGTCTGGGTACTAGCCTTCGCGCAGGAGGTGCGCGATGCCAACGAAGATCGATAGCCGGATGGGCGTGTTCGACGCGGTCATGTGGGGTGTTGAGACCGATCCGATGCTCCGCTCGGTGATCACGCTCGTGGTCTTCCTCGACAAGAAGCCCGATCGCAAGGTCGTCCAGAAGCGCACCGAAGAGATGTCGTTCCGGGTTCCGGCGCTGCGCCGCCGGGTCGTGGGCAATCCTGTCTCGCTGGTGCCTCCCAGCTGGGAGAACACCGACTTCGACCTCAGCTACCACCTGCAGTTCCGCCGCGCACCCGGCAAGCGGGACGAGCGTGCGGTGCTCGGGGTCGCCGAGCACATGTCGGAGCAGGACTTCGACCGCGCCCGTCCGCTGTGGGAGTGCTTCGTCGTGGAGGGGATGCTGGGAGGGCGCGCTGCCGTCATCATGAAGATCCACCACGCGATCACCGACGGCATCGGCGGGATGGCGATGGCTGCGAGCCTCTTCGACCTGACCGACGATCCGTCGGCGCGTCCCGATGAGGAGATCCCCGCGCTGCCCGCGGACGAGGATGACGCCGACATCATCGAGCGGGTGGCCGACGGTCTGGAGTGGCAGGGCCGCCGCATGGTCGGGCAGGCGAAGTCGCTGGTCGGCAAGGGCACGGAACTGGTGAGCGGGGCCGTCAGCGACCCGGTCGGGGCGGCCAAGGGCGGCGTCGACTTCGGGGCATCGGCCGCGCGCCTGCTGGCGCCCGCGTCCACCCCGCTGAGCCCGGTCATGCGCGGCCGATCGCTGGGCGTGCATTTCGACATCGTCACCCTCCCGCTGCAGAACCTGAAGCTGGCTGGCAAGCGCAACGGCGGGACGTTGAACGACGCCTTCATGGCACTGGTCAGCGGAGCGCTGGCCAAGTACCACGCCCGGCACGGAGTGGGGCTCGAGGAAGCCCCGGCCGTGCGGGTCAACATGCCGGTGAACCTGCGGGCCAAGGGCGATGCGCCGGTGAGCGGCAACCGCTGGGTGCCGGCGAGGTTCCCGCTGCCGCTGGGTCCGAGCGACCCCGCTGAGCGCATCCGGGCACTGTCGCCGCTGTTGAAGCAGGCCCGCACGGAACCGGCGCTGGAGATCAGCGAGCCGATCTTCCGTCTGCTGACATCGCTGCCGCGGCCGGCCACCACCGCACTGGCGGGCGGCATGATGAAGGGCACCGACGTTGCCGCGACGAATGTGCCGGGCCCGCCGATCGCTGTCTACATGGCCGGTGCGAAGGTCGAGGCACTGGTCCCGTTCGCTCCCAAGGGCGGGGCCGCGCTGAACATCGCGATGATGACCTACAACGGAATCGCCCAGCTGGGCATCAACATGGACACGGCGGCGATCTACGACCACGACATCATGCTGGAATGCATCCAGGAGGCCACCGACGAGATCAAGGCGCTCGGTGTACCGGAGGCCGAGGAGTAGGCCGCGGACCGCGGTCGGCGCAGGCCGTGCACGGCCCGGGTCCGGCATGATGGCGTCCATGGATCCGCTCACCGCGCCCGCTCGCGCGCTCGTGGTCACCGCCCATCCCGACGATGTGGATTTCGGCGCCGGCGGCACCGTGGCCACTCTTGTGGCGAAGGGCTGCGCCGTCTCGTACTGCGTCATCACCGA
>CAZECO010000153.1:0-7939 GCA_964510455.1 uncultured Actinomycetes bacterium
GGCAGGTACTCGTCCAGGAACACCTCCCACATGTGCTGCGGGGTCACTTCGCCGCCCTCGACGTCGGCGAGCCGCTGGATGACCTGGCTGAACTCGATCTGCAGCCGCCGCGGCAGGTCCAGCCGGTGCTCGGTGCGCATGATGTACGCGACCCCGCCCTTGCCCGATTGGCTGTTCACCCGGATGACGGCCTCGTACGTGCGGCCGACGTCCTGCGGGTCGATCGGCAGGTACGGGACCTCCCAGCGGTGCTGCTGCACGTCGACGCCCGCCGCCTCGGCCTCCGCAGCCAGGGCGTTGAGGCCCTTGTTGATCGCATCCTGGTGCGACCCGGAGAAGGCGGTGAACACCAGGTCGCCGCCGTAGGGGTGGCGCTCATGCACCGGCATCTGGTTGCAGTACTCCACAGTGCGCCGGACGTTGTCGATATCGCTGAAGTCGATCTGCGGGTCGATGCCCTGGCTGAACAGGTTCATGCCCAGGGTGACCAGGCAGACGTTCCCGGTGCGCTCCCCGTTGCCGAACAGGCAGCCCTCGATCCGGTCCGCCCCCGCCAGGTAGCCCAGCTCGGCCGCCGCCACCGCGGTGCCGCGGTCGTTGTGGGGGTGCAGGCTCAGCACGATCGCCTCGCGACGGGCCAGATGCCGGTGCATCCACTCGATGGAGTCGGCGTACACATTGGGTGTGGCCATCTCGACGGTGGCCGGCAGGTTGATGATCACCTTGCGATCGGGTGTGGGCTCCCAGACCTCGGTGACCGCGTTGCACACCTCGACGGCGTACTCCAGCTCGGTGCCGGTGTAGGACTCCGGCGAGTACTCGAAGAAGACGTCGGTCTCGTCCTGGACCTGTTCGGCGTACTTCTTGCACAGCTGCGCCCCGTGGACCGCGATCTCCTTGATGCCCTCGCGGTCCAGACCGAACACCACGCGGCGCTGCAGGGTCGAGGTGGAGTTGTACAGGTGGACGATCGCCTGCTTGGCCCCCCGGATGGACTCGAACGTCCGCTCGATCAGATGCTCGCGGGACTGCGTCAGCACCTGGATGACGACGTCGTCGGGGATCAGGTCCTGCTCGATGAGCTGCCGTACGAAGTCGAAGTCCGTCTGGCTGGCCGATGGGAAGCCGACCTCGATCTCTTTGTAGCCCATGCGGACCAGCAGATCGAACATCCGCCGCTTGCGCTCGGGGCTCATCGGATCGATCAGCGCCTGGTTGCCGTCGCGCAGATCCACCGCGCACCAGCGCGGCGCCCGCGTGATGACGGCGCCCGGCCAGCTGCGGTCGGGCAGCTCGATGGGGGTGAAGGGGGTGTAGCGGTGGACGGGCATGCCGCTGGTCCGTTGAGCGTTGCGAACCTGATATTCGTTCATGGTGTCTGGGTCTCCGGGTTGAGCTGAAGGGGGGAGACCGGCGCGCCGAACGACCCGCGACGGGGAGGCCGGTCGATCAGGCCCCGCCGCGGCGGCCGAGAAGGAGGCTCGCTGACGTCATCATCCCCTGCAGGGTAGCAGCCCGATTCGGCTATGCGCGAGACGGAAGTCTCGTGGATCCGTCGTCGATCCGGCCCGGTGCTCCTTCGGGAAGGCCCTCGGCCGCAGCCGCAGATGACGGGTGGTGATGGCGCGGTTGCCGAGCGGAGTAGTCGCGCGGGAGCCCTTGACTCCGCGAACGAACCCCCTAATGTGATCCCCGTTCCGCATCAGGAGAACGGAGACTCGCATGCACCTCGGACCTGATCCATCGGGCGGGAACCGGACGAAGTCCCGCCTTGTCCGCGGCACGATCGCTGCGGCCGGCGCCCTTGCGCTGGTGGCGGTGACCAGCGGCCCGGCATCGGCAGACAACAACGTCGTCGCCGATGGCGTCATCAGCCCTCTCGACTTCGCCGTCGGTTACAACGGCACCGTGTACGTCGCCGAGGCGTTCATCGGGCAGATCACGGCGTTCCCGAAGCACGGCGGCCGCAAGGTCCTGGTGACCGGTGCCGAAGGGCAGGGGGTCGGCGGCGTGGACGTCGCGCTCACGCTGTCCTACACGGGAACCCTTCCGCCGGAGGTGCAGGACGGACCACCCGCCGACACGACGCTGAACCGATTGTTCCTCAACGGAAAGCCCGCACAGAAGCGCCCGACATCGATGCTCGAGTTCGAGACCACGGCCAATCCGGATCAGGTGAACACCTACGGATTGGTGGGCGCAACCCCGCAGTGTGTGGCGGCCTACGACGCATCGGGTCTGGCCGAGGTCCTCGGGCCGGCTGTCTTCACCGGGATCGTGGAGTCGAACCCGTATGCGGTCGCGATCGACGCGTTCGGTTCCCGCGTGGTTGCTGACGCGGCGGGCAACTCGATTCTGCGCGTCTCCCCGAACGGGGAGAAGGTCTCGACGATCGCCGTGCTCCCGCCGATCGCACAGACGCTCACCGCCGAGTCCCTCGAGGGCTTCGAACAGGAGGCGGGGCTTCCGGCCGGCACGCTCGACCCCTGCATCGGGCAGTCCTACCTGGGCAACCCGGTACCCACCGACATCGAGATCGGCCCGGGCGGGCACTACTACGTCAGCACGCTGCCGGGCTTCCCCGAGAACCCGGGCGCAGGCCAGGTGTACCGGATCAACCGGTTCACCGGCGCGATCAAGCTGGTCGCCAGCGGCTTCACCGGCGCGGTGGACATCGCGGTGGCGAGGGACGGGACGATCTATGTGGCCGAGTTGTTCGCGGGACAGGTGAGCAAGGTCGTCCACGGCAGGACGGTCAAGACGGCTCCGGTCGACTGCCCGACCGCGATCGAGATCACGCCGTTCGGCAAGCTCCTCGTGGCCGAGGGCGGGATCTGCGGGGACGGCCCTCCGGTGCCGGGGCGGATTGTCCGGCTCCCGGCGTCGTCGTTCTCGTGACGCCCTGACCCAGCAGCGCAGAGATCCGCGCCTCCCGGGTCGGGGGCGCGGATCTCTGCGTTCGTGGCGGGGGACCTACCAGTTGGACAGCACGCGTCCCTGCTTGTCGGTGAACGAACCGACCAGGATGACGATGAAGTCGATCAGCGCCCAGATGCCCAGTCCGCCGAGGGTGAGGATCATCAGGATGCCGGTGCCGACCTTGCCGGTGTAGAAGCGGTGCACGCCGAGGAAGCCGAGGAAATACGCCAGCAGCGCTGCCGCCAGGCGACTTTTAGGGCTGGCCGGGCGGCCCTTGGCGTCTACCGCCGGCTTGCCGTCGGGGAAGCGCTGCACGTCAGTGGTGAGGACCGGGGCGGCTGCGTATTGCGGCGGAAACTGGTCCGGCGGGGGCGGCGGCGGGGCCTGTAGGGCCTGGGCCGGGGACTGCTCACCCTGCGGTTGGGGCGGGAACTCTGTGCTCATGCTCTTCCATTCGTCGAGCCCGACGAGATCGGCGGGCTGGTAGTGGGTGCCTACCCGCTCCTGGTAGCCGGAAACAGCGGACGTGTTGTGACCCTCCGCACAAGTGTGGATGCCCCGGGTTGCATTCTTCGTGCTCACGCAACGTTGCAGAGGGATCAGCGCAGGTGGTTGGGACAGAACCTTCCTGCCATGTGAGCGAACCGAGCTGGAAGCCAGGGTGCCAGGGCCGAGCGTCTCGCGGGGTCGTGCAGGAGCAACCGGACGGCACGTTGGCGCGGCGCGGCGGAGCAGGCGCTTTGCGCGACAGGCCCGCGCCGCGGCAGTTGGGGGGGCCGGACGGCGGCGCGGGGGGATCTCGGCGCCGCTGCGACGACGGCGCACGCGGCAGCGGAGCCGGGCTCGGCGCAGATCGCCTCCCCGACAACCCGGGCACGGGAGCAGCTCGCCACGACGCCCGCTCATGACCGCATGCGGGGTTTCCGGGCGAGTTCCGAGCTCCGCACCGCACCGCTTGGGTCCCGCCGATTCCGGGCTAGTGCGCGACGCTCCCCAGGGCGGGCTGCGCGTCGTCGTGCCGCGACTTCAGCCGCACCTCGGGGATCAGGAACGACACCACCAGCGCGACCAGGACGAACGGGACGGCGGCCAGGAAGACGTCGTCCATGGCGTTGGTGAACGCGAGAAGGACCGGTTCCTTGACCTGCGCCGGCAGCGATGCGATAGCTCCGATATTCGACAGATCCGACCCGCTCGGCACCGCAGAGCCGCTGGGCGCTCCGGCGAAGGCCTGCTCGATGTGGTGCGCCAGCCGGCCGTTGAGCACGGCGCCGAACACGGCGGTGCCCAGGGCCCCGCCCATCGAGCGGAAGAACGTCATCGAGGAGGTGGCGGTTCCCATGTCGCGCGGCGACACCGAGTTCTGCACTGCCGTCATCACGGTCTGCATGCTGAATCCCAGCCCCGCCCCGACGATGAACATGGCGGTCGCCAACTGCCAGAACGGGGTCGTCACCGCGAGCTGCGTCATCAGGCCGAGGCCGACCAGGAGGCAGGCCGCACCGACGATGGGGAAGATCTTGTAGCGCCCGGTCCGCGTGATGCCGTGGCCGGAGGCGATCGACGTCACCAGGATGCCGGCGACCATCGGGATCATCGCAAGGCCCGATTCGGTAGGGGTCATTCCCCGCACCACCTGCATGTACATCGGCAGGAAGATGATCGCGCCGAACATCGCCAGCCCCATGATCGCGCCGTAGATGGCGGAGTACCGGAACACCGGGTTGCCGAACAGGTGCATCGGGATGATCGGCTCGACGGCACGCAGTTCGACGACGACGAAGGCGACGGCCAGCAGCAGTCCGAATCCGAGCAGCGCCAGAGCCTGCGGTGAGCCCCAGCCGTACTGCGCCCCGGCCCACGAGGTGTAGAGCAGCACCGAGGAGGCCGAGGCGACGACCAGCGTGGCGCCCAGGTAGTCGATGCGGTGGCTGCGGCGCACCGTCTTGATCTTCAGCGCGTAGCTGGTGGTGACCAGCGAGGCGATGCCGATCGGGATGTTGATGAAGAAGATCCAGCGCCAGCCCGGGCCGTCGGTCAGCCAGCCGCCCAGCAGCGGACCGGCGACGCTAGAGATGCCGAACACCGCACCCAGCAGGCCCATGTACTTGCCGCGCTCCCGCGGCGGCACGACATCGCCGAGCGTCGCCATGGTCAGCGCCATCAGGCCGCCGGCGCCGATGCCCTGCAGGCCGCGGGAGCCGATCAGCGCCGCCATGCTCCCGGACAGCCCCGCCAGCAGCGATCCGGCGAGGAACACGATGATCGCCAGCTGGAACATCGGCCGGCGCCCGTAGAGGTCGGAGATCTTGCCCCACAGCGGGGTAGACGCGGTCGATGTGAGCAGGTACGCGGTCACCACCCAGGACAGGTGATCCAGCCCGCCGAGGTCGCTGACGATGGTGGGCAGCGCCACGCCGACGATGCTCTGGTCGAGGGCGGCGAGGAACAGGCCGGACATCAGCCCGACCATCACGATGATGATCTGCCGGTGGCTCAGGTACTGCGGTGCGACGTGTGCGGGCGCCGGCGCTTCGACGGGTTTCTGGGTGGTCATGCCGTGGCTCCAATGGCGTCGACGTGGCTGGTGAGTCGACTGGCGAGACGATCCAACAGGTCCGCCAGCTCCTTGACATCCGCGGCGTCCCAATCCGCGGTGGCCGCGGCGAAGAGCTGCGCACGGCGCTGCATGAGCTCCTGCAGGAACGCGTCGCCCTGATCCGTGGTGGAGACAAGGCAGGCCCGGCGGTCGGCGGGGTCCGGCACCTTCCCCAGGTAGTCGATGTCCTCCAGGGCGCGGGCATGCCGGCTCACGGTCGACAGGTCGAGGTGGATGCGTTCGGCGACCTCGGAGATGCGGATCCCGTCCGCGTGGTGGGCGACGGTGAACAGCACCGCCGCCGACCCGAAATCGAGCCCGGCCCGATCGTTCATCGCGCGGACCTCCCGAAGCGTCCGGGACAGCCCCAGCATCACCCGGTCGGCGTCGGTCCGGGGCTCCCAGCAGGCGGGGTGATTTGATTGCATCGCGCAAGCATTGCACGAAATGGTTGCGCCGTGCAAGTGTTTGATCCGGCGCGGATCTCGTCAGACAGCCCGGACGCGGGGGCCTTACCCTTGTCCCCATGGCCTCGCACTACAACCTCGCCGTCGTTCCGGGGGACGGCATCGGCACCGAAGTCGTCGCGGAGGCGCTGAAGGTGCTCGACGTCGCCGCGGCAGCGCACGGCGCCTCGTTCGACCGCGCCGACTACGACCTCGGCGCGCGCCGCTACCACCGGACCGGAGAGACGCTGCCCGACACGGTGCTGCAGGAGTTGCGCGGACACGATGCCATCCTGCTCGGCGCCGTCGGGGATCCGAGCGTTCCGCCGGGCGTGCTGGAGCGCGGCCTGCTGCTCAGACTGCGGTTCGAGCTGGACCACCACGTGAATCTCCGGCCGGTCCGGCTGTACCCGGGCGTCGCGACGCCGCTGGCGGGCAAGACCCCCGACGACATCGACTTCGTGGTCTGCCGGGAGGGGACCGAGGGGCCGTACGCGGGTGCCGGCGGGAGCCTGCGCAAAGGCACACCGCACGAGGTGGCGACCGAGGAGAGCGTCAACACCGCCTTCGGGGTGGAGCGGATCGTGCGCGACGCGTTCGCGCGTGCGCTGCGCCGCAACAAGAAGGTGACACTGGTCCACAAGACCAACGTGCTGGTGCACGCCGGGGGCATGTGGCAGCGGGTCTTCGACGCCGTTGCCGCCGAGCATCCGGATGTCACGACCGACTACCTGCACGTGGATGCCGCGTCGATGTTCTTCCTCACCGCGCCGGAGCGCTTCGATGTGGTGGTGACGGACAACCTGTTCGGCGACATCCTCACCGACATCGGGGCCGCGATCGTGGGCGGCATCGGGTTGGCTGCCAGCGGCAACCTCGACCCCAGCCGGAAGAACCCGAGCATGTTCGAACCGGTCCACGGTTCGGCGCCGGACATCGCAGGGCAGGGCAAGGCCGATCCCACCGCGACGATCCTGAGCGTGGCGATGATGCTGGACCACCTCGGGCTGGCTGAGGCCGCCTCGTCGGTCGAAGCGGCAGCCGCCGCCGACCTCGCCGAGCGCGTCGGCGGGCCGGTCCGCTCCACCAGCCAGATCGGCGACGCCATCGCCGGCCGAGTAGCGGGCTGAGCCCCGCGCGCCGGGAGTGGGCGCGCACGCCACCCGACACGACCCCATGAGCATGGAAGGCGAACCAGGAATGAGCCGCTTCAACGCACTGAACCCACTCCCGACCGGCGAGCCGGACGGCACGGCCTCCGGGCTGCCGGTGTACCGCAACCCCTCCGCGCGTTCGGCGGCCGACCGCGGTGCGCTGCTCGCCGACCCCGGCTTCGGCGCCCACTTCACCGATCACATGGTGGCTATCCGCTGGAGCGCCGACGCGGGCTGGCACGACGCCGCCGTCGTGCCCTACGCACCGGTCACGCTCGATCCGGCGACGAACTTCATCCATTACGGGCAGGCGATCTTCGAAGGCCTGAAGGCCTACCGGCAGTCCGACGGATCGATCGTCACCTTCCGCCCCGAGGCCAACGCCGTGCGGTTCCAGCGCTCCGCGCACCGCCTGGCGATGACCCCGTTGCCGACGGAGTTGTTCCTGCAATCCATCGACGCGCTGCTGGCGGTCGACGGCGACTACGTCCCCCATGACCGCGAGAAGTCGCTGTACCTGCGGCCGTTCCAGTTCTCCACCGAGGTCGGGCTGGGAGTCCGCCCGGGCAACGAGTACCTGTACCTGCTGATCGCCTCGCCGGCGGCCGCGTACTTCCGCAACGGCGTGCAGCCGGTCAGCGTCTGGCTCAGCGAGGACTACGTGCGGGCCGCGCCCGGCGGCACCGGCGAGGCGAAGTGCGCGGGCAACTACGCGGCGTCCCTGATCGCGCAGGCCGAGGCGGCGGAGCACGGCTGCGACCAGGTGGTCTGGCTCGACGCCGCCGAGCACCGCTGGGTCGAGGAGATGGGCGGCATGAACC
>CAZECO010000154.1:0-7904 GCA_964510455.1 uncultured Actinomycetes bacterium
CCGCGAACACCGCCGGGTCCAGCAGGTAGCGTCCGATGATCGCGTAGGAGCTCGGCGCCTCCTGCGGTGCCGGCTTCTCCACCAGACCGGTGACACGGACCACGTCATCCTGCCCGGTCGCCTCCACCGCGGCGCAGCCGTACAGTGCGATGTCTTCCCGCGGCACCTCCATCAGGCACAGGACCGAGCCGCCGAACTGCTGGCGGACCTCCGCCATCCGCTGCAGCACCGGATGGGCGGGATCGATCAGGTCATCGCCCAGCAGGACTGCGAAGGGGTCGGAACCCACGTGACGCTCCGCCATGAGCACCGCGTGGCCCAGCCCCAGCGGAGCCCCCTGCCGCACATAGTGGACCTGCGCCAGCGCGGTGGCCTCATGCACCAGCACGAGCCGCTCCTCGTCGCCCTTCGCCCTCAGGACCGACTCGAGTTCGAAGTTCCGGTCGAAGTGGTCCTCCAGCGCCTGTTTGCCGCGACCGGTGACGAAAAGGACATCCGTCATCCCTGCCGCGACGGCCTCCTCGACCACATAGTGGATCGCCGGCTTGTCCACGACAGGGAGCATCTCTTTGGGGGTCGCTTTGGTCGCCGGCAGGAATCTGGTTCCGAGCCCCGCGACCGGCATCACTGCTTTGGTCACCGCTGGGATCTTGGGATCGCTCATCGGGCCAGCCTATCGACGTCGCAGGGCCGCCCCGCCACCGCAACTGATCAAGGACCGGTCCGTGTCAGGCTGATGCGATGGACAAGGAGCAGATCCGGCGCCGCCACCGCCGGCAGCGGCTGCCCGGCACGCCCTCGGATGAGGGGGAGGCACTCGCTCAGGCGCTGCGGAAGCTCCTCGCGGCGCACGGGGTGCGGCCCGGGGCCACCGTGGCGGCCTTCATCCCGGCCGCCGGCGAACCCGATGTCGTGGCCTGCATGGCGCAGGCGAGGGCGCGCGGCGATCGCGTCGTCGTGCCGCGGACCCTGCCGGAGCGCGGTCTGGAGTGGATCGAGTGGTCCCCGACGGTTGCGCTGGTGCCGGATCGCCACGGGTTGCAGGCGCCGCACGGGACCGCGGAGGACGGGGTGCTGGCCGATCCCGTCGTCGTGATGCTCATCCCGGCGCTGGCGGCGGATCGCCACGGGGCTCGATTGGGCCACGGCGCCGGCTACTACGACCGGGCCCTGGCCGGACTGCCGCGGTGGCCGGCCGGCCCGCTGCGGGTGGCTGTCGTGCACCGGCACGAGGTCACGCCCGGTCCCCTGCCGACCGACGCGCACGATGAACCCGTCGACGCGGTACTGACAGCCGACGGCTGGTTCCCGGTGCAGGACGACTGACGGGAGGGTGACTCACGCGTGGAACCGCCGGGTCACCCGCCGGCCGGTTCCAGCACCAACCGGTGCTGCGACACGGCCTCCACCGCGGGCCGCGTCGACTGCCAGGGGTACTGGTCCCCGGCCAGCCACGCGCGGATCTGATCGCCGTAGTTGTCGTGATAGGCATGCCCGCTGTTGCCCGTGAGGTTCACCCACGTGGAGGCGTCGAAATCGGCGAGATCCACGACCTGGCGCATGCTCGGCACCCACGTGACCTCGTACCCCTCCGCCGGCTCCCAACCGGTGGCGAGCGGGATCGATCCGCCTCCCGCGGTCGGCTCCGGACCGCGGTTGAAGATCCGCTCGATGACCCCGATACCCGATGTCCCCAGCGTCTGATGGGTGAAGGTCAGGGTGTGCAGGCTGCCCCAGTGCCAGTCCGCCGGGTCATCGCCCTGCAGCGAGGCCAGCTCCTGCGCTGCGGCATTCAGGGCGTCGGCGACCGTTTCGTCGCGGCCCTCGATCCCCGGGGTCCGCGTGTCGTCCCACCACGGATCGGCAGGTGCGTCCCACAGCTGCCGGATGACTTCCCAGGACCGGTCCCCGGCGTTGGCCGCCACGTCGATGTCCGGCAGCTCATCGGAGAACAGCCGGTCGATCAGCTGCCGGTAGAACACGTTGAAGAATGCGGCCTGGCGCGAGTCGACCGTCTGTTGGAGGTCCCAGTCCGCAAGGGACGCGGCCGCTCTCGCCGCCGCTTCGTCCAGCCCCGGGACCGACCCCAGCTGCGGTGCCAGGAACCCCGCGAGGTCGTTGCCCGCATCCAGTTGGATCTCGGCCATCTGCGCCGAGGTCAGCGCACCGATCGCGATCGCATCCGCCAACCGCTCGTTGATCCGCTTCGCCCGGGCGCCGTAGGAGTACTCATCGGTCTGCAGCTGCCACGGGTAGCCGGCCGGCACGACGCGGTGGTTGGCTGTGGTGATCAAGCCCTCGGGCGGATTCAACGACCGGGGCAGCTGGTCGAACGGGATGCTGCCCACCCAGTCGTAGGCGCTGTCCCATCCTGGCACCGGCCACTTCCCGTCATAGCCGCGCCGGATCGGGACGTCACCGGGCGCCTGGTAGCCGATGTTGCCATCGACATCGGCGTAGATGAGGTTCTGCGCCGGCGCGCTGAACAGTCGTGCCGCGGCCCGGAACTCGTCCCAGTTGCCGGCGGTGCCGATCGTGTCGATGGCGTCGAACACCGGGGTCGGCCTCAGCGCGGTCCAGCGCAATGCCACCGCGTACCCGGCCGCCCGTTCGGGGACCGTCGCCGGCGGCTGCTGACCGGGCGCGGGAACGGGCGCGACAACACCCGTCTGCGGCAGCGCCTCGTCCGCCGCGGTGTCGGACACCAGCGGACCGTGCCCGGTGGACCGGACCGTGATCTGCCGGTCGGACCCCCCGGCGATCCGGATGGTCTCGGTGCGGGTCTGCAGCGGCAACCGCTGCCCGTCGACGATGTAGGCGTCGCCGTCGATCTGTTCGAGCACCAGGTCGGTGACGTCGGGTCCGAGATTCGTCAGGCCCCAGGCGATGCGGTTGTTGTGGCCGATGATCACGCCCGGGAGCCCGGACAGGGTGAATCCGGAGACGTCGTAAGGGCACTGCGGCGTGACCGTGGTGCAGTGCAGCCCCGCCTGGTACCACAGCGACGGCATCGACGGGGCGAGATGCGGGTCGTTGGCCAGGAGGGGCTTGCCGGTCTGCGTGAATCGGCCCGAGACGACCCACGAGTTGGAGCCGATTCCCTCCCCCGCCGGCGCAAGCACCTGCTCCAGGCGCGAGGTGCGCGTCTGGACCTGGCGCAGGGCCGCCCTGGCCGGCTCGCCGACCAGCGCCGCCGCCTGCGCGGGCGTCTGCGTCCCGCTGGTGGGCAGGCCGGCGGCCGCCAGCGCGGCGTCGGACAGGATCGTGCCGTTGCGCTCCTGCGGGTAGGGCGGGAACAACTGTTCGACGCGGGCGGTGCCCACTTCGGCGGCGCTCAGCGCGCGCTGGACCTCCGCATCCATATTGCCCCGCAGATCCCACGCCAGGGCCTTCAGCCAGGCCAGCGAATCGATCGGGTGCCACGGCTCGATGCGATAGTCGGCGTTCTGCAGGGACAGGACCTGGTACTCCAGGCTGATGTCCGCCGACGACCGGCCCGCGAGGTAGGCGTTGACACCGGCAGCGTAGGACCGCAGGACCGCCTGCGACCGCTGGCTCAGCAGGTCGAATTCCTGCTCAGCGACCCGGCGCCACCCCAACGTCCGCAGGAACACATCGGTGTCGTACTGATCCTCGCCGAACATTTCCGACAACCGGCCGGCGGTGATGTGCCGGCGGACGTCCATCTCCCAGAAGCGGTCCTGGGCGTGGACATAGCCATGCGCGAAGAACAGGTCCGCGGGGTTGTCGGCGTAGATGTTCGGAATACCGCGCTCGTCGCGAAGCACCTCCACCGATCCGCCCAGCCCGGCGACTTCGATGGTTCCGCTGGTTTGCGGCCAGGAGCGCTGCACCGACCACCACCCGAAGCCGACCGCCACTACGCCGAGCACAACGGCGACCGCTACGAGGGCGCCCAGGAGCCGCCACACCCACACCATTGCCCGAACCTAGCCGGAACCGCGATCGTTATCGGGGATTGCCCCGCTGCTGGAGCGGTGTTCGTGCCGAAACGGCTCATCGTTTGCCGACTTAGCACTCGAAATCGTAGAGTGCTAAGGGACGCACTTCCTGGAAGGACCCGCATGCCTACGTACCAGTACGCCTGCCGCGCCTGCGAGCACCGCTTCGAGACGACGCAGGGGTTCTCCGAGGATGCGCTCACCACCTGCCCGCAGTGCGAGCAGGATGCGCTGCGCAAACTGTTCGGGAACGTGGGTGTGGTCTTCAAAGGATCCGGGTTCTACCGCAACGACTCGCGGGCAGCAGCGAAGTCCGGCGGATCGTCGCAGGCCAAGAAGTCCGAGCCGGCGCCCTCCCCCAGCAGCTCGACCGCGCCCGCAACCGGCAGTTCCGCCGCATCTGCGAAGAACTCCGCGCCCAAGTCGCCGGCCAACGCCTGACCCGACCTCGCCGGACATCGAAGGCGGCTGAGATCACAGCGCGGCGCCGGCCAGCGGGTGCGCGAGGCCAGTCAGCGCTGTTACCGCGACCGCCGGGAGACAGCAGGCGGTAGACCGGCTCGCCCCCCGTGCTCCTGGACCCCGGTCCGCGAGTGAGTTCTGCCGCGGCGCGGGGCCTGCGGCGAGCCCCGCCCGCCCTGGCCGAGGCGGCCTGGCACTCGCCGCAGCTCGGGAGCCGCCGCGCCGCGTGGCTGCACTCGCGCTCATCGTTTCGTGGGCACCGGGTCGAGGCGGACCTGCGTGCGGCTACTCACGACGCTGCGTCGGCACAACCGGCCGTGCGGGAATCTCCGACTGGCTGGAGTCCGGCGCCGCCACCGCGCGGGGCTTTCTGCCGACAGCCGGCGGGTGTGGCGGCCAGCGGCTGCGGCGTGATCCGGCGCCGGTCCTGCGGCCTGTGGATAAGCTCTCGGCAGCGTCGCTCGTATTGCCTATCGTCATGCCCGACGAGCAGGACGGGGGGGAAGCGATGCACCGCAGGCGCAGGCCGCGTTCGCGGTGGCGGGCCCACCGCCGCAACCGGCGGATCGCGGTGTCCTCGCTGCTGCTGATCGGGGCGGCCGCGCTCGGCGCGGAGGCGACCCGATCGACGGATCCCACGGCTTCGGCAGTGGTGGTGATTGCTGGCCGCGACCTCACCAGCGGGTCGGTCCTGGCCATCGATGACGTCGCCGTCGCGTCGATTCCCCGGGGATCGCCGTTGGCTGCAGCGGCGCTGTCCCCCGAGCAGGTGATCGGCCGCACCACGGTCGGCGACCTGCGATCGGGGGAGATGATCACCGCGAGCCGCGTCCGCGGCGAAGACGCGACACGACCGGGGTACGCGACCATGCCGGTCACCTTCGACGACCCGCAGATCACCGCGTTCCTGGTTCCGGGGATGCGGCTGGACATCGTCTGGACCCCTGACGACTTCACCACCCGTGCACCGCGCGTGGTCGCCGAGGATGTCGGAGTGCTGCGCGTCGAGCCCCCTGCTGGTTCCGGTGATCGCGCTTTCTCCGGCGGCTCGGTGTCGGTCCTGTTGGAGGTGCGCCGGGCGGACACCGTCGGCCTCGCCGGCGCGATGAGTTCCGGGTCGCTGAAGGTGCTGGTGCGGGATTCTAGATAGCGGTGGCCCGAGCAGCGACGGCGCCGCGACACTAGCCTAGTGGCATGAGATCCCGGCCCGATGGACGAGTGATCCTGCTCGGTGCGACAGGAGACGCTGGACGCCTCACCGCGAAAGCCATGATCCGGCAGGGAATGCAGCCGGTGCTTGCCGGAAGCAGCGAGGAGGACCTGGCCGAACTGGCCGAAAACCTGGAAGCAGACCTGCCGAAGGGGCGGCGGATTCCGATCGCGACTGCGGATGCGTCCTCGGCAGAAGCGGTGGGCGGCCTGCTGCGGTCGTCGGGGGATGTGCTGGTCTCCACGGTCGGCTCGTACACCTCGCACGGCGACATCCCCGTACGGGCCGCCATCGCCAGCGGATGCGGGTATGTGGACTGCGCTTGGGAGCCGCCGTTCATCCAGCGGGTATTCTCCGGGCTCAGCCCATCGGCCGCTGCTCACGGCGCCGTGCTGCTGCCCGCCTTCGGGAGCTACTACGTGGCCGGTTCCCTGGCGGCGACGATCGCCGTCAGACGGGCGATGACGGGATCCCGCCCGCCCGGCCGGGTCGACATCGGCTACTTCACCCTCGGCGGGAGGGGCGGCGCACCCGGCGAAGCCCTGATCGACAGCGCCTTCCGCTGGTCCGACGGCCGGATGACGACCGAGCGTCCCGGCCTTCGGGTGCGCACCTTCGATATCGGGGGAGGCAAGCACTCCGACGCGCTGTCGTTCGGCACCGCCGAGCACTTCACCGTGCCGCGGCTCGCCGCCTCGGTCACCGAGGTCAACGTCTACGTGGGGTGGTTCGGACGGCTCACGCGCGCTGCCTCGGTCGCCGGCGCGGTGGGAAGCACCGCCAGAGCGATGCCGGGGCTGGGGACCGTCTGGGATTCGATGGTGCGGGGGATCGGGAGCAACGGGGCCCCGGCCGTGGCACGGGGCCATACCGACGACCGCAGCCGGACGCTCGTGGTGGCGGAGACCTACGACGCCGATGGCGCCTTCCAGCACCGGGTCCGGGTCGAGGGTCCGGATCCCCGGGAGCTCACCGCGTCGCTGCTGTCCTGGGGAGCGGGCATGCTGCTGCAGGGCGCGGAGACCGGTGTCGGCGTGCTCGGACCCGCCGAGGCGTTCGGCACGGAGGCGCTGATCAGCGGCTGCATGGCGCTCGGCCTTTCTGAGATCCATCACGAGCATTGATGGCGACCGCCCAGCTTGCCGGCCCCAACCTGCTCCTTCGTACGGATTGGCTTGCGCTGCGCAGCGCGCACCAGGCAAGGGTGGAGCCCTGGATCCGTCCCCGCTTGGAGCGCCGGCAGCGCGGCGAACGGCATCCGGTGGACGACTTCCTCTTCGAGTACTACCGGTTCCGGCCGGCGCAGCTCGCGCGGTGGCACCCCGGCCCAGGTACCGGTCTGGAGCCGCCCGTCGAGCACCTCGATGGCGTGCGCGGCTTCATCGAGCACGAGGGCATCGTGCAGGTGGACGCCTCCGCCGTCGCCCGCCAGGCCTCATTGGTGCCGGGCATCGGGCGCCTGCTGGCAGCCACCGCGCAGCGAGGAGCCCGGATCGGATGTGCGGCCCTGCATGAATGGGCGATGGTGTACCGACTACCGGCCTCGGAGGTCCGGCATTCGCAGTGGCCGTTGCGGCTGCCGGCCGCCGAGGTCGCGCAGGTGGTGGAGCACGTCGGCCTGCGGTGCACCCACTTCGACGCCTACCGGTTCTTCACCCCCGCTGCGGCTCCCCGGAACGAGTCGGTCCTCGCCCGCGCGACGCAGGTCCGCTTCGAGCAGCCGGGCTGCATCCACGCGACGATGGACCTCTACAAGTGGGCCTACCAGTTGTCGCCGCTGATCAGTGCGCAGGTCATCGCGGACACGTTCGAACTGGCCCGGTTCGCCCGCGAGCTCGACATGCGGGCCGCGCCCTACGACCTGACAGCGCTGGGGATCCAGCCCTTGCTGATCGAGACGCCGGCCGGGCGCGCCGAGTTCGCCGCGCTCCAGCGGGACCTCGCCGACTCAGGCCAGCAGATGCGTCAGCGGCTGGGGCGGGCCGTCGCAGCAGCGCAGCAGTGGTTGGCCGCCCCTCAGCGCGGGTCGTAGTGGGGCGGACGATCCTCCTCCCACCGACGGCGCTCGTGATCGGGCTCGTACGCATCCGACTCCTGAGCCGATTCGGGGGCGTGGATCGGCTCGAGCAGGGAGGCATCCTCCCGCCGCCCGGCGCCGCGC
This sequence comes from uncultured Actinomycetes bacterium, assembly GCA_964510455.1. Lineage (GTDB taxonomy): Bacteria > Actinomycetota > Actinomycetes > S36-B12 > CAVXYG01. Next base: position 7,796 of record CAZECO010000154.1, read on the forward strand.
ATCTCCGGGTCGCCCATCGAATCCCTCCTCGCGTCGGCACGTCGGCGCCGCCGATCCAATTCTGCGTCGATCCAGGCTGACGGCGAAACCGGGAGCAGCGCCCGCACCT
>CAZECO010000155.1:0-7789 GCA_964510455.1 uncultured Actinomycetes bacterium
CCCTGCTGGTCGCGGGCCTGGTCGCGGGACTGCTGGTCCGCTCCGGCCCGGTCGCCCGACTGCGGGTCGCCCTGCCGGTTTCCGCCGTGCGCAGCCGCACCGCCGCCTTGCTCCCGCTCGGCTGGCTGGCCCGCGGGGCGCCGATCGTCGCCCGAGGCCTCCGGCTGCTGGGGAGCGGCCGCGGTGGGTGCCGCGGAGGTCTGCAGCGGCGGCTCCCCCGGAGCGCTCGCGGCGTGCGGCGCAGACGCCGCCTGCTCCGATGGCTGGGATGCGGCGGGTTGGCTGCCCCGTTCCGCGGGGGCGGAACCGCCCTGACGATTTCGGATTGCGGCCAACAGATCTGGCTTTCTCATTCCGGACACTCCGCTAATGCCCAGCGAGTGGGCGAGTTCCTTCAGTTCCGGCATCAACATACGGTTCAAGTCCCTGCTGGGAGCGCCCGTGCCCTGTGTCACCGGTTCAATGATGGTGTGAGTCAATGTGAGATTCCTTCTGATTCGCCTGCTGGCGACTCTGGCAGCAGCGGGAAGATCCGCAGCTGCACTTCAGGGAGGCCCTCCTGCAGCGTGGATTTCGCTGGAGGACCGACCACAACGGTAGGTTCAGGTCTGCTCGAGGGTTTTCTGAACAAGGAGCAGGTACTGCGACTGGACCGATGCGGTTCGACTGAGTGTAACACCGCACACACCTGTGCGGTACTACCGTGCTCATTCGCCGTGGTCCGGCGATTCGCCGTCCACGGCGTGGGCACCCACGCGGGACACCGTCAACGGCCGGACCGTGAAACCCGCATGGTCGAAGCGGTCAGGCTCTGGCAGCGCGGAGAGCGCCAGGACGCAGGGACCCGCCCCCGAGATGGCCGCCGCGACCCCCATGGCGCGCAGCCGGCGGACCGCGTCCAGCGATGCGGGATAGGCGGTGGCGCGGTAGTCCTGGTGCAGCCGGTCCGCGGTCGCGGTGAACAGCAGCCGAGGGTCTGACGCCAGGGCGTGCACCAGAAGCGCGGTGCGGCTGACATTGAACACCGCGCTGGAGTAGGGGACGGCCGACGGCAGCAGGCCGCGCGCCGCCTCGGTTTCGGTCTGGCCGTCGGGAACCAGCACCGTGACCTCGACCCCGGCGTGGACGGGCACCCCGACCGCCAGTCCGGTTCCCGCATCGTCCAGCCAGGCGATGGTCGCACCCCCGAGTGCTGCGGCCGCGACATTGTCCGGATGGCCCTCCAGTGCGCTGGCCAGTGCGACGATCCGGCCGGCATCCAGCGCCTGCGGGCCGACGAGGGCCTGTGCCAGGGTGAGGCCGCCGACGATCGCGGCCGAGGACGACCCCAGGCCGCGCCGATGCGGGATCTCGTTGCGGCACACCAGATCCAGCCCCGGCGCCTGCGTGCCGGTGGCCGCGAGGCCGGCCAGCACCGCCCTTGCCACGAGGTGCGAGCCGTCGCGCGGCAGGACGTCGGCGCCCTCCCCGGTGGAGGTCACGCGCACGCCCGGTCCGTCGGTCACCGTGACGGCGTACTCGTCCCACAGGTCAAGCGCCATCCCGAGGCAGTCGAAGCCGGGGCCCAGATTCGCGCTGGTCGCCGGACTGCGCACAACCGCGCGCCGACCGGGAGGGAGACCCGTCACAGGAGGTCCAATTCCGCTGCGGCGGCGGCGGGTTCCGGATCGATGACCGTGGGTTCGGCAGCGTCTGCCAGCGCCCAGTGGACGTCCTTCAACCCGTTGCCGGTCAGGGTGCACACGATGGTCTGACCGGGATCGACCTGCCCCCGCTCGGCCTGCTGCAGCAGGCCCGCCACGCTCGCTGCGGACGCCGGCTCCACGAAGGCGCCGTCATGCCTGGCGAGCAACCGGTAGGCGGCCAGGATCTGCTGGTCGCTGACCATGTCGATGATGCCTTCCGATTCGTCGCGCGCGCGCTCAGCCTGCTGCCAGGAGGCGGGGTTGCCGATCCGGATCGCCGTGGCGATCGTCTCCGGGTGCGGGACCACCTCGCCGCGCACGATCGGCGCGGCACCCTCGGCCTGGAACCCCCACATCCGGGGGCGGCCGGTGGCGGGCCCGTCGGCGGCGTACTCCCGATAGCCCAGCCAGTAGGCCGTGATGTTGCCCGCGTTGCCGACCGGCAGGCAGTGGATGTCCGGCGCATCGCCGAGCATGTCGACGATCTCGAAACTCGCGGTCTTCTGCCCCTGGATGCGCACCGGATTCACGCTGTTCACCAGGGCCACGGGGTACTCCTGCGACAGTTCGCGGGCCAGCCGCAGGCACATGTCGAAGTTGCCCCGGACCTGCAGCAGTCGAGCCCCGTGCACCAGGGCCTGCGCGAGCTTCCCCATGGCAATCTTGCCCTCCGGCACCAGCACGGCGCAGGCGACCCCCGCTTTGCCCGCGTACGCGGCGGCCGACGCGCTGGTGTTGCCGGTGGAGGCACAGATCACGGCCTTGGCGCCATCCGCGACGGCCTGCGACAGCGCCATCGTCATGCCGCGATCCTTGAAGGACCCGGTGGGGTTCGCGCCTTCGAGCTTCAGCAGCACGCGGCAGTCGAGCCGCTGGCCGAGGTACTCCGATTCGATGAGGGGCGTGCCGCCCTCGCGCAGCGTGACCACCGGGAAGTCGTCGCCGACGGGCAGCCGATCCGCGTACTCGGCGATCACGCCTCGCCACTGGTGAGCCATCAGTCGGCCCCCTCCACCCGCATCTGGCCCGCGATCGCCCGGACGACGGGCGAGGTCCGCAGCTGGGCGATGGTGGCCTGCAGGTCGGCCTCGCGACCCCGGTGCGTGCGGACGATCAGCGTGGCCTCGTCTCCGGAACCCTCCTGCCGCACCCCGGCGATGCTGACGCCCTGATCGGCGAACACCGTGGCGATGGCGGCCAGGACGCCCGGACGGTCATCGACATGCAGATTCAGGTAGTAGGCCGTCACCGCCTCGCCGATCGGCAGCACCGGACGGTCGGCGTGGGTGCTCCAGGTCGGCCCCACGACCCCGGCGACGCGGTGCCGCGCAACCGTGACGATGTCGCCCAAGACGGCGCTGGCGGTCGGCATCCCGCCGGCGCCGCGTCCGTAGAACATCATTTCGCCGGCCGCTTCGGCGGTCACGAAGACCGCGTTGAAGGCGTCGCGCACCGATGCCAGCGGATGGGTGCGCGGGACCATCGCGGGATGGACCCGCACACAGATGCCGCCCGGCAGCTCCTCGGCGATGGCGAGCAGTTTGATCACGAAGCCCATGTCGTTGGCCGCCGCCACATCGGCCGACGTGATCGAGGTGATGCCCTCGCAGTACACGTCCGCGGCGGTCACGGAGGTGTGGAAGGCGAGGCCTGCGATGATGGCTGCCTTCGCGGCGGCGTCATGGCCGCCGACATCCGCGGTCGGATCCGCCTCCGCATAGCCCAGGGCCTGGGCGTCTGCCAGCACCGCGTCGAAATCCGCGCCCTCCTCGCCCATCTTGGTGAGGATGTAGTTGGTGGTGCCGTTCACGATGCCCAGCACGCGGTGGATCCGGTCCCCGGCGAGGCTGGAGGACAACGGGCGCAGCAGCGGGATCGCGCCCGCGACCGCCGCCTCGTAATAGAGGTCGACCCGGTTGGCGTCGGCGAGCGCATGCAGCTCGGCCCCATGTTCGGCGATCAGCGCCTTGTTCGCCGTGACGACGCTGGACCCGGCCCGCAGGGCAGCGGCGAGGAGGACGCGCGCCGTGTCGACGCCGCCCATCAGCTCCACGACGATGTCCGCACCCGAGCTCGCCAGGGCCGCCGCATCGGTGGTGATGAGTTCCGCGGGGACATCGGCACGGAGCTTCCCCTCGTCGCGCACGGCCACGCCGATCAGCTCCAGCGGAGCCCCGGCGCGCGCCGCCAGGTCAGCGGCGTTCTCCTTCAGCAGGCGCGCCACCTGTGAACCGACCGTCCCTCCCCCGATGAGTGCGACCTTCAGGGACCGCGCCTGCGGCTGCTGCGCCACCGTTCCTCCTCACCGTGCCCGCACTGCATGCGTGCACCGGATCAAGATTCGCAGACGAGCGCACCCGTCGGGTAATCCGCGTGTGATCGCCGGTCCGCCCACGGCAATCGTCGAGGCGTCGAGGCCGAGAACGCGCGTACCGATACCCCCGCAACCTAAGGTGTGCTGCAGTCCCCCGCCGGCCGCACCCTGGAGATCATCATGGCAGAGCAGATGCAGCGCGTATCCGCACTGGATTGGCAGTTCCTCAGCATCGAGGACAAGAGCAGCACGCACATGCATATCGGCAGCGTGATGACCTTCGAGGGCCCCGCCCCGCTGGCGTCCGATCTGCGGGACTTCATCTCCTCGCGCATCCATCTGGCCCCCCGCTTCCAGCAGAAGCTGGCGTTCCAGGCCGTTGCGGCGGCGGGCAAGCCGTCGTGGGTGGACGATCCGGACTTCGACATCGGGCAGCACGTCCTGGGCGCAGCGCTGCCAAGGCCCGGCGGCGAGGCGGAGCTGAACGCCTTCGTGGGCGAGATGTTCTCCGTGCGGCTCGACCGGGACAAGCCGCTGTGGCGGATCTGGTTCATCGAGGGCCTGTCGGACGGCCGCTGGGCCCTGGTGACCAAGATGCACCACACCATGGTCGACGGCCTCGGCGCCATCGACCTGTTCGCAGCGCTGCTCGATCTGGGGCCCGAGCCGCGCGAGGTGGAGCCGCCCGCCGACGGCCCCCGCCCGGAGCCGTCGAAGGCGGACCTGCTGAAGGCGCAGGTGCGGCGCAACGTGGGGACGGCCAAAGGCCTGGCGGGAGGCCTGAAGTCGATGATCGCCAATCCCGGGGAGTCCGGTCCGAAGGTGCTCGACGTCGCCAAGGGCTTGGTCGACACCGCCGAGGCGGCGCTGCCCCTGCCCCCGTCGACGCCGCTGAATGTGGAGACCGGCCCCAACCGCGGGTACCAGCAGACGACGTTCCCGCTGTCGGACTTCAAGGAGATCCGCAAGTCGCTGGGCGGCACGATCAACGATGTGGTGCTGGCGGTCTCCGCCGACGCGCTGGGCCGGTACCTGCGCGACCACGGGCTCGAGACCTCCGGGATGGAGCTGCGGGCGGAGATCCCTAGCGCGGTGCGCACCGAGGCGACAGCGGGCGCGGCCGAGGGCAACGTGTTCGTCGTCCTGGTGGTGCAACTGCCGGTGGACCAGATGGCCCCGGGCGAGCGCCATGCGATCGTCGAGGACCGGATGAAGGCCATGAAGTCCAGCGGGGTGGCCGTCGGGGTGGGGACGGTGCTGGCTGCGACGAACTTCCTGGCTCCGACGATCCTGGCGCAGACCACGCGCCTGTTCTTCAGCAAGATCCTGTTCAACCTGCTGATCAGCAACGTGCCCGGGGTGCAGATCCCGGTGTACATGTACGGCTCGCAGATGCTGTCCCTGGCCCCGGCGCCGTGGGTCGGGCCCCAGCAGGCGCTCTCCGTGGCCGTCATCTCGTACAACGGCAACATGACCTTCGGCATCATGGTCGACCGTGAGGCGGTCACCGATGTGGACGTCTTCATCGGCCACATCCGCGACGCCGAGGCCGACCTGCTGGCGGCCTCCCGGGAGTCGTCGGCCGGGTGACGGCCTGGGCTCCGACGCGGCTTGACGATGCGGGGCCTGTCCGCCGTTGCAGGGCGGGCAGGTCTGCGCAGAGACCCGTGGTTTCCGGGGCGGTCGCAGGGCTGGTGGCGGGCTTGTTCGCCCGTCTCGGTGGTCCGTCGGAATCTGGCGGGGTGTGGCGCGGGTTCAGCATCGGGCCGCGGCCTGGCGGATCGGTGGAACCAGCGCTGCCGGTCCGGGGCTTTGCACCCGATACGGGGGCGTTTCCGCCCTTCCGTGGCCGGTTCTTCTGCACCCGTCCGAGGGGTTTGCACCCGCGCGGCGTGGTTCCCTGCGGCGTTCGCGGGCGATCCGCCCCCGCGGCGGGTGCAGGCGCGCAACCGCCGAATCGGGTGCGTACCGCAGCCCGCCGAGGAGCCCAGCGCGCCAGATACGGCATTCTCAACCGGTGGATCTCCGGCGCTCCGGGCCGGCAGCACACCGGAGTCGGACGGGACTCTACTGCGCCAGGTGCGGATCGAGCCTCAGCAGGTCGTCCAGGGTCTCTCTGCGCAGGACCACCGATGAGGCGCCGTCCCGCACGCTGACGACCGCCGGCCGGGGCAGGTAGTTGTAGTTGCTGGCCATCGCCCGGCAGTAGGCGCCGGTGCCGGCGACTGCGAGCAGGTCGCCGGGGCTCAGATCGGCCGGCAGCCACGCATCGCGGACCACGATATCCCCGCTCTCGCAGTGCTTGCCGACGACGCGGCACAGGACCGGGTCGGCCGCCGAGACTCGTGAGGCCAGGGTGACGCTGTACTCGGCGTCGTACAGCGCGGTTCGGATGTTGTCGCTCATACCGCCATCGACCGAGAGATAGGTCCGGTGCTGGCCCGCGTCGAGCTCCACCCGCTTCACCGTGCCCACCTCGTAGATCGTCACACCCACCGGACCGATCAGGGCACGGCCGGGCTCGAAGGCCAGGCGGGGCTTCGGCAGTCCGGCATCCCGGCTTTCGCCGGCCACGATCCGGTGCAGCTGCTCGGCCATCTGCGCCACCTGCAACGGATCGTCGTGGGCGGTGTAGGCGATCCCCATCCCGCCGCCGAGATTCACCTCCTGCACCGTGATGCCAAGCTCGGACTGCACGGCGGCGGCGAACCGCATCATCCGTTGCGCCGCGACCTCGAAGCCGCCCGCGTCGAAGATCTGCGACCCGATGTGGGAGTGCAGCCCCAATAGGTGCAGCGACGGCAGGTTCGCGACCCGCCGGACGGCCTCCAGCGCATCCCCGGACGTCACCGAGAGCCCGAACTTCTGGTCCTCGTGCGCGGTGGCGATGAACTCGTGCGTATGCGCCTCCACCCCGAGGGTCACACGGACCATCACGTCGGCGACGACCTGCCGGTCGACCGCGGCCGCCGCGACCCGGGCGATCTCGATGAAGGAGTCGAGCACGATGCGGCCCACGCCGGCGTCGAGTGCGCGCTCGATCTCCGCGGTCGACTTGTTGTTGCCGTGGAACAGGATCCGCCGCGGCGGGAAGCCGGCACGGAGGGCGACCTCGAGCTCGCCGCCGCTGGCCACGTCCAGGCTCAGCCCGGCCCGCTCCACCCACCGGGCGACGGCGCCGCATAGGAAGGCCTTGCCCGCGTAGTAGATGTCGGCGTCCCCGTAGCTGGCCTTGTACTGCGCCGCGAGGTCCGTGAAGTGCTCCTCATCGAGCAGGAACAGGGGCGAGCCGTGCTCGGCGATCGCATCGCGCACATCGACCCCGCCGATCACCAATTGGCCGTCGATCCCGCGGTGCGCGGTGCTCGGCCAGACCCGGCCCGGCAGGGAATGCGTATCGGCGGCGCCCGCCGGGCGGGCCGGAACGGTCGCGCCGGCAGGAGTGGCATGTCGCTGACCGGCGGGATGTGCGGACATTGCTCAAGGGTACGCAGGACAGCGGCTACATCCGTTCCGGCGCCTGCACCCCGCACAGTGCCAGACCGTTGGCGATCACCTGGCGCGTCGCGGCGCACAGCCACAGGCGGGCCACATGCACCGGCGCGATCTCCTCATCGGAGCGCGGCAGGACGCGGCAGGTGTCGTAGAACTTGTGGTAGGCCGTCGCGACGTCCTCCAGGTAGCGGGCGATGCGGTGCGGCTCCCGCAGTTCGGCGGCCGAGCTGACGATCCGCGGCAGCTCGGCCAGCGCCGCGAGCAGTTCCGACTCCCGGTCGTGGGTGAGCAGCGA
>CAZECO010000156.1:0-7739 GCA_964510455.1 uncultured Actinomycetes bacterium
CCTCGCCCCTCCCTTGATCAATGACTGACTCACAACCAGGTTGACAAAGAGGGGTAGCGGGGCTTTGCACCCGAACCGAGGGGTGTTTGCGGCGATCCGCGGCCGGTAGATGCACCCGACCCGGGGCTTTGCACCCGCAGCGTGGGCTCCCGGCGGCGTGTCGCGGCCGATCCACCCCCGCCACGGGTGCAAAGCCCCCCCCACCCGGGTGCAAACACCGGGGCGATCCGCCCACCCAACGGGTGCGAACAGGCAGCCGATGCCTTCACACGCCCCGCCGGGGAGGAACAGTCGCCGGCGAAGCGCCTTCCCCCGGCAGAGTTCGAAACCTTGGAGACCGTCGCGTTCGAGACCTACACGGAGCACTGAGACCTGACTCCATACTCGCCGGGCTGCCCGACGCCTCGTGCCAGGCCAACCACCTCGGATACGTGCTGAAGGGGACGCTCATCTGGCACTACACCGGCGGGGTCACTCAGGCAGCGCAGGCCTATGTGACACGGCACTCGAGCTGTTCCGGGCACCGAGGTGGTGGAATCCACCCGCGCCGACGAGCTCGCGGCGACCATGCAGGTCGTCAGCCGCAACTTCGAGGCAGCGCAGGCCGGCTCCGCCTGAGCCTGCGGGCTCGGAGTCCGGCGGCGATCGACGCTCATCGCTTCTCGGCGAGCGACGTCGAACCACCACGTTGCAGCGGCGCTGCAGAGGGTTGCTCAGAGCCTTTCCCGTCGCCGCCGGACTGCGAGCCAGCGCGCCGCGGTTATGCCGCGGTCCCGCACGTCAGCACGGCGCAGGGTCAGAACGATGTCGGGAAGACCCCGTTCGCGTCGACCACAAGGTGCGTCGGGACGCTGGTGTAGAAGCAGACGTACCCATGAGCGTCCACGGGCGTCACCACTGCGTTCGGCACCGTTTGACCAGGGCGGAAGTTCAGGCTCGAGGACGGCGGGAGCCACGGGGAATAGCGACCCGGATGGTCGGTGTGCGCACTGGCTCCGCTGAACCATCCGCTCTCGCACCCGAACACCGTCACGAACCCGTCCATTCGCGGCTGGGTCACGGTCACGTTCAGCGAGATGGCTGCCAGTTCACCCGGCTCGGCAACCTGGATCTCGTAGTACTCTCCAGCTGGGTGCGGGTAGTTGATGGCGTCCGCGACGGTCAACTCGCCCAGCGCGCTGCTGCCCGGCCGCGTGTCGGCCAACCGCTCGGGCGTGAACGGGTAGTAGTCCGCCCAATCGGCGAAGTAGCCATTCACGTCCACGACCAGGTGAGTCGCGGCGGTGCTGTAGATGCAGGCGGTTTGGTCAACGTAGCTCAAAGCCGAGATCACCATGTTCGGGACGGTCTGGCCCCACGAGAAGTTGAGGTTCGACGCCAACTGCCGCGGCTCGTTACATGGGTAGACACTCACCCATCCATCGCTTGCGGGCTCGGTCACCGTCACGTTCAGCACTGCGGCCATCGCATGGTCGGGGACGTGCGCACCCACCGGAACCACGAGTGTGCCGGCTGCCGGGACGAAGCCCTTGCGGACGCCGGTGCCATCGCGGGTGTCTGCCGCCCGCTCTGGCGTGATGCCGAAGTAGGCGGCCTGGTCGCGCATATAGCCGTTGAGGTCAACGATCAGGTGGGTGGCGGTCGAGGCGAACAGGCAGACCTTACGGCCCTCGCCCACTGCGGCGATGACCGCATTGGGGACCGTCTGTCCTGTGCTGTAGTTCAGGTTCGACGCCAACGGGCGCGGCTCGCCGCACGGAAACACCGTGACAAAGCCCGACCCTTGAGCCTCCGTGACGGTCACGTTCAGCGATACCGATGAGGCGTTGGACGGGATCGGCTCGCTGCTTCGAGCGCCGCTGCCGGCGACGACGACCTGCAGCGTTTGGCCCGCGCCCACCAGCTTCCCCGTTCCCCGGGGGTCCGACCAGTTGGTCCGCGTGTCGGCGAGACGTTGCGGAGTGACCGCCACGAAATCGACGTTCGAGGTAACCGCGGCATGCGCAGCGGGGGCGAACCCGAGCAGACCGACGATGAGGGACAGGGTCATGATGGCAGTGGCGCCGACCACGTTGCGGCGTCGCCAAGTAGGCGTTGAACGGTACAAGGAATCCCCCGATTCGATGAAGACTGTTACTCAAGGTAACTGATCAGTAGCGCTGTGCAGTCCACGCAAGTGTGGTGATCGTCACTACCGGTGATTCCCGACCCTGCGAATATCGCCGGATCCGGGCAGGTTTCCCGCGGCCAGCAGCGCAGACCCCGCCTCCGGTCCTGAGTCTCCGGCGGCGATCGTCGCGGGATCGGTGCACCCCCCGTCGCCTGCTCTGCGCCTCCGTGCGCCGAGCTTCGACCAAACGGCCACGTGTCCCCGGCAACCGTGATTGTGTTGTCCCGTCGGCCAGGTTGGAGGAGCAATGACCACAATCCGCGTGGGCTACTTCGTCGGCAGCCTGTCGTCGAAGTCGATCAATCGCGTGCTGTCCCGGGCGCTGATCCGGCTGGCCCCGAAGGACATGGAGTTCACCGAGCTCCCCATCGGGAATCTGCCGTTGTACAGCCCCGACTACGACAACGACTTCCCACCGCAGGCCCGAGCGCTCAAGGCGTCGATCGCCGAAGTGGATGCTCTGCTGTTCGTCACGCCGGAGTACAACCGGTCGATCCCCGGCGCGTTGAAGAACGCCATCGACTGGGCATCCCGGCCGTGGGGGGAGAACTCCTTCGATCACATCCCGGCCGCGGTGATCGGCGCCTCGACCGGCCAGATCGGTACAGCACTTGGCCAGCAGAGCCTGCGGGGCGTGCTCAGCTTCTGCAACGCTCGGCAGATGACATCCCCAGAGGCGTACATCCGGTTCTCCCCCGAGGTGTTCCTGGAGACGGGCGAGGTCACCGACGACGCGATGCGGCAGTACCTCAGCACCTACATGACCGAGTTCCACACCTACATCGGCATGGTCCTGACAGTCCTGCCGCGCGAGCATGGACAGGGGGAGGGCGCCTGACGCGCCTTGGCCGCCGTCCCACGGCACCGGTCACGACTACCCTGGCCCAATGAGCGCCCGCGACGAACTCCGCCAGCAGATCCTCGACAAGGCCGTGGTGCACGGCAAGGTGATCCTGTCCAGCGGCCGTGAGGCCGATTACTACGTCGATCTGCGCCGGGTGACGCTGGACGCGCAGGCAGCGCCTCTGGTGGGCCGGGTGATGCTGGACCTGACGCAGGGCCTGGACTTCGACGCGGTCGGCGGGCTGACGCTGGGCGCGGACCCGGTTGCCACGGCGATGCTGCACGCCGCAGCAGGACAGGGGCGTGCGTTGGACGCGTTCGTGGTGCGCAAGGAGGGGAAGGCCCACGGGCTGCAGCGCCGGATCGAGGGACCGGAGGTCGGCGGGCGCCGGGTGCTGGCGGTGGAGGACACCTCCACCACCGGCGGCTCGGTGCTGACCGCGGTCGAGGCGCTGCGGGAAGCCGGGGCGGACGTCGTCGGCGTGGCCGTGATCGTGGAGCGGGGGGCGGTGGCGGCGGTCGAGGCGGCGGGTCTGCCCTACCTCGCGGCGTATTCGCTGGCGGACCTCGGACTGTCGTGATGCATGCGCCGAAGCTGGGCCGAACCGGGTTGATCGCGGCGAATCACCGCATGTCTGCGGCGGAATGCAGCGATCAAGCATCGGGATGGGGTGATCTCCGGTGATCACCTTCCGCCCCGTCGTCGCGGGCGATCTGACGATGCTGCACCGCTGGCTGAACGATCCTGCGGTTGTGCGCTGGTGGGAGGGCGACGATGTCAGCTGGGCCGGCGTCATCGAGTCGTACGGCGACACCTCCCGCGATCCGGAGGACCACTACATCGCGCTGCACCGAAGCCGGCCGTTCGGGTGGATCCAGTGCTGCGCCCTGGCGGACGTGCCGGAGGACGCCGAGTTCTTCGCCCCGCTGGGACTGGACGACTCCGCGGCATCCATCGACTACCTGATCGGCGAGCCGCAGGACCGCGGCCACGGGTTGGGGACCGCGATGGTGGCGGCTTTCATCGCCGACGTGGTGTTCGGCCAGCACCCGGCGTGGACGCAGATCTGCGTAGCGCCCCAGGAGGCGAACGAGGCCTCGTGGCGGACGCTCGCCGCCGTGGGATTCCGGCGCATCGGCACCCTGCAGGACGACCGGTTCGGGCCGTGCCAAGCGATGCTGCTTGACCGGCCGAGCGGTGGTTCGATGGGCGCGTGAGCCTCGACCACCGACCTCCGGAGCATCCCCATCCGTCCTTGTCGAAAGTGGCCGGCCCGCTCGCCGGCACAGTCGGGGAGCTGATCGTCCGCCAGCCCACCGCAGAGGAGACCGTCGCCCACCGCGCGGCCGTGGATTCCGCGTTCGGCTCCCCGTACAAACCGCAGAAGGACGACGCGGAGGCGCGATTCGCGGCGATGGCGCCGCAGCACAACAGGCGCGTGGTCGCCGAACAGCTGGCGGACGGCACCCAGCGCATCATCGGCGGGGACATCCGGTTCGACACCGACCTCTCCCTGCCCGGCGGCGGACGGGTCGGTGTCGGGGCGCTGTCCGGGGTCGGGGTGGAGCCGGGCGCGACCGGCCGCGGCGCATTCCGCGCGCTGCTCGCCGAGCACCTCGCCGACTGCCGGGCCCGCGGCGACGCGGCCAGTGTCCTGATCGCGTCCCAGACCCCGCTGTACCCACGCTTCGGATACGGCTGCGCGGCGCAGACCGCCAACTGGGAGATCGACGCCGCCGCCGCAGCGCTGCAGCCCGGTGCGCCCACCGCCGGGAGGGTGCAGGTCGAGCATGCCCGGGGCCCGGGGCTGCACGAGGTGCTCGACACCATCTGGCAGGCGAGCGGGACAACTCGTGCGGGGACCTTGAACCGCAGCGCCGCCTGGTGGAACCTCACGATGGATCCCCAGGAGAGCTGGTTCGGGGGCGGCGACCTCCTCGTCGCGCTGCACAGCGCGGGCAGCGGATACGTGCTCTACACGGTCGACATCGCGCACGGCCGGCAGGGCTTGGCGGAGGCCGACATCAAGATCAAGGAATTGGTGGCCAGCGACGTGGCCACCGAGCTGGACCTGTGGCGGTTCGTGATGGCCCTGCCGTGGGCGCGGCGGATCCGCTGGAACTACGGGCCGATCGATCCGGCTGCTCGGTTCTGGCTGATCGATCAGCGTCAGCTGCGTCGTATGTCCCATCTCGATCACCTCTGGCTGCGCCCGCTGGACCTGCCGGTACTGGTGGCGTCGAGGGCTTTCTCGGCCGACGGCGCCGTAGCGCTGGACGTGCGCGACCCGATGTTCGGCGACCTGGCCGGACGCTTCGACCTACGGGTGGCCGGGGGTGCCGGGTCGTGGGAAGCCGGTAGCGGGCCTGCGGACCTTCAGGTATCGGTCGCGGAACTGGCAGAACTATGGCTCGGCGGTGGTTCGGCGTCCCAGCTGCTGGGCATGCGGCGGATCGGGGGAGACCGGTCGGCAGCCGTGCGGCTGGACGCGATGCTCATGACGGACGGCCCGCCGCGTTCGGTCGCCCGGTTCTGATCCGGACATTCCTGCTCAGGCCGGGCGGGACCCGTACTGGTTGCGATCGGGCGCCCCCGGCAGCGCGAAGATCACCAGCAGGAGCCATCCGAGGATCGGCACGAGGCCGAACAGCAGCCACCAGCCGCTGCGACCGGTGTCGTGCAGGCGCCGGACCCCGACCGCCAACGTGGGCACCAGCACCGCGAGCCAGTACAGGCCGTACGCCACGCGCAGCACGTCGCCCACCACCCCCGACCCCAGCAGCCAGGCCGCGGCCGCGAAGACCGCGCCCACCAGCACGATGGACAGGTACCACCACCAGAATTCGGGGCGGCCGGCCCGTCCGGTGAAGGTCGCGTAGTTGCGCAGCACCTGCCCCACAGACTTGGTGATCTCCAAGGCTGGACTCCTTCCGGCTTTCCCGTCGAGTCGAGCGTGGCAGACCCCGCCGCGCCACGGTGCGTGATTATGCGACGTGTCGCGGTGGCTGAGCGCTACATCGGGCTCTGACGGGGGTTGGTGGTCGGTGTCCCTGCCCGGTGGGGCGGGTGTGCACCCGTCGCTGGAGAGGCCTGCCCGATCCTCGGCGGAACCGGCCACAGACAGAACCGGCCACGCATCGCCAGAAACACCCCCCGGCAGGTGCAAAGCCCCGCAACGGGTGCATCTACCGCCGACCCGTGGGACCGGCCCCGCGTGGCCGGCCCACGATCCGCCACCCCGACCGCCGCCCGATGGCGAACCCGCACACCCCGATCGACTCGCAGGCGGCTGCTATAGCTCGTCGGCGACGACAGCACCGGCGGGCAGCGCACCGCTGCGGCTGGGCTTCGGACCGTGCCGGTTCGGCTCGGCGTGGGAGGGCAGGCAGTAGAAGATCAGCAGCAGCAGGCCGAGATAGGGCACGAAGGTCATCACGAACCACCACCCGCTGCGGTCGGTGTCGTGCAATCGGCGCACCGCGACCGCGATGGTCGGCACGAGGGTGGCCAGCCAGAACAGGGTGAACACCCAGGCGATGAGGTTCGCCACCATGCCCGCCCCGACGTAGCTGGCCAGCGCAGCACACAGTACCGCCACCCCGATGATGGTCAGGTACCAGGACCAGAACTCGAACCTGCTTGCGCGGCCGGAGAAGGTCCGGTAGTTCGCCACCACGTTCGCTAGTGCGTCCGGATACCCCAAGGCCGTGCTCCTTCGCTTGTGCTCCCGTGGTCGAGCCTGTCATGCCGGAGCGCCACGTGGCCAGCAGGTGGCCGTGTCGGAGGTTGTTCGAAGCCGGTCCGCACACCCTGGGCGGTGAGGCACTGGAGAAGAGGCCGTGGGTCGCGGACGAGCCGCTGTTCAACGCCCGCGTCCGAACGCGAAGCACGGGGTTCGTCCGGCGCGATCATCGGCGCATGGGCGACGGACCGGTGAGGCCCACCACACGGCTCCATCCGAACTGCCTACAGTGGACCGTGGCCAGACAGCCGGCGTCACCGCGGGGCAATCGCGCGGAGTCGGAGCGATCCATGATCGACGCAGCCGGGGTCGGGGTGGGCCCGCACCCGCAGCCGTGGCCGCACCACGAGCGGTACGACCCCGAGCTGCTGGCCGCCGGGGACCGGCGCAACGTGGTCGACCGCTACCGGTACTGGACGGTGGAGGCGATCGTCGCCGACCTCGACAGCCGGCGGCACCCGTTCCACGTGGCGATCGAGAACTTCGGCCACGACTTCAACATCGGCTCGGTGGTGCGCACCGCGAACGCCTTCGGCGCTGCGGCGGTGCACGTGGTGGGCCGTCGCCGGTGGAACCGCCGCGGTGCGATGGTGACCGACCGCTATATGCATGTGCGCCACCATGCGGATATCGACTCCCTGGCGGCGTGGGCCTCGGCGACGGGGCTGCCGCTGCTGGGCGTGGACAACACCCCCGGCGCGGTGCCCCTGGAGACCTACCGGATGCCGCAGGCGTGCGTGCTGCTGTTCGGCCAGGAGGGCCCGGGGCTGACCGACGAGGCGCGGCAGGCGTGCGCGGCGACCCTGTCGATCGCGCAGTTCGGCTCGACCCGGTCGATCAACGTGGGCGCGGCGGCGGCGGTTGCGATGCATGCGTGGGTGCGTGCGTGGGTGTTCGGGGGCGGGATGGTGGATGGCCCGGCCAACCACTAGTGGGCATTCTCGTTAGTTCGTCGGGGGTCTATGTCCAGGCGGTGGGGTCGC
>CAZECO010000157.1:0-7594 GCA_964510455.1 uncultured Actinomycetes bacterium
AACCCCTGACCCCTTGCATGCCATGCAAGTGCGCTACCAGCTGCGCCACAGCCCCGAATGCCCTCCCACTATAGCGATGCCGCAGCGGCCTTCACTAATCGGTCGGCGCCGCCTGCGCCTCCTGCGGCAGCCCGAGCGGCACCACCGGGCAGTCCTTCCACAGCCGCTCCAGCGCGTAGTGGACGCGTTCCTCCACCTGCTGCACGTGCACCACGATGTCCACGAAGTCCAGCAGCACCCAGCGCTGCTCCCGCTCGCCCTCCCGACGGGCCGCCTGGTAGCCGGCGGCCCGCAGTCGGTGCTCGACCTCGTCGACGATCGCCCCGATCTGCGGTTCGTTCGCCCCGGAGCACAGCAGGAACACGTCGGTGATGACGAGGGCGTCGCTGACGTCGAGCGCGACGATATCGGTCGCCTTCTTGTCCGCCGCAGCCGCGGCGGCGATCTGGGTCATCTTCACGGCTCGCTGCGTTGCTGTCATGCCTGCTCCTGTTTAAGGCAGTCCGGCTCATCGGGGGGGCACGGTTGATAATCGTTGCCGAACACCACGTCCACGTCGGCGGTCGGCGTCTGGTCGGCCGGGGGCATGGTCGCGACCGCACCCGGCGACGGGCTGGGCGACCGGCTGGGCGACGCGGACGGACCCGCCGTGCCGGTGTCTCCGAACATCTCCGGGGCGGACAATCGCAGCGCTTCGGCCGCACCACCCGCGTACGACAGTCCACCGGGGAAGTAGCCCCGCCCGTTGATCCGTGTGATCGGCTGCAGCGATGGCCACGTACCTGCGGAGACCGCGACGAAGTCGGCGTCGGTGAGTTCGAGCAGCGCGACTTCGCTGGCCCGCGGTTCGCTGCTGGCGTTCCAGACCAGGACCCGCGGCGGACCGTCGACGTCGGCGACGCGGGGCGCGGTGCGGAAAGCCTCGCGCAGCATCGGCGTGGCCGCGATGTAGTCCGTGACGCGGAATGCCCCGACAGCCGCGGTCGGCCCGCTGTCCGATTCCTGCCGCGTAACGACAGGGTCGGCGGCGCTGCTGGCGCGGAACGGCAGCCCGACCGATTGCAGCTGCTCGGCGAGGAACGCGCCCCGCAGGGCCACCAGCCGCTCGGCGACGTCGCTGGTCCCGTTCAACGGGTCCGACAGCGCGCCCAGGCTGGTCAACAGGGCGGCGACCTCGCCCTCAGATGCGGGCAACCGCTGCACCGCCTTGACGAAGACCTCTTCGAAGCGGATCTGCACCCCGCCGATCGGGTCCTCCCCGGCGACGACGCCCATCACGTACCAGCTCGCCTCCGGACCGACCAGGTGCGACTCCCCGGCCGGCAGATCCAGCACCGGCTGACCCAGGGTGTCGAGGAAGACGGTCGGCGCAGGAGCGGACACGGTGACGCCGCCGACTGCATCCACCAGCCCCGCCAGCGCCTTGCGCTCCATCCGCCAACCGCCATCCACCCTCACCCCGAGGGTGTTCGCGGTGGCCTGTGCCGTCAGCCGGCGGTTCAGCGACAGGTTGGCGTCGAGCAGCGGCGTGTAGGCCGGCCCGTCCACCAGGAGCACATCGGCCGGCAGAGAGAGCAGCACCGCGTCGCCCAGGTCCCCGCCCGATGCGGTCAGCAGGCTCGCGGTACGGACCCGCTCCAGCGTGACCTGCACCAGCAGGGTCTGCTGTCCCTGCGGCGCCGGAGTCGGCTCGGGGGACGGCGCCGCCTGCGGAGGGGGTGCCTGTTCGCTGATCAGCAGCAGGAGCAGCGCGACGATGAAGCCGGCCGCGATCGCGGCCGTGGCGGCGACATGGCTGCGCACCCGGCGGTCGGAGTCATCCATGCCCTGGGTCATCCCCGGTACAGGCCGTGCTTGCCCACGTAGGAGGCCACTGCGGCGGGTACGAGGTAGTCGATGGGGCGCCCATCGGAGACCCTGGCGCGGATATCGGTGGACGAGATCGCCAGCGCCGGGACCGCGACCACGCTCACCGAGTCCGGCGGCAGGCCCTCCAGGGTCAATTCGTGCTCCGGCCTGGTGACGGCGATCAGGTGCGCCATCCGCAGGACCTCCGAGGGCTGGCGCCAGGTCAGGATCGCAGCCACGGCATCGGCTCCCGTGATGAAATGCAGGCGCGCATCCGGTCCGTACTGCGCCTGCAGGTCGGCCAGGGTGTCCACGGTGTAGGTCGGCCCGACGCGGTCGATGTCTGTCCTGCTGACGGTGAACCGCCGGTCCGCAGCGGTTGCGATCACCGCCATCAGGTAGCGGTGCTCCCCCTGCGCTGAGGCGTCCTTCTGCCACGGCTGGCCGGTGGGCACGAACACCACCTCATCGAGGGAGAACCGGTGGGCCACCTCGGACGCGGCGACGAGGTGCCCGTGGTGGATCGGGTCGAAGGTTCCGCCCATCACTCCGATGGCGCGACCAGCCATACGCGCCGGGTCAGCGATCGAGGTTCAGCCGGGTGACGGCGGCGAGCAGGATCAGGAACCCGGCCATCGCCGCGATCCCGAAGATCCACGGACTCACCGACATCGCCTGCTCGGAGTGCTCGGCGTTCTCCGTGGCGAGGACTGCCGCCAGTCGCAACGTCATGGTGCTCCTCCCTGATCCGCGGCCGCCCCGCGAATCCGGTTCAGCCTAGCGCGAGCGATCCGCCGGCCCGTGGTTCAGGGCCGGACGTGTCCGTCGCCGGTCACGACGTATGTTGTGGTGGTCATCTCCGTCAGCGCCATGGGTCCGCGCGCATGCAGCTTCTGGGTGGAGATCCCGATCTCGGCGCCGAACCCGAACTCTCCCCCATCGGTGAACCGGGTGGATGCGTTGACCATCACCGCAGCCGAATCGACCCCGTTGATGAATGCCTCGATCGCCTGCGCCGAATCGGTGACGATGGCCTCGGTGTGGCCGCTGCTCCAGCGCCGGATGTGCTCGGTCGCCGCGTCCAGGCTCGGCACCACCCCGGCCGCCAGGTCCAGCGAGTAGTACTCGGCTGCCCAGTCCTCGTCGGTGACCGGCGCGAGGCCGACGGCCGTTCCGCCGCACAGCTGCGCAACTGCCTCGTCGGCGTGCAGGGTGACCCCCGCGTCGGCGAGCGCCGGCGCCGCCTTGGCGAAGAAGGCCGGTGCGACGTCGGCATGGACGAGCACGGTCTCAGCCGCGTTGCACACGCTCACGCGCTGCGTCTTTGCGTTGATGAGGATGGCCACCGCCTTGTCCACATCGGCGGACGCGTCCACGTAGACGTGGCAATTGCCGACACCGGTCTCGATCACCGGCACCGTCGATCCGGTCACCACCGCCTCGATCAGGCCGGCGCCGCCGCGGGGGATGATCACATCCACCAGCCCGCGCGCCGTCATCAGCGACTTCACCGCATCGTGGCTGGTGCCGGGGACCAGGCTGATGGCATCGGCGGGCAGCCCCGCGCCGGTGATCGCCGCACGCATGACGGACACCAGCACGGTGTTGGTGGCGTGCGCCGATGACGATCCGCGCAGCAGGACGGCGTTGCCGCTCTTCAGGCACAGGGCGGCGGCATCGGCGGTGACGTTCGGCCGAGCCTCGTAGATCATGCCGACGACGCCGAGCGGGACGCGGACCTGCCGCACCTGCAGCCCGTTGGGCAGGGTGTATCCGCGCACGACCTCCCCGACCGGATCGGGCAGCGCGGCGACGTCCTCCACCGCGTCGGCGATGGCCCCGATGCGATCGGCGGTAAGGGTCAGCCGGTCGATGATCGCGCTGGAGGTGCCGGCGGCCTGCGCGGCGCGCACGTCCTCGCCGTTCGCCTCGACGATCTGCGCGGAGGCCTCCCGCAGCGCGGCGGCGACGGCGAACAGGGCGTCGTCCTTGCGCTGCCGGGTCAGGGCCCGCAGCTGCGGTGTGACGGCCTTCGCCCGGCGGGCCGTTTCGAGGACCTCTGCATGCTCATCCACCCTTGCAGGATACGACGCCGCGCCGTGCGGTCACGGCTGTCGTGCCACGGACCCTGGTGCGATGGGGCGCGCCAGCGTGGTCTGCCGCTCCCGCCAGCGGTTGCGGTCGTGCACCTCGAGCCCGACCAGCGACCAGTCGGGCAGGCCAGCGGCGGCGCGGCTGCTCTGCCACAGCAGGGCCGCGGCGACCGCCACCTGCGCGATGTCGGGGCCCTCGTCCCAGAACTGCAGCTCGGCGGCGTCCGCCCGGTAGCGCACACCCAGGTTCCCAGGGTCGAGGTCGCACAGGGCGCGCAGCGCCCGCCCGAGCTGCCGGATCGGCGCCGGGTCGCCGGTGACCAGCACCGTGACGTGCCACAACGACCCGGCGCCGACGGTCCGGGCCGCGGTCATTCCGACTCCGGGTCAGCGTGGCTGCTGCAGGAGCACGAGGTCATCACGATGCACGACCTCCCGCTCGTATGCCGAGCCGAGCTCCCTGGCCAGTTCCCGGGTCGATCGGCCCAGCAGGCGCGGCAGCTCCGCTGCATCAAAGTTCACCAGTCCGCGAGCCACCGTGACCCCCGATTCGTCCAACAACTCCACCGGATCCCCGGCCGAGAAGTCCCCTTCGACCGAAATGACCCCTGCCGGCAGCAGGGAGGCCCGCCGCTGGACGACCGCCGCGACCGCTCCGGCGTCCAGGACCAGCCGGCCCTGGGGGGTGGATGCGTGGGCCAGCCACAGCAGCCGGGTCGGCGCCCGGCGGCCGGTGGCGTGGAAGACGGTGCCCACCTCCTGCCCCGCGATCGCCGCGCGGGCGGCGTCGGCGTGGGCGAGGATGACGGGCACGCCCTCTGCCGAGGCGATGCGGGCAGCCTCGATCTTCGTGGTCATGCCGCCGCGGCCGACCGGGCCGCTCCCCCCGACGGTGATCCCGTCGAGCTCGGCCATCGAGACGACTTCCGTGATCGGCCGCGCGGTGGGCCGCGACGGCGGCTCGGTGAACAGGGACTGCACATCGGACAGCAGGACCAGGCCCTCGGCGTGGACCAGGTGGGCCACGAGTGCGGCGAGCCGGTCGTTGTCCCCGAACCGGATCTCGTCGGTGGCCACCGTGTCGTTCTCGTTCACGATCGGGACCACGCCCAGCGACATCAGCCGGGACAGGGTCCGCTGGGCGTTGCGGTGGTGCGCCCGGCGCACCATGTCCTCAGCGGTGAGCAGCACCTGGCCCACCTGCAGGCCGTGCGCGCCGAACGCCGTCGTGTACTGCGCCATCAACCGGCCCTGACCGACCGCAGCCGCAGCCTGCTGCGTCGCCAGGTCGCGCGGCCGCGACGTCAGGCCGAGCATCTCGATGGCGCAGGCGATGGCGCCCGAGGTGACCAGCACGATGTCGGTCCCGGCGAGACGCCGCTGGGCCAGCACGTCCACGACCGCGACCAGGCGGTCGGCCGCCAATCCCCCGTCCGGGCGGGTCAGGGACGACGAGCCGATCTTCACCACCAGGCGGCGGGCCCCGGCGATCCGTTGGCGGGGGCCGGTCATCGGTCGGCCAGCCGGTCATCCGATCCCCGCGGGCCCATCCCCCGGTGTCCCGCCGCGATCGAGGGCTCGAAGTCGAACAACACGGCATCGTCGGTGCGGCCGATCACCACCGGATCGCCCGCGACGGCCCCCAGCCGCAGCAGCTCCTCCTCCACGCCGAGCCGGGCCAGCCGGTCGGCCAGGTACCCCACCGCCTCGTCGTTGCCGAAGTCGGTCTGGCGGACCCACCGCTCCGGCTTGTCGCCGGTGACCAGGAAGTGGTCGCCGGCCCGCACGACGGTGAACGGGACCTCGTTGACGGCGGGCGGCCGCAGCACGACCCTGGTGGCCTCCGGCGCCGGCCGGGCGGCCTTCTCGGCAGCCACCAGATCCGCCAGCGCATGGGTGAGCTGTCGCAGCCCCGCATGCGTCACCGCCGACACCCGGAACACCGGCATCCCGCGCTGCTGCAGCTGGGGCGCCACCATGTCGGCCAGCGTCGCGCCGTCGGCCAGATCCGTCTTGTTCAGCACCACCACGCGGGGCCGGTCGGCCAGCCCGCCGTAGGCGGCGAGCTCGCCCTCGATGACGTCGAGGTCGCTGATGGGGTCACGATCCGACTCCAGGGTTCCGCAGTCCAGGACGTGGACGATGACGGCGCACCGTTCGATGTGCCGCAGGAAGTCCAGCCCCAGGCCCTTGCCCTGGCTGGCACCCGGGATCAGCCCGGGCACGTCGGCCATCGTGAACGAACGCTCGCCGGCATCCACCACACCCAGGTGCGGGACCAGCGTGGTGAACGGGTAGTCGGCGACCTTGGGCTTCGCCGCGCTCATCGCCGCGATCAGGCTCGACTTCCCGGCGCTCGGGTAGCCGACCAGTGCCGCGTCGGCGACGCTCTTCAGCTCCAGCACCAGATCGCGCTGCTCGCCGGGCTCGCCGAGGAGGGCGAACCCCGGCGCCTTGCGCCGGCGCGAGGCCAGCGCGGCATTGCCCAGGCCGCCCCGTCCGCCCGCCGCCGCGACGAACGTCGTGCCCTCGCCGACCAGGTCCGCCAGCACCCGCCCGTCCGCGGTCGTCACGACGGTCCCGTCCGGCACGGTGCGGATCAGGTCCTCACCCTGTGCGCCGTTGCGGTTGTCGCCCTGTCCGGGCTTGCCGCGCTCGGCGCGCTGGTGGGGGTGGCGGTGGAAATCCAGCAGGGTGTTGATCGCGGGGTCCACCACCAGCAGCACGCTGCCGCCGCGCCCGCCGGTTCCGCCGTCGGGACCGCCGAGCGGCTTGAACTTCTCCCGGTGCACCGAGGCGCAGCCGTGGCCGCCGTCCCCTGCCGAGACATGGACGACCACACGATCGACGAACGTAGCCACTACCCCTACCTAAGCCGCAAGCCGCCCTCTCGGACGGCTGTGCGGCGATACGGCGTCGATCAACGACGCCGGCCTATTCGGCTGCGATGACGTTGACGACCCGGCGGCCGCGGGCGGTGCCGAAGCCGACGGTGCCCGCCGCGAGCGCGAACAGGGTGTCGTCGCCGCCGCGACCGACGTTGCTGCCCGGGTGGAAGTGTGTGCCGCGCTGCCGGACGATGATCTCGCCGGCCTTGACGACCTGGCCGCCGTAGCGCTTCACGCCGAGGCGCTTGCTGTTGCTGTCGCGGCCGTTGCGGGTGCTGGACGCGCCCTTCTTATGCGCCATGGCAGATCACGCTCCGCTCTCGATAGCTGTCACCTTGACGCGGGTCAGCGGCTGCCGATGGCCCTGCCGCCTGCGCGACCCGGTCTTGTTCTTGTACCTCAGGATCCGAATCTTCGGGCCCTTGGTGTGCTCGAGGACCTCGGCGTTCACCGCGATGGACGACAGCGCAGCCGGGTCGGAGGTCACCGAGCTGTCGTCGGCGACGAGTAGCAGTGCGGGCAGCTGCACGGTCGAGCCGGGCTCTGATGCGACGCGGTCCATCTCGAGCACGTCGCCGACGGCGACCTTCTCTTGGCGGCCACCCGCGCGAACAATCGCATACACCGGGTCACTCCTTGGGTTCGTGCGGACTCTCGCGAGTGGATCACGGGAGCGGTTGCGCCGACCATCGCAGTCCCTGCTGGCAACGGCGCCAAGGTCCAAGACTACGGAATCATGGCCGGACGGGTCAAACGAGGTCCATC
>CAZECO010000158.1:0-7438 GCA_964510455.1 uncultured Actinomycetes bacterium
GCTCGGTCAGTCGACGTAGTGGCAGTACCCGTCGTCGCGGTCGCTCGGCCGGACGAGGTATCCGTCAGAGTCGAAGGAGTTGTCCGCCAGCGCCAGGAAGTCCCGGATCTCCGCTGAAGATGTCGCCGAGCCCTCGCCGTTGTCGAACCGGCTGGTGCTGATCCCGACGACTTGGCCCAGGTCATCGACGAGGGGTCCGCCGCTGTCGCCCGGATTGATCTTCGCTGTGGTCGTCACGTCCTCGACGCCATCACCACACTTGTCGCGGACGCCGGTCACGACGCCGGCAGTGATCGGCTTGAACCAGTTGGAGCCCCCCACCGCGTAGGCTTTGTCGCCTCGACTCGGTTCTGTTGCGGCGATGGTCGCGATCGGCACGCCGTGCGGCTCAGTCTCCAGGACCGCGAGATCCCGCTGGGCATCCTGCCGCACGACGACGGCCGTCAGCTCGTTGCCATCGGCATCGATGACCAGGACGGTGCGCGCGCCCTCGACCACATGCTGTGCCGTCAGGAACCGGGTCTCGCTGATCGCGACCGCTGCTCCGGTGGCGTACCAGTCGTCGCTGACGTACGCATCAACCTCGACGGTCGATGCCAGCGCGGCGTCGACCGCCGGGTTCGGCGCGACCGCACCGGCCGCATCCGGGCGCCATCCCTCGGCCGATCCCGTAGGGGCGAGGGCGCCTGTCGCCGACCCGATCACGAAGAGCAGCACGCCCAGACCGAGGATGAGGCACACCGCCAGGGTGATCTTCGCGCCATATCCGTTCGACGGGCGCACCACCACGGCGGGCGCAGCCGGCCAGGCGTACTGCGTCCATTGGTAGCCGTCCCACCATCGCCATTGCCCCGCGGCATAGGGATCCGGGAACCATCCCGGAGCAGCGTTGCCGATTCTGGTGGCCGTCATTCGTTCCCCCACGCACCGAACCGCCGTTCGAGGCGGCAGTCCCTGTTGGACGAGGCGGCCCAGGCGGAGGTTCCGTCGCGTGCGTCACACCGGTGACGTTGGTCGTCCCGCAGCGATCGGAACATCTGAATCGTCGCCCCCGCTGTGCCAAGATCGGATGGTATGCACCAGCGCCATCACCGATGACGGAGGCGATATGAGCGATCCGGTGTCCACGCCTGCTGGCGGACTGCAGCTCACCCCGAAGATGATCACTGCCCTGGTGATCGCCGCTGCCGCCCTCATCTTCGTCTTCAGCAACACCGAGCCCATCCCGCTTCACTTCCTGTGGTTCGAGATCCGGGCGCCCGGCTGGGTGATGCTGCTGGCGCTGTTCACGGGTGGACTCGCGGTCGGCTTCTTCCTCGGCCGCAACCGGTACAAGCGGATCGGGTAGCGCAGTCCAGCCCCGGCGAACGGCCGGCGACGTCATGTGTTTACCGTGAGAAACACGGAGGCAACACAGGGTGAGTAACGCTGGGGCGGGAGGTGCCCGTGGGACGCTCGGCAAGCTTTAGGCCCGAAGTCCACTTCGTCACGATCCACGGCTACAAGCGGGCTTATGTGATGGAGGGGAGCGGTCCCGCAGTCCTGTTGCTGCACGGGGTCGGGATGGACCACAAGTCGTGGCTCTCGGTGATCGAGCTCCTGGCGCCCAACTTCACGGTCATCGCTCCGGACCTGCTCGGGCACGGATTGTCGGACAAGCCGCGGGCCGACTACAGCATCGCCGGCTACGCCAACGCCATGCGGGACCTGTTGTCGGTGCTCGGGATCGGCAGTGTCACCGCCGTCGGGCACAGCCTCGGCGGGGGCGTCGCGATGCAGTTCGCCTACCAGTACCCGCAGATGGCGCAGCGCCTGGTCCTGGTCGCGGCCGGGGGCTGGGGCCGCAGCGTCAACCCGCTGATCCGGTTCTTCACGCTGCCCTACTCCGGCGTGGCCCTGCGGGTCCTGGGGCTGGACCCCGTCCGCAAGCCCCTGATCGGGGCCATCAAACTCGTCGGCTCCCTGGGTCTGCCGTTGACGGAGGATCTACCCACGCTGGCAGAGGTCTACGACGATATGGCCGATCCGGACGCGCAGCGGGCGTTCCTGCACGTGCTGCGCGCCGCGGTCGACTGGCGCGGACAGGTCATCACCTCGCTGGATCGGGCCTACCTGGCCGAGCACATGCCGAGCATGGTGGTGTGGGGGGCGCGCGACCTGGTGATTCCCGTGAAGCACGCCCGGGCAGCCCACGAATTGCTGCCCGGTTCGCGGCTGGAGATCTTCCCCGAGTCCGGGCACGTCCCGCACGAGGACGATCCGGAACGGTTCGCCGAGGTGCTGGCCGACTTCATCGCGACGGCGCCCCGAGCGGTGCACCATCCCGGGATGTGGCGCGAGGCGCTGATGCGGGGTCCCCGTCCCCGCTCGGTGCGCACGCGGAAGCCTCAGGCGCCCAGTCTGCATCTGGTCAGGGACGACCCTGCGCCGGAGGCCAGGACGCCGGCCAACCCGTAGCCGACGCACTCAGGCCTCCGGCGGGACCTCCTGCTCGCCCCAGGCCTCATCGAGGTGCTCCCGTTGCACCTCGGCCCGCGAGTGGGCGACCTCGACGGGCGCCCTCGACAGCCACAGGAAGAAGGCGGCCGACAGCAGCAGCATCGCCAGCCCGGTCCAGAGGCTGATGTTGATGCCGCCCGCCTTCTCGACGTCTGCCTCATCGGCGAACAGTCCGGCGCCGGTGACCAGCACGCCGAAGATCAGGAACATGGTGCCGATGACGAAGCGGAGGTCCAGCAGCCGGGACTGCTTGGGCGGTGGATGCTCAACCATGTGCAGACTCCCGTCACCAGATCAAGAACAGCAGGTACATCGACATCGACAGCGCGATCGCGCCTGCGCCGAGGAAGCCGGGGGACCGGAACCACGCGACCTTCTCCACATCTGAAGCGTCGCGCACCTCCAGCCCCTTGACCAGCCCGACCAGCTCGGAGTCCGGTTTGGACACCGTGAAGCGCGTGACACCCACCGTCACCCACAGGTCGACCGCGGCGGCGACGATGCCCATCCACATCGCCTGGTGGAAGGAGCTTCTGAAGAAGTCCTCGTTGGCGATGGCGAACAGCCACACCATACCGGCGGCCGTCGTGCCGGACACCAGTCCCCAGAACCCGCCCCAGGCGGTGGTGCGGCGCCAGAACATGCCCAGGATGAACGTTACGAACACCGGAGCCTGGAAGAACGAGAACAGCGTCTGCAGGTACTCGTTGATGTTGTTGTACTGCGCGGCGATGAACGCGGTCCCGATGCCGACCAGCACGCCCACGATGGTGATGATCCGCCCGAAGTTCAGGTAGTAGTGGTCCGGCTTGGCCTTGGCCACATAGCCCTGCCAGATGTCGTAGGTCATCACGGCGTTGAACGACGAGACGTTCGCGGCCATGCCCGCCATGAAGGCCGCGATCAGGCCGGTCACCGCGACCCCGAGCACCCCGGTGGGCAGCAGCTCGCCCATCAGCAGCGGGATCGCGTTGGTGTAGCTGAGGTTCGGATCCAGGTCGGTGTTGCCCAGGTTCGGGATCAGGATCGCCGCGATGATGCCGGGCAGGATCACGATGAACGGGATGAAGATCTTCGGGAAGGCCGCGATGATCGGCGCACGGCGCGCCGAGTTCAGGTTGCGGGCGCTCATCGCGCGCTGCACCTCAGCGAAGTTGGTCGTCCAGTAGCCGAAGCTGAGGATGAACGCCTGGCCGAGGATGATGCCGACCCAGTCGCCGATCGGGTTCGGCTCCCCGTCCGGAGAGATGGCTGTGCCCGACCATGGTTCCGACCAGTACTCGGGGAAGTCCGCGAGCCGGGTCATGATCTCGTGCGGCCCGCCGGCGGCGGAGATCGCCACAACGGTCAGCGGCACCAGTCCGGCGATGATCACGAAGAACTGCAGGACCTCGTTGTACACCGCGCCGGTGAGGCCGCCGGCCAGGATGTAGATGAGCACGAACACCGCTGCGACCAGGACCGACTGCACGAGGTCCCAGCCGAGCAGGGCGCGCAGCACGATCGCGAGGCTGTACAGGTTGACGCCTGCGATCAGGATGGCGGACAGGGCGAAGGTGCTCGCGTTGAGCAGGTGCGTCGGGTTGTTGTACCGCTCTTTGAGGTACTCCGGGACCGACCGGACCTTGCTGCCGTAGTAGAACGGCATCATCACCACGCCGAGGAAGACCATGGCCGGGATCGCGCCGATCCAGTAGTAGTGCACCGAGGCCCAGCCGTACTGGGCGCCGTTGGCCCCGAAGCCGAGGATCTCGATCGCGCCGAGGTTGGCCGCGATGAAGGCCAGCCCGGCGATCCAGGCGGGCAGTGCCCGGCCGGCTTGGAGGAAGTCCTCGCTGGATTTCACCGAGCGGCGCACGGCGCCGCCGATCGCGAGCACGAAGCCGAAGTAGATGACCAGCAGCGTGTAGTCCAGGAAGCTCATGTCCAGCAGGACCTCGCCGCTGTCGGCCAGCGGCACGGCTGCCATCGCCACTACGGACATGCGTGTCCCTTCACGATCGCCCGATGGCATCATGGCAGCGGCGATCTTGGTTGTCCGTCTGACGGGCCATCACATGGTCACTCTGCGTCCACCCACCTGCACGTTTCGTGTCGAAACGGGCGAAATGTCCGTCAGGTTCTGCTCCGGGGGCCGGGCGGGCCGTGGACAACTGTGGGCGCGCCCAGCGGCACCGAAGCCCGCGGGTGGGGGCGACCATCCGCGCGTAGCATCTTCGTGTGCCGCTGCAGACGCTCGCCCAGCCCGCCGACATCCTCGACGCCCTCTCCGCCGTGATGGCGGGCGAGGTGTCGACACCCCCCGATGAGGTTGCACGGCGCCTGCGCGCAGCGGGCCTCCTGCTGCCGGTGGATGACGACGAGGCTGCGGACCGGGTCGTCGATGCCGTCGGGGCGGGGCCGGAGAAGTCCCTGTGGTCCATGGGCGAGGACTTCGAGATCGTCAATGTCGCAGCGGTGCTCGACGGCCGCGTCCTGACCCACCGGCTGGCCGGGACGGAGGCTGACGAGGGCAGCCTGGTGCTGGATCTCGACTTCTCCGGTTTCGCGCTCGATCACCTGCTCGCCTCGGGGCTGACGGTCGGCGGCGGGCGCGTCGTCGCGGTGCAGGACCTGGAGGACGCGTACGCGATCCTGGTCGGACCGGAGGCCTACCGGGCGCTGGGGGTGGCCGAGGGCGGGCTCGTCGGGATCGCCTTCTCCGATGGTGCCGCGCGCCTGGTGGCGGTCGCGGACGTGGGCGACGACCGCGCGCTGGTCTCAGACCTGTCAGCAGGGCTGTCCGGCGGCCGAGCACGCTTCGAGGGAATCATGGAGAGGCTCCTGCTGACGACGGGGCATTTCCGCGACCCGCTGCCCCCGCTCGGCGAGATCCTGGCCGACCACGGATTCGTGGTGGACGGCCTCGGCCTCTGGCGGTCGCAGGAGGCGCTGGACGCGCACGTGTTCGCCGAGGACGTGCGACACGTCATGGACGCCTTCGACGTCGATGAGGGGTCGGCCCGGGTGGTGGCGGGGGCATCCTGGTACGCCCGGGCCATGCTGCAGGTGCTGGATGAGCAGACCATCCTCGCCTCCGAGGGCGGCCCGTCCCACGATGCCATCAAGGGGCTGACGGACAGTCTGACGGCGGCCTTCGTCCGGGCGCCGATCACCGTCTCGGAGGTGCGGCGCGGTCTGGCCGACCCATGGCTCGCGTTCGCAGCGGCCGATCAGGTACTGGTCTCGGAGGATGACTGGACCGAGGGGCTGAAGCTGTTCTGCAACACCCTGGCCACGCCCACGACCGTCCCGGCGACACGGTTGGAGCGTGCCGGGGTGGCGTACCTGACCGGCAGGTACCGCGAGTTCGCGGGCGACCCGCTCGCCGCCGAGGAGCACTTCCGGCGGGCGCTGGCGCTGGATCCGGATCACTCCTACGCGATGCTCGGGCTGGCCGCCGCTGCGGCGGACCGCGGCGACCTGGAGACGGCCTCCAGCCTGTTGGACCGGGCCGGCGCCAGCGATACGCACCCGCTGCGCATGCCGGTGGCGCAGGCGCAGGTGGCTGCCCCCGCGCCGAAGCATCCGCCGGGCCGCAACGAGCCGTGCTGGTGCGGGTCGGGCCGCAAGTACAAGGTGTGCCATGCGCGGGTGTCGACGACTCCGCTGCCGGACCGCGCCCGCGGCCTGCTCAGCCGGGCTATGGCGTGGATGCTGGCGACCCAGCCGTCCGCGATCCACAGCCTGCTGAATCTCGGGCGTGCGATCAGCGGCGGGCGGGCGCCCGAGGCGGTCCTGATCGACGCGGTTCCGGACCTCCTGCTGTTCGAGGGCGGGGGTCTTGCCGACTACCTGGATCGGCGTTCGGCGCTGATCCCGGCCGATGAGGCGCTGCTGGCCCAGCAGTGGCTGCTGCGGCCGCGGTCGCTGTTCGAGGTGCAGGACGTGCGACCAGGCATCGGGGTAACGCTGCGCGACGTGATGACCGGCGATCGGGTGGATGTGACGGAGGAGGCCGCCGCCACCCACCTCAAGGCTGGCGAGCTCGTCCTGGCCCGGGTGGCCCCCCTGGGCGACCACGATGAGATCCTCGGCGGGGCGATCCCGATGCGGATCGGGGAGCGTGATCGCCTCATCGACCTGTTGTCCGGACAGCCGGGTCCCGGCGACATGATCATCTTCCTTGCCGGGCGCTACCGGACCCCGACGATCCTCACCTCGGACGGCGAACAGCTCGTGTCCGTCACGGGGGTGTACGCGGTGGGCGATCCGGCGCGCCTGCGCTCGGAGCTCGACGCCGTGTTCGAGCGGACCGACGAGGACTGCTGGAGCATGCTGGCGGAGCCCGAAGGTGGGCGTCAGTCGGTGCTGGCCACCCTGACCCTGGAAGGTCAGACCCTGACGGCCGACGCGATGAGCGCACCGCGCTTCGACCGTCTCCTGGCGGTGCTGGCAGACCTCGACGTTCCACTCGTCGAAGTCTCCCGATTCGCGCTTCGCCCCGATGAAGTCCCAGTCGATGGACGACCGTCCGGCGGGCTGTCCGAGGAGCAGCTGGCGGACAATCCCGAAGTCCTCGCCCACGTGGCCGAACTGATCGCCGAGTACGAGCAGAACTGGATCGATGAACCGGTCACGGCGCTCGGCGGGATCACCCCGCGGGCGGCCGTCAACGACCCCACGCGTCGCGGCGACCTCATCGCGCTGCTGGATTCGATGCCAGCGGACGATTCGCCGCTTTCGATGAACGGGCCTCGGCTCAAGGCGGCGCTCGGCCTGATCTGACGGATCGACCCCCGTCGATCCTGTGTCGACGGTGCTCTCGGCCGGGGCGGCCGGTGCTTGGCCTGCCGGTCGCCTTGTGGGGCCCGTCGCGAGTCCGCGCCGACCTCGAGGGCATCAGGAGGCGAGGTCAACCGGCGACGTCCGAGCGGCAACCGGGAGACCGTTCTCGGTG
>CAZECO010000159.1:0-7424 GCA_964510455.1 uncultured Actinomycetes bacterium
CATCGACGTTGCGGATCTCGCCGGAGGGCATCCGCAGCTGGGCGTACGGCCCGTCCTTGGCGACCAGCTGGATGCTCGCACCGGCCGAGCGGGCGATCTTCGCACCCCCGCCGGGCCGCAGCTCCACGGCGTGCACCACGGTGCCCACCGGGATGTTGCGCAGCGGGAGGTTGTTGCCCGGCTTGATGTCGGCGCTCGGACCGGTCTCGACCCGGTCGCCCTGCTTCAACTTGTTCGGCGCGATGATGTAGCGCTTCTCGCCGTCGGCGAAGTGCAGCAGCGCGATCCGGGCGGTCCGGTTCGGGTCGTACTCGATGTGCGCGACCTTCGCCGGCACCCCGTCCTTGTCGGCCCGGCGGAAGTCGATGATCCGGTAGGCGCGCTTGTGCCCGCCGCCCTGATGCCGGGTGGTGATGCGTCCTGCGTTGTTGCGGCCGCCCTTGGAGGGCAGCGGCTCCACCAGCGTCTTCTCCGGCTCGCTTCGGGTGACCTCGACGAAGTCGGCGACGCTGGCACCACGACGACCCGGGGTCGTCGGTCGGTACTTGCGGATTCCCATGCTTGATTCTTTCCGTCTCGTGTCGAGCCCGGTCAGCGGACCGGGCCTCCGAAGATGTCGATGGTGTCGCCCTCGGCGAGCGTGACGATCGCGCGCTTGGTGTCGGCACGCTTGCCGTAGCCGAAGCGGGTGCGCTTGCGCTTGCCCGACCTGTTCATCGTGTTCACGCTGGTGACGCGCACGCTGAACACCTGCTCGACCGCGATCTTGATCTGGGTCTTGTTGGCGCCGGGGGCCACGAGGAACGTGTACTTGTTGTCGTCGAGCAAGCCGTAGGACTTCTCGCTGACGACGGGCTTGATCAGGATGTCGCGCGGGTCGGTGATCCTCATTCTGCGGCCTCCTCGACCTGCTCTGCGGACCCCGCCACGGGCTCTGCGGGCTCCTCGACCTGGACTGCCGGCTCCTCTGCGACCTGCGCCGGCGCTGCGGAGCGTGCCGCGCGTCCGGCCAGGAACGTGTCCAGCGCCGCACGGGTGAACACCACATGGTCGGCCACGACCACGTCGTAGGTGTTCAGCTGATCCGCGGCGAGGACATGGATCGCCGGCACGTTGCGCACCGAGCGCCACGCCGCGTCCTCGCTCCGGTCCAGCACCACCAGGCACCGGCCCTCGTCGAGCAGGCCGCCGAGTGCGCCGAGCGCCTGCTTGGTCGAGGGCGCGTCGCCCGCGACCAGCGCGTCGAACACGTAGATGCGTCCGTCGCGGGCCCGGTCGGAGAGGATCCCCCGCAGCGCGGCGGCCTTCATCTTCTTGGGCGTGCGCTGGGCGTAGTCGCGCGGGGTGGGACCGTGCACCACACCGCCGCCCGCGAACTGCGGGGCTCGGGTGGAGCCCTGGCGGGCCCGGCCGGTGCCCTTCTGCTTGTAGGGCTTGCGGCCGCCTCCGCGGACCTCGCCGCGGGACTTGGTGTCGTGGGTGCCCTGGCGCGCCGCGGCCAGCTGGGCGGTGACGACCTGATGGATCAGCGGCACGTTGGTCTGCACGTCGAACACCTCGGAGGGCAGTTCGACCGAGCCGGCCGTGCCTCCGTCAGGAGTACGCACATCGACAGATGCCATGGTCAGGCTCCCTTCACGGCGGTGCGGATCAGGACCAGTCCGCCGCGCGGGCCGGGGACGGCGCCGCGGACCAGGATGATGCCCTGCTCGACGTCGACCGCGGTGACCTTGAGGTTCTGGGTCGTCTGGCGCACCCCGCCGTGACGGCCGGCCATCCGCAGGCCCTTCATCACCCGGGCGGGGGTGGCGCAGGCGCCGATCGACCCGGGGGCGCGGTGGATCCGGTGCGCACCGTGGGAAGCCTTCTGACCGGAGAAGCCATGGCGCTTCATGACGCCGGTGAAGCCCTTGCCCTTGCTGGTGGCCGACACATCGACGAGCTGGCCCACCTCGAAGACGTCGGCGCTGAGCTCCTGGCCGAGCGTGTACCGCTCGGGTTCCGAGGTGCGGACCTCGACGACGTAGCGCCGGGGCGACACCCCTGCCTTGGCGAAGTGGCCCTTCTCCGGGCGGGTCACCTTGCGGGGGTCGATCGCGCCGAACGCCAGCTGGACGGCCGAGTAGCCGTCGGTCTCGGGCGTGCGGATCGCGGTCACCACGCACGGGCCTGCCTGCACCGCGGTCACGGGCACCACCCGGTTGTCGGCGTCCCAGACCTGGGTCATGCCGATCTTGGTACCGAGGATGCCCGTCACGGCGGTCTCGTTCACAGTCGTTGACATGGTTGCGTACGTCCTTAGAGCTTGATCTCGATGTCGACGCCGGCCGGCAGGTCGAGGTGCATCAGCGAGTCGACGGTCTTCGGGGTCGGGTCGAGGATGTCGATGAGGCGCTTGTGCGTGCGCATCTCGAAATGCTCGCGGCTGTCCTTGTACTTGTGGGGCGACCGGATGACGCAGTACACGTTCTTCTCGGTCGGCAGCGGCACCGGGCCCGCAACCTGCGCACCCGTGCGGGTCACCGTCTCGACGATCTTGCGCGCCGAGGAATCGATGACCTCATGGTCGTAGGCCTTGAGCCGGATGCGGATCTTCTGTCCCGCCATTGGGCTTCCTTCTCCTAGTCGTGCCGCTGCAGTGCGGTCATGGTGCGGTGGTGGACGGTGGGGGCGGGCCGCTGTCCGGCAGCGCCGCCCCCACCGGCCGACTACTTGATGATCTTCGTGACCTGTCCGGCGCCCACGGTGCGGCCACCCTCACGGATGGCGAACCGCTGGCCCTCTTCCAGGGCGATCGGGTGGATCAGCGCGACCGACATCTCGGTGTCGTCGCCCGGAAGCACCATCTCCTTGCCCTCCGGCAGCGTCACCACACCCGTCACATCGGTCGTGCGGATGTAGAACTGCGGCCGGTAGTTGTCGAAGAACGCCGTGTGCCGGCCGCCCTCCTCCTTCTTCAGGATGTAGACGCGCGCCTCGAAGTCGGTGTGCGGCGTGGTGGTGCCCGGCTTGATGACCACCTGGCCCCGCTCCACGTCGTCGCGCTTGACGCCGCGCAGCAGCAGTCCGACGTTCTCGCCCGCGCGGCCCTCATCGAGCAGCTTGCGGAACATCTCGACACCGGTGACGGTGGTCTTGGTCGAGGTGTCCTTGATGCCGACGATCTCGACCTCCTCGTTCACCTTCACAACGCCGCGCTCGATCCGGCCGGTCACGACGGTGCCGCGACCGGTGATCGTGAAGACATCCTCGATCGGCATCAGGAACGGCTTCTCGATCTCGCGCACCGGTGTCGGGATGGACTCGTCGACGGCCTTCATCAGCTCCAGGACCGACTCGCCCCACTTCTCGTCGCCCTGCAGCGCCGGGTGGGCGGCCACGCGCACCACGGGCAGGTCGTCGCCCGGGTACTCCTGGTCGCTGAGCAGTTCGCGGGTCTCCATCTCGACCAGCTCCAGCAGGTCCTCGTCGTCGACCATGTCGCACTTGTTCAGTGCGACGACGATCGCCGGCACGCCGACCTGACGGGCAAGCAGCACGTGCTCCTTGGTCTGCGGCATCGGGCCGTCGGTGGCCGCCACAACCAGGATCGCGCCGTCCATCTGGGCCGCACCGGTGATCATGTTCTTGATGTAGTCCGCGTGTCCCGGGCAGTCCACGTGCGCGTAGTGACGGCCCTCCGTCTGGTACTCCACGTGCGCGATGGAGATGGTGATGCCGCGCTGACGCTCTTCGGGAGCTTTGTCGATCTCGTCGAAGGGCGTGAACGGGTTGATGTCCGGGTACTTCTTGTGGAGCACATAGGTGATCGCCGCGGTCAGGGTGGTCTTCCCGTGGTCGATGTGGCCGATGGTTCCGATGTTGACGTGCGGCTTGGTCCGCTCGAACTTCGCCTTCCCCACTGGTCCTCCTTGACCTTCGTCGCCCGATGGGACGTCGCCGTCCTCGGACTTGCTGTTGGTTTCTCTGGCCGCCCGCTGCCGCGCCCGGTTGGCGCTGCAGGGACGTTCGTGCAGATGGTGCCTGCACAGATCCTTGGGGCGACCATCTGCTGGTCGCCGATTCAGTTGTCTTGCGGGGCGAAGACCCCTGGCCTGCGAACGTGCGGGCTATTCCCCCCGCACCTTCGCGATGATCTCGTCGGCAGGGCCCTTCGGGACCTGCGCATACGAGTCGAACTGCATGGAGTAGCTCGCCCGGCCGGACGTCTTGCTCCGCAGGTCGCCCACATAGCCGAACATCTCCGACAGCGGCACCCGCGCGGTGACGACCTTGGTGCCGGCCCGCTCGTCCATCGACTGGATATGACCGCGGCGCGAGTTCAGGTCGCCGATGACATCGCCCATGTAGTCCTCGGGGGTGTTCACCTCGACCGCCATGATGGGCTCCAGCAGCACCGGCCCGGCCCGCCGCGCAGCCTCCTTGAACGCCATCGAACCGGCGATCTTGAACGCGAGCTCCGAAGAGTCCACATCATGATAGGCCCCGTCGGTGAGCGTCACCTTCACGTCGACCATCGGGTAGCCGGCGAGGATCCCGTACTCCATGGCCTCCTGGCAGCCGGCGTCCACGCTGGGGATGTACTCCTTGGGGATCCGCCCGCCGGTGATCTTGTCGGCGAACTCGTAGCCGCCGTCGCCCTCGCCGCCGGTCGGGGCGATGTCGATGATGACCCTCGCGTACTGGCCCGAGCCGCCGGTCTGCTTCTTGTGCGTGTATTCGACCTTGGGAACGGCCTTGGTGATCGTCTCGCGGTAGGCGACCTGGGGCTTGCCGACGTTGGCGTCGACCCGGAACTCCCGGCGCATCCGCTCCACCAGGATGTCCAGGTGCAGCTCGCCCATCCCGGAGATGATCGTCTGGCCGGTCTCCTCGTCGGTGCGGACCTGGAAGGTGGGATCCTCCTCCGCGAGCCGCTGGATGGCGACGCCGAGCTTGTCCTGGTCGCTCTTCGTCTTGGGCTCGATGGCCACCGAGATCACCGGAGCCGGGAAGTTCATCGACTCCAGCAGCACCGGCTTGGCGGGATCGCACAGCGTCTCGCCGGTGGTGGTCTGCTTCAAGCCCATCACCGCGACGATCTCGCCCGCGCCCACGCGATCGATCTCCTCGCGCTTGTTGGCATGCATCCGGTAGATCTTGCCGATGCGCTCCTTGCGGTCCTTCGAGCTGTTCAGGACATGGGTGCCGGTGTCCAGGGTGCCGGAGTAGATCCGCAGGTAGGTGAGCTTGCCCAGGTGCGGGTCGGACATGATCTTGAACGCCAGCGCGGAGAACGGGGCCGCGCTGTTCGGCTCGCGGGTGATGACGACCTCTTCGTCGCCCACCTTGTGCCC
The DNA here is from genome assembly GCA_964510455.1 of uncultured Actinomycetes bacterium. Taxonomy (GTDB): domain Bacteria; phylum Actinomycetota; class Actinomycetes; order S36-B12; genus CAVXYG01. The sequence goes on from CAZECO010000159.1 coordinate 5,337, forward strand.
CTCGATCGCCTCGACGTCCACCGGGGAGGGCAGGTAGTCGATCACCGCATCGAGCAGCGGCTGCACGCCCTTGTTCTTGAAGGCCGTGCCGCACAGCACCGGGGTCAGGCTGCTGGCGATCGTCGCACGGCGGATCGCGGCTTTGAGCTCCTCGACGGTGGGCTCGTCGCCCTCGAGGTACTTCTCCATCATCTCGTCGTCGTTCTCGGCGATGGTCTCCAGCAGGCGGTCGCGCCACGCGCGCGCCACCTCCTCGTGGCTGGCGGGGATGGGGAGGACCTCGTAGTCCTCACCGATCTTGGTCTCGCCCTCCCACACCAGCGCCCGCATGCCGACGAGGTCGATGACGCCCTTGAAGTCGGACTCGGCCCCGATCGGCCACTGCAGGACCAGCGGCGTGGCGTGCAGCCGGGACACGATCATGTCCACACAGCGGTGGAACTCCGCCCCGACCCGGTCGAGCTTGTTCACGAAACAGATCCGCGGGACGCTGTACCGGTCGGCCTGGCGCCACACGGTCTCCGACTGCGGCTCCACGCCGGCGACGCCGTCGAACACCGCGACCGCGCCGTCCAGGACGCGCAGCGAGCGCTCCACCTCGACGGTGAAGTCCACGTGGCCGGGGGTGTCGATGATGTTGATCTGGTGGCCGTTCCAGTGGCAGGTCGTCGCGGCCGACGTGATCGTGATGCCGCGCTCCTGCTCCTGGTCCATCCAGTCCATCGTCGCGGCACCCTCGTGCACCTCGCCGATCTTGTAGTTGATGCCGGTGTAGAACAGGATGCGCTCGGTGGTCGTCGTCTTGCCCGCGTCGATGTGCGCCATGATCCCGATGTTGCGGACCGTGGCGAGGTCGGTCTCGGTCTTGGTAGACACGGCGATGCGCTCCTGCTTCTGCTTCGGTGGTGGGTGTTACCAGCGGTAGTGGGCGAAGGCCTTGTTGGCATCGGCCATCTTGTGGGTGTCCTCGCGCTTCTTCACCGAGGCGCCCAGCCCATTGGACGCGTCGAGGATCTCGTTCATCAGGCGCTCGGTCATCGTCTTCTCGCGGCGGGCCCGGGAGTAGCTGATCATCCAGCGCAGGGCCAGCGTGTTGCTGCGCGTGGCCTTGACCTCCACCGGGACCTGGTAGGTCGCGCCGCCGACACGGCGGGAGCGCACCTCGAGGGTCGGGCGCACGTTGTCCACGGCTCGCCGCAGCGTGATCACGGGGTCGTTGCCGGTCTTCTCGCGCACGCCCTCCAGGGCGTCGTAGACGATCCGCTCAGCCACCGACCGCTTGCCGTCGAGCAGCACCTTGTTCACCAGCTGGGTGACCAGCGGGGAGTTGTAGACCGGGTCGATGACGACAGTCCGCTTCTCGGCGGGACCCTTGCGAGGCATTACTTCTTCTCCTTCTTCGCGCCGTAGCGGGAGCGGGCCTGCTTGCGGTCCTTGACGCCCTGCGTGTCCAACGTGCCCCGGACGATCTTGTAGCGGACACCGGGCAGGTCCTTCACGCGGCCGCCGCGCACCAGCACCATCGAGTGCTCCTGCAGATTGTGCTTCTCCCCCGGGATGTAGGCGGTCACCTCGATCCCGGAGCTGAGGCGGACGCGGGCCACCTTGCGCAGTGCGGAGTTGGGCTTCTTGGGGGTGGTCGTGTACACCCGCGTGCAGACGCCGCGGCGCTGGGGGCTGCCCTTCAGCGCGGGCGTCTTGTTCTTCGCAACCTTGTCCTGCCGGCCCTTCCGGACCAACTGCTGGATCGTGGGCACCGCGTCTCCGTGTTCCTCGTTCGTTGTGTCGTCACGCAGCAGCACGCCGCACATCCGACCCACGCGGTCGGGTGTGTCTCGTCCTCCGCGCAGAAACATACCCATTCGATTCGTGCATGGGGCGGTCTGTGCGGGCCCGCAGGTGCGGCGTCAGGACGGGTGACCCGTATCTGTTGCCCGTCCGACCCGATGGCCGGCCGCTCTCGCAGATACCGGAGTGCAACTCCGTGAGGCAGTCCTCGCACCACCGCCCACCGTAGGCACGGCAAGCAGCGGCACGGTTCATGCCACGAGGATTCAGCATAGCGGGGAATGCGCGCAGGGGTCAAAG
>CAZECO010000160.1:0-7368 GCA_964510455.1 uncultured Actinomycetes bacterium
GTCGGCTGGAACGGCTCGCCGGGACCGCACTCCTGGCTCTGTTCGCGCACCACGATGCGGGGGGCGAAGCGCTCGGCAAGTTCGAGCAGGTCGTCGTCCGGCTCGTCGCCTTGCGCTGACGCGCCGCCAGCGACCATCACCAGCCCCAGGGTCCATGCCAGGACCATGACCACGATGCGGCCGGCGCGGGACATGATCGGAGACTAGCTGCCACGGCCGGCTGGCGACTGATCAGCGGCGGTGAGGGGGGACGGTACCGCCAGCGCCGTGACCCCGGAGCCGGCGGCGAACGCGGCCATACTCCGGGCATCCGCGCAGACCACGCTCACACCCAGCAGCACCCCCGGAATATCGACGCGTTCGCGGGCACCATCCCGCGTTGTGGGCTGAACGGTTCCGGGGGAACGGCCTGCAGCGCAGTACCCTGGACCGACGGCAAGGCGATGAGGGACGCCGAACTGAACGTTCCTCAGGGGGCCTGTCCCGAAGCCAGCAGCGCCGCCATCCGCTCCTTGACCGCCATCGTGGCCGACAGCGGGCGCAGCATCACCTTGAAATCGGTGATCCTGCCCGCTTCATCGAAGGTGATCATGTCGACGCCGTTGACGATGAGGCCGTCGATGACCGACTCGAACTCCAGCACCGCATGGTCGCCGGACTCCAGCTGCCGGACGTATCTGAAACGGTCTCCGAGAACCTGCATCGCCCCCGCGAGGTACAGCGTGACCAGTTCGCGGCCCTCCACCGGCCGATGCAGGACTGGCGAATGGAAGACAACGTCGGCGTCGAGCAGATCGTGCAGGAGCAGCGGGTCGCGGAGCCGGACAACCTCGTGCCATCGGTGAAGGCCCTCGCGCATAGCGATCAGCCTAACCCCGAGCCGGCAAGGCCTCGGCGCGGCTGCCCGTCGTCACGTGGGGAGTTACCCCCGGGGCAAGTGCTAGGTGTCGCAATCGCAGCGCGAGCGGTGGACGAAGGCGGCCGGGCGCGCAACGTCGCCGCGACGCCTAATGCTCCAGCAGCCCGGCAAGGTACTCGCCGTACCCGCTCTTGCGCAGCGGCTCGGCGAGGGCGAGCAGCGCGTCATCGTCGATGAAGCCGTTCCGCCACGCGATCTCCTCCAAGCAGGAGACCTTCAAACCCTGCCGGTCCTCCATCACCCGGACGTACTCACCGGCGGCCTGCAGCGTCGAGAAGGTGCCTGTGTCCAGCCACGCGGTTCCTCGCTCGAGCACGGTGACATGCAAGCGATGCTGAGCGAGATAGGCCGCGTTCACGGCAGTGATCTCCAATTCCCCGCGTGCGCTGGGTTGGATGGCCTTCGCTACCTCCACCACGTCGGCGTCGTAGAAGTACAGACCCGGAACCGCGTACCTGCTCTTCGGTTTGACCGGCTTCTCCTCGATGGAACACACCCTGCCCATCTCGTCGAACTCCACCACTCCGTACTCGGATGGATTGGCAACCTGGTAGGCGAAGATGTGCCCGCCCTCGACTGCCGTGAGTTCGCGCAGTCGGGCAGTCAGCCCGGAACCGTGGAAGATGTTGTCCCCGAGCACCAGGGCCGCGGCGTCCCCGGCCAGGAAGTCCTCCCCAAGCAGGAAGGCCTGTGCGAGCCCTTCGGGCCGCGGCTGCACCACGTAGTCGAATCGCACGCCGAGCTCGTCACCGTCGCCCAGCAGCCGCCGGAACGCGGGCTGCTCCTCGGGTGTGGTGATGATCAGGATCTCGCGCAGGCCCGCGGACATCAGGGTGCCGATCGGGTAGTACACCATCGGCTTGTCGTACACGGGGAGCAGTTGCTTGCTCACGCCGCGGGTGATGGGCCACAGCCGCGAGCCGGTTCCCCCTGCGAGGACGATTCCCTTCATGTGCGGCACCATATCGTTGCTCGAGTCTCGAACTCCAACGCACATCGGTAGGCTTGGCGAATGCGTATCTTGATCACTGGAGCTGCCGGATTCATCGGCTCGAACTATGTCCGGCGGCTGTTGGGCGGGGCATATCCAGGGCATGAAGACACGGCTGTGACGGTGCTCGACAAGCTCACCTACGCAGGTACGCTGACCAACCTGGAGTCGGTGGCCGACGACCCTCGCTACACCTTTGTGCAGGGCGACATCTGCGACGGCGGTCTGCTCTCAGAGCTCGTGCCGGGACATGATGCCATCGTCCACTTCGCCGCCGAGTCGCACGTCGATCGGTCCATCAGCGGCGCCGCCGACTTCGTACTCACCAATGTGCTGGGCACCCAGAAGATGCTCCAAGCGGCGCTCGACGCGGGGGTGGACAAGTTCGTCCATGTCTCGACCGACGAGGTCTACGGCTCCATCGACGAGGGGTCCTGGACGGAGGACCGTCCGCTGGAGCCCAACTCGCCGTACTCCGCCAGCAAGGCGTCCTCCGACCTGATCGCAAGGGCCTACGCGCGGACCTTCGGGATGAACGTGTGCATCACGCGCTGCTCCAACAACTACGGGTCGCACCAGTTCCCCGAGAAGGTGATCCCGCTGTTCGTGACCAACCTGATGGACGGCAGGAAGGTGCCGTTGTACGGCGACGGTTTGAATGTGCGCGACTGGCTCCACGTCGACGATCACTGCAGCGGCATCCACGCAGTGCTCACCGGCGGCCGGTCGGGCGAGATCTACAACATCGGCGGCGGCACCGAGCTGACGAACAAGGAGCTGACCGGGATGCTGCTGGCGGCGATGGGCGTCGGCTGGGAGATGGTGGAGCCGGTCACCGACCGCAAGGGCCATGACCGGCGGTACTCGGTGGACATCGGCAAGATCTCAGCCGAACTCGGCTATACGCCGCAGGTGCCGTTCGAGCAGGGCCTCGCCGAAACCGTGCGGTGGTACCGGGACAACGAGGCCTGGTGGCGGCCGCTGAAGGCTCAGACGGCGGCGGCCCGATGAAGTGGCTCGTTGTCGGCGGCAAAGGACAGCTCGGCGGCGACCTCATGCTGTTGCTGGGGGACGACGCAGTAGGCGTGGATCTGCCGGTGATGGACATCACCGACTACGCCTCCGTCGCTGACGTCATGGCCCGGACAGCGCCGGATGTCGTGGTGAACGCTGCCGCCTACACCGCGGTCGATGCTGCGGAATCGGACGAGCCGACAGCCCTTCACGTCAACGGCAAGGGGGCTGAGAACCTGGCCCGCGCATGCGCGGCGGCGCCCGGAACCCGTCTGGTGCAGGTCAGCACCGACTATGTCTTCGCGGGTGACAGCCCCCAGCCGTATGACGAGGACGATGTGCCCCGCCCGGTCTCCGCCTATGGACGGACGAAACTCGCCGGGGAGCAGGCGGTGCTCAGCATCCTCCCCGACCACTCCTACATCGTGCGCACCGCCTGGCTGTACGGGCAGTTCGGCGCCAACTTCGTCAAGACCATGCTGCACCTGGAGTCCAAGCTGGAAACGGTGTCGGTGGTCGACGACCAGCGCGGTCAACCCACCTGGAGCCGGGACCTCGCCCAGCAGGTCATCAAACTTGCCGGGTCCGACGCACGGCCCGGCATCTACCACGGGACCAACAGCGGGGCGGTCACCTGGTTCGGCTTCACGCAGGAGATCTTCCGCCTGGTCGGTGCCGACCCGGCACGCGTGCTGCCGACGACCAGCGCCGAGTTCAAGCGGCCGGCCCCCCGTCCGGCGAACTCGGTGCTCGGGCATCGCAAGTGGGCCGAGGCCGGTCTGGCGCCGATGCGCCCCTGGACCGAGGCGCTGGCGGAGGCGCTGCCCTTCCTGCAGGCCTGAAGACCGGGCCCGGGGGCCGCTGGGTAGCCTCATGCCATGGGCAACGAGCTGGTCGACATCTGGCGCCAGGCCCACCGTGACTTCCGTGAGGCGGCCGTCATGGCACCGTGGCACCATGGCACGCTGCTGCCTTCCTGGACGGTGGCCGATCTCGTGGCGCACACGGTCTGGATCGAGCGCACCGCTGCCGGACTGCAGGATCCGCCGCACGAACCCGATTGGCCGCGGCTGCCGCCCGTCACGTCCGAATTCGGCCGTCTCAGCGAGATCCCGGTGGACCTGCGCCGCACGCGTCCCCGGGACGAGGTCCTCGCGGAGCTCGACAGCATCGTTGCCGACCGGTACGCGGCGCTGCTGCGCACTGCGTCCGACGCCACGGCACCGGACATCTTCGGCGCACCGCGTCCGCTGAGCAGGGTGCTGCGCGACCGGATCCTCGATCTGTGGGTGCACGAGCAGGACATCAGAGTCGCCGTCGCGAGCCCGGGTCACCTCGACACTGCTGCGGCCCGGGTGGCGGCGGACGTTCTCATCGCCGCCCTGGGTTTCGTCTGGGCGAAGCGTGCGGCAGCACCCATCGGCTCGTCGCTGGTCGTCGCCACCACCGGACCGTGCCTGGAGTTCCGCACCGCCGTCGAGCGGATGGGCGACGGCCGGGCACGACCGGTGCCGCCGCCCAGCGATCCGACCGTCCGGCTGACGATGTCCTTCGGCAACTTCATCGCCCTGACCTGTGGGCGGTCGAACGCCGACGCGTCAGCCGTCACCGTCGACGGCGATCCGGGCCTTGCGCAAGCCGTGCTGGGACAGTTCGCTGTGACCCCTTGAGGTTCCCGCGTACGTGCCTGCACGGTTGGCCAGCAGGTCGGGACCGGCCGGCGGTGCCGGTCACACGTGTCGGGTCTTGCGGGCGTTGATCCGGATGGAGAGTTCCATGTGCCACTCCCTCATGAGTCCGCCTCGTGGACCCTGCCAGTGGGTCGAGGATCTCTGCGGGATGCTGGCACGCGGCCCGACGCAGCACCAGGCCGAGGATCGTTCGTGGCGGCACAGCCTCGACGAGCCGAGCACCCGCGCTCATCTCGTCGGTGGTGCGCAGCTCGCAGCCAAGCACAGCCGTGTAGAACTCGATGGCCGCGAGTAGCACTTCTCTGGTCAACGACCGTCGAGCCTGAGACCGGGCTGCGGCTGAGTCCGCATGCACGCAGTGTCGATCTGTGCATCCGGTTGGGCAATCGGCAACCTCATCAGACAACGCCGCCGATGTCCTGTGTCTCGTCCGAGATCAGTGGATGAGGGAGTGCAGCGTGGTGGCTGCAGTGCGGGTTCCTTCGCTTGCGCGGATCGCGGCGCCGAGGCGTCCCGCTTCACGCCGATAGGTCTGGTCGCCGAGCACGTTCTCGACGGCCGCCCGGATCTCGGCCGGCGGTGCGGAGGATCGGAGGGTGAGCCCGGCGCCCTTCTGCCGGATTCTGGAGCCGATGAGCGGCTGGTCGAACGACGGGCTCATGGGCAGGATGACCAGAGGGAGATCGTGCGCGAGAGCGAGCATCGTCGTCGCGTGCCCGCCGTGACCGACGACGAGCGAGACGGTGGACATCACCTCTGAGTGCGGAATGAAGCGATGCAACTCCGCGTTCGCAGGCGCACGGAGATCCTCCGGGTCCACGGCCGGGCCTGTCGTCAGGACGACTCGCAGGGGAAGCTCCGCCAGCGCGTCCAGGATGTTTTGCAGCACTTTCGTCTGGCCGGCGACGTAGATCGTGCTGAGACTGACCAGTATGCCGCCGGGTGCACGGGAGTCCGCGGGAGCGTGATCTCCGAGGCCGGGCAGCACCGGTCCGCTGTAGACGAGTGCCGGTGCCCGCCGGTGGCGACTGGGGACGTCGATCTCCTCGAGGGTCGTGACCAGCACGACATCCGCCTTCGACCACAGGGTCCACGGGTCCAAGCCGGACAGCCGGGCAATGGCGCCCGGTGCCTGGCCCGCCATCTTCTGCCCGACGGCAGCGAACAGGGAGTGGACCAGCACGGCATGCGGCAGGCCCGCGCGGGATGCCGCATCCAGGGCCCCGTAGAGCAGGCAGTCGATCACGACGAGATCGACGGGATGCTCGTTCACCGAGGCGAGGAGATCCTGCCCGAGGCTTCGCCCTGTGAGAATGCGAAGGAAGCCCACCGCGTTGGTGATCGGGTTCCGTCTGCCTGCCGCGGTCCAGGGGCCGGGATGTTCGTACGCCGTGAAGCCGAACCCCGCGCCTTCGATCCCCGCCCTCTGCGCGGCCTGCCCCAGAAAGCGCACCTCGTCCCCGCGGTCTCGCAGCTCCCGAGCAATCAGCACGGCCGGCGGGACGTTGCCACCACCGTCCCAGGTGACCAAGAGCACTCGTGACATCGTCAGCTCCTCTCCCTGGTCGATGCGAGTACCGCATGGACCAGCTCTCTCATCCGCTGCTCAGTCTGGTCACGGCCCAGCCCTCGATCACGACGGAGGAGCTTCCACGTGTACACATCGGTCGCGACCACCAGCAGGTCGGCGAGAGCGGAACGGCTCACCGGCCCCTGTTCGGCCAACTGCGACGCGAAGACCCGCTCCACCCACCGGCGGTGAACCGCCTTGCCGATATCCGTGACTCGCCTTACCCGCTCGTCGTAGGCCTCCTGCGCCAGAAGGGCGAGGACCCAGTCGCCCATGGCCTCGTAGTGATCGACAACCACACGCATCGCCTCGGCAACGTCGCCGACCGGCGCCTCACGCTCACTCGCGGCATCGTGGGCGGCGAACTCGACCGCAGCGTCGAACAGCCCATCACGGCTCACGAAGTGGCGCAGAATCGTCTGCACCGACACACCCGCCCGGTCGGCGACGTCAGCCAGCACGATCTCCACCGTCAGCTTCTCGGCCGCCAACGCCACCGTCGCCTGCAGGATCCGTTCCCGGGTCCGCGAGACGGCGAGCGACCGGTTCGCCATCGAATACGCACGTTCAGCAATCATCTATCCAGCCCAGGGAAATTGATGTTAATTACAATTAACACCTATTCTGAGGCCCGGTCAAGGTGTCGACCAGCGGTTCACCGAGGAGTCGCTTCGGGTCCGCCGGCAGCATCGGTGGCTTACATGACCGGCATCGCCGGTCATGCTCCTTCTCTCAACTGGCGCTCGCGGGATCACCGCGGTGAGCGGGCGACCGCCTGAGAGGAACGAGGCACCATGCCCACCGCCGCCGCGAGCACAGTCCCGACCTGCAACGGATGCTGGCGTTCATCAAGATCTGTGCCGTTGATCCGGCGCTTCGGGGGGCGTGTGGGTAGGAACTGTCGCTGAGGTGGGCTCAGCATCGGGCCGCCGCCGGGTGGCTGATCGCGGGGGCGGGCCCGCGGGGGCGGTCCGATGTCTGGAGGTGCACCCGTTGCGGAGCTTTGCACGCGCAACGTGGGGGCTCCCTGCGGCGCGGCCGATCCGCCCCCGCCACGGGTGCAAAGCCCTCACCCCGGGATTCTCGGGGCGATCCGCCCACGCAACGGGTGTAAACAGGCAGCCGGTGCCTTCTGGCGCAGCCCTGCCGTTGCGCACCGGCCGCTGACCCCGGGATCCGCGCA
>CAZECO010000161.1:0-7296 GCA_964510455.1 uncultured Actinomycetes bacterium
GCCGCGCACGACCGAGGGGAGCCAGACGTGACCAAGGTGATGGTGGTCGAGGACGAGCAGTCCTTCCGGGACGCGCTGGCCTTCATGCTGCGCAAGGAGGGGTTCGAGGTGCTCACCACCGACTCGGGGACCGCGGCGCTGGAAGAGTTCCGGCGCACCGAGATCGACCTGATCCTGCTGGATCTGATGCTGCCCGGGGTTTCCGGGACGGAGGTGTGCCGGGTCATCCGGCAGACCTCATCGGTCCCGATCATCATGCTCACAGCCAAGGATTCCGAGATCGACAAGGTCGTCGGACTCGAGATCGGCGCCGACGACTACGTCACCAAGCCCTTCTCGGCCCGCGAACTGGTGGCCCGGATCCGGGCCGTGCTGCGGCGGGGGCCCGATGGCGAGGAGACCGCGGGCACCAAGGTGCTGGAGGCGGGACCGGTTCGGATGGACGTGGAGCGTCACACGGTGTCCATCAACGGCCAGCCCACAGCGCTGCCGCTGAAGGAGTTCGACCTGCTGGAGTACCTGCTGCGCCATGCTGGACGCGTCCTCACCAGGGAGCAGCTGATCGATCGCGTCTGGGGATCCAACTACGTGGGCGACACCAAGACGCTGGACGTCCATGTGAAGCGGCTGCGGTCCAAGATCGAGCCGGACCCCTCGGTGCCACAGCACCTGCTCACCGTGCGGGGCCTGGGCTACAAGTACGAGTCCTGAGCCGGCCGGCTACCCGACCGGCTGTGTCGGCGTCGGCGCTGGTTCCGTCGTCGGCGCTGGTTCCGTCGTCGGCGCGGGCTCCGCCTGCGGAGTCGGCTCCGGCGTCGGCGCGGCCGTCGGCGCGTAGTCCTCGTAGAACCCGACCGGCGGAACCACCAGCACCTCATCGCTGGCCGAGCCGTTGGTCCCGAATCTGAACGTGACCTCGACGAACTCGCCGGCCTGCGCGGTGATGCCTGTCACCACCGCGGCGATGTCGCCTCCGGTTGCCACCGAGACCGCTGCGCCGGCAGGGATCTCGGCGTCGCCGGGCGTCAGCACCGCCTGACGCCCCTCGACCGTGATGGCCGTCAGGCGGTCGGCGTCGGCGGCTGAGCCGTTGACGATCACTGCAGAAACGGCAGCATCGCCGCCATCGCCCTCGGCTGCGACCACGGTCACCGACTCGATCTGGATGTCACCGGTCACCATCTCGATGCCGTTGCCGGTTTCATCCTGCGACGTGGTGTTCGTGGTCATGCCCTGATGACAGCCGGACAGTGCGGCGATCAACAGCAGCGGCAAGGGCAGCAGGTGCAGCTTCTTCACCGGGGCTCCTCGAGGCGGGCAAGCGGTCGGGCGGGATCAGCGTATCGTCTGGGGATCGCCGGCCCATGGGGCGCAGGGGCGAACGCAGGGTGATCGTCTCACACGATGACCGCGCGGCCGCCACCCTCCCGCCCGCTGCGCCGCAGACCGTACCGCTCATCATCGATCTGCGGGATCCGCGGAGTACTGGGACAGGATCCCGCAACGTGAGTAAGATCACGCCCCCGTGCTAGCCTGGGCGTTGGGAAAGGGGTACTGCTATGGCTTTCAAGGTTGGCGATACTGTCGTCTACCCCCATCATGGAGCTGCTCAGATCGACGCAATCGAGATCCGGACCATCAAGGGAAAGCCGATGGAGTACCTGGTCTTGCGGGTCGCCCAGGGCGACCTCGTCGTACGGGTGCCCTCGGAGAATGTCGATCTCGTGGGAGTGCGCGACGTCGTTGGCAAGGAGGGCCTGGAGCACGTCTTCGACGTGCTGCGGCAGCCCTATACCGAGGAGCCGACCAACTGGTCGCGGCGCTATAAGGCGAACTCCGAGAAGCTGTCCTCCGGCGATGTCATCCGCGTTGCGGAGGTCGTCCGCGATCTCTCCCGGCGCGACTCCGAGCGCGGACTGTCCGCGGGGGAGAAGCGCATGCTGGCCAACGCCCGCCACGTCCTGATCAGCGAACTGGCGCTGGCCGAGCAGACCAACGAGGACAAGGCGGAGGCCCTGCTCGACGAGGTCCTGGCCTCCTGAGCCTCCCGCGACGCGCACCCAGCAACAGGCGATGAGTGATCACCGTGAGAGCGTCGCCGTCATCATCCCGGCAGCGGGCTCCGGGCAGCGGCTCGGCGGCCGCGTTCCCAAGGCGTTGCGGATGCTCGGCGGCAAGCCGCTTTGGGTGCACGCCCTCCAAGCACTTGCCTCCCATCCGGCGGTCGTCCAGGTGATCCTGGCGGTACCCGCGGCCGAGGTCGCGGCCGTGGCCGGCAGCCTGCCGCAGGTCGACGCCGCGGTCGATGTCGTGCCCGGCGGAGCCAGCCGGCAGGCCAGTGTGGCGGCCGGACTCGATCGTGCCGACCCCTCCTGCGGCATCATCCTGGTGCATGACGCCGCGCGCCCGCTGGTTCCCCTCCCCGTGGTGGACCGGGTGATCGAGGCGGTTGCCGCGGGAGCCGCCGCGGTGGTGCCGGGCCTGCCCCTGGTCGATACCGTGAAGCGCGTGGACGAGGCCGGGTTCGTCGTGGACACCCTGCCGCGCCACCTGCTCCGGGCGGTGCAGACCCCCCAGGGCTTCCGGCGCACCGTGCTGATCGCCGCTCATCGGGCGGCCGACGACGGCCGCCCCGCCACCGACGATGCAGCTCTCGTGGAGCAGGCCGGTTATCCGGTCCTCGTCGTCGAAGGCGACCCCGCCGCCATGAAGATCACCGGACCGGCCGATCTGGAGCGCGCGGAGCAGCAGTTGTCCCGATGGCAGCGGCGATGACGCCCCGGGTCGGCATCGGCGTTGATATCCACCGCTTCGGCGGTGAAGGGATGCTCAACCTGGCGGGCCTGGCCTGGCCCGGTGAGCCGGGGCTGGAGGGCCACAGCGATGCCGATGTCGCCTGCCACGCCGCGGCGGACGCCCTGCTCGGCGCAGCGGCGATCGGCGACCTCGGCAGCCAATTCGGCACCGCTGAACCGCAGTGGGCGGGCGCCGCCGGTGTGGTGCTGCTGGGGGAAGCGGCATCACGGGTGCGGGCCGCCGGCTTCGAGATCGGCAACGTGGCGGTCCAGGTCATCGGCAATCGGCCCAGGATCGGTGCTCGGCGCGCAGCGGCGGAGCAGGCCATGAGCGCCGCCGTCGGTGCGCCGGTCAGCCTCAGCGCGACGACCACCGACGGGCTCGGCTTCACCGGACGTGGTGAAGGACTCGCAGCGATCGCGACCGCTGTCGTGTTCGCCCGCCGGTGACCGGGATCGCCCACATGGGCATCAGCCACCTGATGCTCGCCGCAGCACTGCTGGCATCCGCCCTGACCGGATGCGCCGCCGCCACCGACGGGCCCACGACCGTGACGATCGGCGGGGACCTGACGTTCAGGGTCGAGGTGGCCAGCACCGCGGAGCAGCGGCGGACCGGCCTGTCCGGGCGTCAGGGGCTCGCCGAGCACACGGGCATGCTCTTCGTGTACGACGACGCGGCGCCGCGCAGCTACTGGATGGCGGACATGCTCCTCGCCATCGATCTGGCCTGGATCCGCGACGGCGCGGTGCTGGCTGTGGAGACGCTCCACCCTTGCCCCGACGTCTCCTCGGACTGCCCCAGCTTCGCCTCCCCGGGTCCCGTCGACGCGGTGCTCGAGGTGCCCGCGCACGCCCTTGCGGATGTGGAACCGGGTGCTGAGGTCGTTATCGCGGGCCGATGAGGCTCCGGTCAGGCGCTGTCCCGGTTGCGCCGGTCGAGGAACCGCAGCGCATCGGCGAGCATCGCGGTCTTCGGCATCGCGACCCCGGCCCGCCGCGCCCGGGCGATCGCGGCCGTGTACATGGCGTCGATCTCGATCTCCCGACGGTTGTCGTAGTCCAGCTTCATGCTCGGGGCGTACGGCTTCATGACCCTGGTCATCGCCAGCATCCCTTCGATCGCATCGGGCGGCAGCTCCCGGTCGTCGCCCGCCGCGGCGGCCACGACCTCCGCCATCAGCCCACTCACCAGGGCAACGGCCGAAGGGTCGGCCATCAGGGCGTCGGTGCGGGCATCGAGCAGCACCGACAACCCGTTGAACGGGACGTTCCAGACGAGCTTCTGCCACCGCGCCCGCAGCAGGTCCTCCGCCATGACGACCGGGACCTCGGCCCGCGCCAGATCCGCTGCGAGCGCCTCCATCGCGGGGCAGGTGCCGGCCGGCCGGTACCCCTGCGCAAACCGCCCGATAGTGAGGACGCCGTAATCCACGTGGATGAACCGGGCCGGTGACTCGCGGTGGGAGGCCAGGAAGGCGAGTCCTCCGATCACCTCGACCGCCGGCGGAACGGCGGCGGCGAACCGCGGCTCGGCGTCGATGCCGTTCTGCGCCAGCACCACCGCGCCGTGCGGCTTGACGATGCCGGCGATCCGTTCGGCGACATCGGCATTTGCGGTGGCCTTCACCGCGACGATCGCGATGTCCACCGGCGGTATCGCCGACCAGTCGGCGTGCACCCGGCACTCCCGGCCGGCGCGCACCTGCCAGGTCCGCTCCCCCGACACGAGGGTCAGCGCCTCGGGTCCGGCCGCGCCCCTGATCAGGAAGTGCACCTCGGCTCCGGTCCGCGCAAGGTGGATGCCGTAGAAGCCGCCGACCCCGCCGACCCCGATCACCGCGTAGGTCGTCATGCGGCCAGTCTGCCGGTCTGCGCGAGGGCGGCGCGTGGACAACCCAACGATCGGTAGCCTTGAGCGGTGGCCCTGCGACTGTATGACACCGGCTCCCGGTCCGATCGGGCGTTCGAGCCCCTGGTCCCGGGCGCGGTGTCCATCTACCTGTGCGGCGCCACGGTGCAGTCCGAGCCCCACATCGGGCACATCCGCTCCAGCGTGAACTTCGACATCCTGCGCAACTGGCTGGAGCACACCGGCCACAGCGTGAACTATGTCCGCAATGTCACCGACATCGACGACAAGATCCTGGCCAAGTCCGCAGCAGCCGGACAGCCCTGGTGGGCGTGGGCGATGACGCACGAGCGGGCCTTCACCTGGGCGTACGACGCGCTGAACTGCGCCCCGCCCACCTATGAGCCGCGGGCGACGGGGCACATCACCGAGATGATCACGCTGATCGACCGGTTGATCGCAGCGGGCCACGCCTACCCGGCCGATGGCGACGTCTACTTCGACGTTGCCAGCTTCCCGGCATACGGGTCCCTCTCCCGCCAGCGTCTGGCCGATATGCACCCGGCGCCGGATTCGAACTCCTCGGCCAAACGCGATCCCCGGGACTTCGCGCTGTGGAAGGCGGCCAAGCCGAACGAGCCGTTCTGGCCGACACCGTGGGGCGACGGGCGGCCCGGCTGGCACCTGGAGTGCTCGGCCATGGCGGCGAAGTACTGCGGACCGACGTTCGACATCCACGGCGGCGGCCAGGATCTGGTCTTCCCGCACCACGAGAACGAGCAGGCGCAATCGAGGGCCGTGGGCGACGGGTTCGCCCGGTACTGGATGCACAACGCCTGGGTCACCGTCGGCGGTCAGAAGATGGGCAAGTCGCTGGGCAACGCGCTGCTCATCCGGATCCTGCTGGACGATGTCCGACCGGTGGAACTGCGCTACTACCTGTCCGCAGCGCACTACCGGAGCATGATCGAGTACTCGCCGGAGGCCCTGCAGGAGGCGGCAGCCGGGTACCGGCGCATCGAGTCGTTCGTCGCGCGGGCAGCCGGACTGGTGGGAACCGCGGAGCAGGCCGAAGCGGAGCTGCCGGCGGAATTCGTCTCCGCCATGGACGACGACCTCGGTGTCCCCGCCGGGCTGGCCGTCCTGCACAACCTCGTGGGCAGGGGCAACAGCCTGCTCACCGCCGCACAGCCGGAGGCGGTGCGCGAGGTGCTCGGCCAGGTCCGGGCGATGGCCGGGATCCTCGGATTCGACCCCCTGGACCCGCATTGGGGGACCGGGTCCGACGCCTACCAGCCACTGGCTGCGGCCCTCGTCGAAGACCTTCTGCAGCAGCGCCGGCAGGCTCGGGCGGACCGCGACTTCGCCGCTGCGGACGCGATCCGCGCCCGGCTCGTCGCGCTCGGGGTCGAGATCGAGGACTCTCCCACCGACACCCGGTGGGCGCTGCGGAGGGACGTCTGATGGCGGGCAACTCGTCCCGGCGCGGATCGGTGCGCAAGGACGGCACCAAGAAGGGGGCGGTTGTCGGATCGGGCGGACAGCGGCGCAAGGCGCTGCAGCCCAAGGGCCCGACTCCGAAGGCAGCCGATCGCCCCGCCCACCCGGCGGCGAAGCGCAAGCGCGCCGGTGAGCGGCAGGCCGCTTCGGCGGGACGCCGCAGCCAGCCGACGAAGGGCGACATCATCGCCGGACGCAACGCGGTCGGTGAAGCGCTGGCAGCCGGGGTTCCGGCGACCGTCCTGCACGTGCTGGACAACATCGAGGCCGACGACCGGGTGCGCACCGCGCTCGCACTGGCCAACAAGTCCGCCCTGCCGATCGCGATCGCGACCAGGACCGAGCTGGACCGGGTCGCGGGGACGCAGCACCATCAGGGCCTGGCCCTTGCGGCAGCCCCGTTCGCATACAGCGATATCGCCGACCTGCCCAGCGGCGCCACCGCACCGGTGCTGGTGGCCCTGGACCACATCACCGACCCGCAGAATCTCGGAGCAATCGCTCGCAGCGCGACCGCCTTCGGTGCGGCGGGGCTGCTCGTGCCGCAGCGACGCTCCGCGCCCGTCACCGCCGCGGCGTGGAAAGCGTCGGCCGGGACCCTCGCCAGGATGCCGGTGGCACGCGTACCGAATCTGGTGTCGGCCCTGACGGATCTGCAGCGGCAGGGCTACTTCGTGATCGGTCTTGACTCAGGCGCCGGCACCAGCATCACCGAACTCAGCGAAGCGCTGGTCAACGGACCCCTGGTGCTGGTGGTGGGCTCGGAGGGATCGGGCCTCGCGCGGCTGACGGCAGCCAAGTGCGACCTGACCGTCGCCATCCCGATGGGTGGGAAGGCCGAGTCGCTGAACGCCAGCGTCGCAGCGGGTGTCGCCCTGTATGAACTGATGCGGCGACGCTGACTGCCCCGGCTGGGCGCACGTGGGGCGCGATGCGGCGCCCGACAGGTCAGCCCGACGCGCCGGCCGAGTAGAAGTAGATGGCGCCGACGACAGCGGCGGCCAGGAGCACCAGCAGTACCGCCTTCACGGCCAGGCCCAGGACCCGCAGCAGGATTCCCAACCCGGCCAGGACGATCAGGCCCACCAGGATGGGCGCCTCCAACTGCTGCGCTTCGAGTTCCATCAGGCAACGGTACCGACCGTCGGA
>CAZECO010000162.1:0-7237 GCA_964510455.1 uncultured Actinomycetes bacterium
GTACGTGTGGTCCACGTACTCCTGTTTGAACCAGCGCGAATCGGGCTTGTTGAAGATCTTCGGACCCGTCTTGCGTCCGATGTAGTAGCCGACCTGATCGCCCAGAAAGGCCGCCAGCCCAGCGATCGACGCCACCACCCACAGCGGCGCTTCGATGAACCCGGTGGCAACAAGCAGTCCGGTGGTGAACAGCAGCGAGTCGCCGGGGAGGAAGAACCCGATCAGCAGGCCCGTTTCGGCGAAGACGACCATCGCCACACCCATGACGGCGAAGGCTCCGAAGGCTCTGATCATCGCTTCCGGGTCGAGCCACTCCGGGCCCAGCGCCATCATCGACATTGATTCAGGATACGTGGTCTTCCGGCCGGTCCCGTCTGGCCGACGATCGGGCGGGTTCGCGAGAATGCGGCCATGACAGCCTCTTTCGGGACAGACGCCGCCGCGGACCCCCACGTCCTGGGTACGGCGCAGGCGCACGCGACATTGAACGTCCCCCGGGCTGCGCCCGATGAGCAGGTCGGAGACGTTCGGCGCCGGATGCTCGGGCAGCGCTATGCGAGTGCAGCGGACCTGGCTGTCGTGCAGCAGGGCCGACTGCGCGGGCTGGTCACCATCGAGGCGCTGCTGGCGGCGCCCGAAGGGACCAAGGTCGTCGACATCATGGACGCCAGCCCGCCCGAGGTGGGGCCGGGCACCGATCAGGAGGTGGCCGCCTGGACGATGATCCGGCATGGCGAGAGCAGCCTTCCGGTCATCGATGAGCAGGGCCGTTTCATCGGTCTCATCCCGCCCGTGCGGATGCTCGCGGTTCTGTTGTCCGAGCATGAGGAGGATCTGGCCCGGATGGCCGGAGTGCTGGCGAGCACCCGGCAGGCGACCGACGCCAGTCGCGAATCGGTCGGGCGCCGGCTTATGCATCGGCTGCCGTGGCTGGCGGTCGGGCTGCTGGGGGCCATGGCCTCGGCGTGGATCGTGGGTTCGGCGGAGGAACAGCTGACGCGGACCGTCCAGTTGGCGTTCTTCATTCCAGCGATCGTGTACATGGCCGATGCTGTGGGGACACAGACCGAGACGGTCGCGGTCCGGGGACTGTCGGTGCGGGTGTCGATCCGGGACGTGATCGCCAAGGAGCTCCTCACCGGCGTCATCATCGGGGCGCTGATCGCCGTGCTGTTCATGCCGTTCGCGCTGCTCATCTTCGATTCCGTGCCGGTCGCGCTCACCGTCGCACTGGCGCTGTTGGCCAGCTGCTCGGTGGCCAGCGTGGTCGCGCTGATACTGCCATGGGCCTTGTCCAGGTTCGACCTCGATCCGGCATTCGGGTCGGGCCCGTTGGCGACGGTGGCGCAGGATCTGCTGTCGATCGTCATCTACCTGGTGCTGGCCGGCGTGCTGGTCGGTTGAGATCGGCGCGGCGGCGATCGGACCGGGTCAGCCGACGCGCAGAAGCTCGATGACCACCGCGACCGCTGCGACGTCGAAGACGAGCAGCACGGCGAGGTATCGGGTCTCGTTGGCACGCCAGCCGGCGGAAGCCACCACCAGGCCGAAGACCATGAGCATCGCCGTGGTGCCGAACCAGGAGGCAATCAGCAACGGGCGGGCGATCGCCGCGCTCTCGCCCAGCCACGGGTACCCCAGCCACAGGAAGAGCCCCCACGCCAGGTGCAGACCCAGGATGCCCCTGGCGAGGTTCGGGATCCGGGGTCGGGTGTGGTTCCTGACCACGCTTCGAGCGTAGGGGAGGGTTGCACCGGCCGCGAAGGGCTTGCGTAACCTCCGGATGTGAACACCCTGCTGGTCGTCCTCTCGGTGGCGGTTGTGGCGATCGCGCTGCTGCTGGTCGCCGGGCTCCTGGTGAGCCGCGCCGTTGCGTCCAGCAGCGCGAAGCGCGCGAGGAGCGCGTTGCCGCCGATGGGGCCGGATGACCGCGAGGAATCGGCGCTGGGACTGACCGCCCCATACCAGGGCTACGGACTGCTGCGCGTGACGCCGTCCGATCTGTTCTTCGTCAACGCCTCCACGCGGGAGGTGCTGGCCATCCCCCGTACCGCGATCGCCGCCCCGTTCGCCAGCGAGGACGTCCCGACCGGTAGCGGGATGCGGACTCTGCGCCGTGCCGCTCTGGTGCTGCAGCTGAACGATCCGACGCTGCCCCAGGGGTTGGGCTTCATGGTTTCCGACGCGCACTCCTGGGTGGAGCGGTTGCGGCGGTGATCGTCACGAGGCAGGCCGCCTGCCGGCCACGAGGTACGCGATCGGACCGACCGGCTGCACGAACAGTCCGAGGGCCCAGGCCGCTTTGGGGCCGCGGACCTCATCGGCAGGACGCAGCGCAAGGTCGACCACTGCAGTCGCCGTCAACGCGAATTCGACGCTGATCAGGGTCAGCAGGAGGGCTTGCTGGGCAGGTGTCAACTCCGACCACTTCTTCTTCTGCATGGAGGCAACGGTAGTCCGGATCAGTTCGGTTGCGATTGGCTTCACGTGCCGCACCGCTTCGCGGGTGGACGCGCGGCGGTGCCCGATGTCACGTCGATGCTGCGCCAGCCGGATCGCGTCAGGCGCGCTGACGCCTTGACCCGATGGGCGGCTCGCCCGGACCGACCGCCCCGGCCAGCCAGTCCATCGCGGGACGGGCTGCCTCCCAGGATGCGCGGATGCGATGCAACACCTGCTGCGAACCCATCCACGCCTGCGGCTCCCAGGCAACCGAGAGGTACAGCGAGCGGTAGCGCAGCAGGTCGATCCGCGGGTGATCCGCTGGGATGCCCCTCGGCCTCGTCTTCAGCAGCGCGCCACCAGCGGTGAGCCCGATCTGGTGCGCATCATCGAGCAGGCGCCGCAGCACCTCCTGTTCGTCGTCGGCGACCGCATCGCGGTACCTGCGTACCTGTTCGGAGGTGCTCGAGTACCAACCTCCGGCGACCATGAGCCCGGTGGCGCTGACCTGTGCGTACCAGCCCAGTCCGTTTCGGCTCCCCACGAACAGGCCCTGGTGGTCCTTGTACGGGGTGCGGTCTCGGCTGAACCGCAAGTCCCGGTAGGGCCGGTACAAGTGGCCGACACCGAACGCCGGTTCGAGGGCAGCCGCGATCTGCTGCATCGGGCCTCGTACAAACGTCTCGTAGTCGTCCTTGTGCGCGTCCCAGAACGACTTGGAGTTGTCAACCGCCAGCGCGTCGTAGAAGTCGAAGGCCTCTGCCGGGATGCCGGTCTGCGTCATGGGTGCAAGGTACGCGACCCTCGTGATCAGTCCGATATGGCCGCGATGCTGCCGGTGTCCGTGCATGCCGCCGGACCGCCGATGCTGATTCATCGGGCTCCAGGAACGCCCTGCAAGACCTACCGCAAGGCGCCACGCCGATACTGACGGACCTTCCTGCGCCAAGAGTCCGATATGAGAGGCGTAGCAGGGTGTTTCGTCCTATATCAGGATTCGTCGGTATCAATCGAAGTGTTTCGGCCACGACCGCTTCAGGGACTCGCCAGCATGGCCAGTGCTGCACGATCGGAGAGGGGTTGGCGAAATGCGAGCGCGACAGGTTGTGGTGAGTTGCCTGGTCGGGGCGATCGGTCTGACTGCGCTGCCACCGAGCGCCTGCGCGTTGCCCTCCGCAACGAGCGCCGTCGCCCTCCTCCCGGCTGCGTCGCCCGCGTCGAACGTGAGCGCTTCCTACCTTGCGCCGTCGCTGCAACGGTTGCGGTCGGAAGTCAATGCCCGCTGGCCGGGGCGCAGCAGGGCCAGTGACGGATGGCTCGGGGACAAGTACCACCAGGCCAAGCGTTCCGACCACAATTCCGTCGGTCACCCCAACGGTCCTTCGTTCGGCACCCCGGGAGCTGTTCACGCGATCGATGTCACGGCCTCGGGCATCGATGTGGCCGCCCTGCTTGCCGCAGTTGTCGGAGATTCGCGGATCGCCTACGTCATTCACAACTCGACGATCTGGAGCAGGACGACCAACTGGGCCCCGCGGCCGTACACCGGTGATCGCCATACCACCCATGTCCATGTCAGCCTGCGAGCGGACAGCCAGTCGGCTGCTGTGCAGGCCGAGCAGAACACCAGCCAGTGGCTTCGCGCCAAGGCGGGTGCCTCCGGCTCGGTCGCCCTGAGCGCCGAGCAGGTCCGCGCCCTGCAGCGCGCGCTGATCGCCCGGGGATTCTCGATTCCCGCGGGAGCGACCGGAACCTTCGGGTCCCAGACCAAGGCGGCCGTGGCGGCCTTCCAACGATCCCAGGGTTGGCGGGGCTCCGGAGCCGACGGCCTGCCGGGACCTCAGACGCTGAGCAGGCTCGGTGTCCTTGCGACGGCCTCCAGCGCCAGCCCCGCACCCGCGCGGTCGGCAGCCGTGCCCGCAGTGTCGGTGTCGATGTATCAGCCCGGTGCGACCGGTGCCCACATCGCGGCGCTGCAGCGGGCGCTGATTGCGCGCGGGTACTCGATCTCGGACGGTGCGACCGGTCGGTTCGGTGCCCAGACCCGCAATGCTGTCGCCGCGTTCCAGCGGGCACAGGGTTGGCGCGGCTCGGGGGCCGATGGCATTCCGGGAGCCAAGACGCTGGCGCTGCTGCAGGTGACCGGGGGCGGCGCGACTGCGGCTTCGTCCGCGGCCAGGCCGTCAGCTGCCGCCCCGTCCGCAGCCACCTCGTCCCGGTACGTGCCGGGCGCGAGCGGTGAGCACATCAAGTGGCTTCAGCGCGCCCTGCTGAAGAACGGCGTATCGGTGCCGTCCGGTGCCACGGGCTGGTTCGGTCCTGAAACGCAGCGGGCAGTGGCCGCCTTCCAGCGAGCCCAGGGCTGGAGCGGATCGCAGGCCGATGGGGTCCCCGGGCCCAAGACCCTGGGGCGGCTCGGACTGAAGTAGCCGGGTCGGCCGCTCGATGCTGGCGCGGAGCCGGTCCGAGGGTGTCGGCGCGGGTGTGACCATCGGGTTTGCGTGCTGCGTGCAGGGGTATGCGCGGGAGGCGCCCAAACCCGTCGGGCTGGCCCAGCCTCGGGCCGGCGATCGCCCGGGCGGCGCCGCTGCAGATGCTTCGGCACGGACTTGACATTGACGCAACGTCAACTCCTAGCGTGGAGATATGGACATCAGCATTACCGAGGCTGTCCGGTTGACGGGTACGACGAGCCGGACGCTGCGGCACTACGACGACATCGGCCTGCTCCCGCCCAGCCGCGTGGGCGCAAACGGCCTGCGCTACTACGACCAGGAAGCCCTGACCCGGCTGCAGCGCATTCTGCTGCTGCGGCAGCTCGGCCTCGGATTGCCCGCCATCGACGAGGCGCTGCGCAACAGCGTCGATGATGCCCAGGCACTCGCCGCGCATAAGGACCTGCTGATCCAACACAGGCAGCACCTCGACCGGCAGATTGCCGCCCTCGACCGCACGATCTCGGCACTACAGGAAGGAACACCGCTCATGACTGAAGAGATGTTTGATGGGTTCGACCACACGCAGTACCGCGAGGAGGTCGAGCGGCGCTGGGGCAAGGATGCCTACCAGCGCAGCGACCGCTGGTGGCGGAGCATCGGGCGAGAGGGCCAGCAGGCTTTCCGCGCTGAGGCCGCGGCGATCGGCGAGGGCTGGCAACGCGCTCATCAGCAGTCGCGGCCGATTGATGGCGACGACGTGCGCGCCCTTGCTGCACGGCACATCGATTGGATCGCCGCCGGGTGGGGCGGGGTTCGGCCGAGCGCCGAACAGATCACCGGGCTGGCCGAGATGTACGTCGCCGACGAGCGGTTCGCCGCGAACTACGGCGGGGTCCAGGGAGCCGCCTACGTTCGCGACGCCCTTGTTGCATATGCGGACCGGCCTGTGACCGGGGCCTAGCCTGGTCCGCTGCATGTGGTCCGGCGTACAGTCCTGAGCCCGCCGCGGGCAGGCGCTGTCGCGCGACGTCAATCGGGATCGCCGCCGTGTCCAGCTCCGCGAGGGGCGTCAACCTCCAGGTGTTCCACCCCGGATCTGGACGGCCGGGGCCTAGGCGAGTGGGTGGCCTCCGCGACCGGGGTCTGCCCACTCGTCGAGGCGCTCGCTCTCGGGCGCGGCGGGGCTGCTCATGCCCACAGCCACGGTCGGGAAGACGATCACGCTCAACACGCCCGCCCCGATGAGGGCGGCGGCATCCACCTGGGACAGCACGCCGGTGGAGACACCCACAGACGACAGCGCCACCAGCAGCGGCAGCGCGGTGGCGGAGAACAGCGCCAGCTGCCACCGTTGGCTGTGCGGGAGCTCGCCTCGGTACAAGAACAGGATCGGCAGGCCGCGGACGACGAACAGCAGCGCGAAGAACGCCAGCATCCGCCACGGGTTCTCGATGACCGACGCGATGTCCAGGGTCATCCCGGACACCACGAAGAAGATCGGGATGAAGATCCCGTAGCCGACCGCGTCGAGCTTGGCCTCCATCAGATGCATGTCCCCCGGGGACCAGTACCGCAGCACGATGCCGGCCAGGAATGCTCCCATGACGATGTCGATGCTGAGGCTTTCCGCGATCAGGAGCAGCAGGACCAGCACGACCAGTGTCCAGCGAAGCGTGGTCTGACTGGTGGAGTGCTCGGGAACCCGAAACCGTTCCCCCCAGCCGCGGTCCGTCCCGACGTCGATGATCTTGACGATTCCCAAGGTCCACAGCCCCAGTGCCACCAATGAGACCAGGCCGCCGAATGTGCCGCGGGTGCTGAGGAAGATCGCCATCGCGGCGATCGGGAACATCTCTCCGGCCGCACCGGAAGTCATGGTGAAGGACCCGAAGCGGCCGTGCAGCAGGTTCGCCTCTCGCAGGATCGGCAGCAGAGTCCCGAGCGCTGTCGTCGTGAGACCGATTGCTATCGCCATCTGGCTGGTGATGACGCCGGCCCAGCCGAGGATCCCGACGGCGGTGAGCGCCAGCAGCGCCGAAACCCACCAGGACTGGATCGCCAGCACCCCCGATCGGCGGCGCAGTTCCTGCAGATCGATCTCGTACCCGGCCAACAGGAACAGGAATCCCAACCCGAGGTCGGCCAGCAGGGACAGATCCGCGGGCTGCGCCAAGCCGAGCATCGCCGGTCCTACCAGGATGCCTCCCAGGATCATGAACACCACCGGTGCCAGCCGTGGTCCGGGCAGCAGGAGCCTGACGATCGGGGCGAGCGCGGAGATGGTCACTGCGCACAGCAACGACTCCAGCGTGGACTCCATGCGTGAAACCGTAGTGGTGATCACGGGACCAGGGAGT
>CAZECO010000163.1:0-7128 GCA_964510455.1 uncultured Actinomycetes bacterium
CGCCATCGCCGTCATGTTGATCACCGTTCTGAATGATCTTGCCGCCGATCGGGGCCTTTAGCCCGTGCATCGGCAACGGGGCGCCGAGAGACGGCGACCCCGAGCGATGGTCATCTCGGGGTCCACTCGTGTGGCGGAGGCGGAGGGATTTGAACCCTCGATGGGCTTGTGACCCAAACCCGCTTAGCAGGCGGGCGCCATAGACCGGACTAGGCGACGCCTCCAGACGCATCGAAATCGTACCCGTTCCCCGTCCGGCGGGTCGAACCGCCCCGAATATGCGAGAACGGCCCGCTCGGGGCCGTTCTTGCACTCTACGAAGGGTCGAATCAGGCCTGGGCCTCGTCGACAACCTCGGTCACGGCCTCTTCGGTCGCCTCGACGACGGGCTCCGTCGCGGACTTGACCGCGGACGCCGTGGTGCCGACGGTGTTGGTGACCTGGGTCTTCAACTCGGTCCCGGTCTCCACGGCCTTGGCCTTCCATTCGGTCCCGGTCTCCACGGCCATGGACTTCCATTCGGTCCCGGTCTCTACGGCCATGGTCTTCCACTCGTTGCCGAGCTCGACGGCTTTGGTCTTCCATTCGGTGCCGTTCTCGACGGCCATGCCGCGGAACTCCTCGGCCTTGGTGGAGACGGTCTTGACCGTATCTTCGGCGATGGTCTTGATCTGATCGATGATGGTGGTCATGCCTTGCGGCTCCTCACGTTCGCGCCGGCAGGGATTGCCGGCTCGGGCTCCGCCTCGTCGGGCGAACACCCCGCCTATGCCCCGCCCAGTTATCCGCCAAACATCGACAGCCGCTCGGCGGCGCGATTGGGAGCGAGGTCACAGCGTGGTGATATCCATTGTGCATCAACGGGTTTCGGGCAACAAGCGGGGCTGTGGAGGTGGCGGAGGTCACGGGTGCCCAGTCCGCGATCGGGGCGTCCGGGTCCGGCACGGACAGTCGTGGATCGATCGGACTACCCTCGACTGCGTGAAGGTCCTTCTCACCGGCGGCTGCGGGTACATCGCCAGCCACACGGCCGTGCAGCTGATCGGTGCGGGGCTGACGCCGATCCTGTTCGACAACTTCAGCAACAGCAAGCCGTCGGTGCTCGATCGCCTTGAGCAGATCACCGGGGTGCGTCCGCTCCTAGTCGTCGGGGACACCCGCGACCGTGCGGCGCTGGATGCCGTCTTTGCGCACCACGACATCGACGCCGTGATCCACTTCGCCGGCCTGAAGGCGGTCGGCGAGTCGGTGTGCAAGCCGCTTGAGTACTACGACACCAACGTCCACGGAACCCTCGTGCTCCTCGCGGCGATGGCTGCGGCGAAGGTGAACGTCCTGGTCTTCTCGAGCTCGGCCACGGTGTACGGCGACCCCGCCTCGGTGCCGATCACGGAGGATTTCCCCACCAGCGCCACCAATCCCTACGGCCGCAGCAAGCTGATGGTCGAGGAGATCCTGCGCGACTACGTGGCGGCGAATCCGGAGTGGTCGGTGACGCTGTTGCGCTACTTCAATCCGATCGGCGCGCATCCCAGCGGCCTGATCGGGGAGGACCCCCAAGGCATCCCCAACAACTTGACGCCGTACATCGCACAGGTTGCGGTCGGCCGGCGCGAGCGGGTGCAGGTGTTCGGCGACGACTATCCGACCCGCGACGGCACCGGGATCCGGGACTACATCCATGTCGTGGACCTGGCCGATGGGCACCTGGCCGCGCTGCGGCACGGCCGGGACGCCCCCGGGACCCATGTGTTCAACCTCGGCACCGGACACGGCACGAGCGTGTTGGAGATGATCGCGGCCTTTCGCGACGCCAGCGGCAGGCCGATCCCCTACGACGTGGTCGCACGACGACCCGGCGATATCGCCGAGTGCTGGGCCGATGCCAAGCTGGCTGAACGGGTCCTCGGGTGGCGGGCCGAACGTAGTGTGCAGCAGATGACGGCGGACGCGTGGCGCTGGCAGGAAGGCAATCCGGCGGGCTTCCCTGACTGACGTGACCAGCGAACGATAGGCGGAACACGTGGCAACCGGCGACCCGCGGCCTGCCGCCGGCGTCCCTTCGGCGGGCGCCTTCGCGCTGGCCATCTGCTCAGCCATGGCCTTCGCCTCCTCCGGACCATTGGCGAAGGCGCTGATCGACGCCGGTTGGTCGTCCCAGGCAGCGGTCGCAGCTCGGATCACCGGCGGCGCAGTCGTCCTGCTGCCGGTCGTGGTGTGGGTGGCATGGCCGTCCCGCGGCCGACTGCTGCTGCAGCATTCGCGGCATCTCGTCGCGTTCGGGCTCATCGCTGTGGCGGGCGCGCAGATCGGGTTCTTCAACGCGGTGCGGACTCTGCCGGTCGGGGTCGCGCTGCTGATCGAGTACCTGTCCCCGGTGCTGGTCGTCGGGTGGCTGTGGGCGGTCCGCAGTCAGCGCCCGGGGTCGGTGACACTCGCCGGGGCTGCGGTCGCCCTGTGCGGCACCGCGCTGGTGATCGACCCTTTCGGGGGTTTCGGTCTCGACTCCGCCGGTGTCGCCTGGGCTCTCTTCGCGGCGTGCTGCAGCGCGGGCTACTTCATCCTGGCCGCACGCCGACACGCCGATCTGCCGCCGGTGCTGACGTTGGGCGTCGGACTGCTCGTCGGGTCGGCCACCGTGCTGCTGGCGGGCGCGCTGGGCCTGATGCCGCTGGACTTCGCCACCGATCCGGCCGTGCTGGCGGACCGTGAGATCCCATGGTGGGTCCCGGTGATCGGGCTCGCCCTGGTCAGCGGCGTGCTCGCGTACCTGCTGGGGATGCTCTCGGTACCCCGCCTGGGTTCCAGGCTGGCCTCGTTCCTGGCGCTGACGGAGGTGCTCTTCGCCGTCGTCTTCGCGTGGTGGTTGCTGGACGAGCTGCCGACCGGTGTGCAGTTCCTGGGAGGCGCGCTCGTGCTGCTCGGCATTGTGCTCGTCCGCACGGGCGAGGCATCCGTGGATGTCGGCACGACGAGCCCGGGGTAGGGAGGCGGCGCACCCGGCCGCAACGTGGCCGACTCCGCCGCGGATCGTGTCCCGGTGCGCTGGGAGCCGACGCACGGGAAAGCGGGACCCGGGGTGCCCCGATCGGCGGCAAGATCATTCAGAACGGTGATCAACATGACGGCGATGGCGGGTTGATCACCGTTCAGATCGATCTTGGTCCCGGGACGGTGGCACGGCCCGCTGGCCTGCCGGCACGGCGGAAACGTGCCAGGGCCCAGCGTGCTGCTGCCCAAGGCATGCGCTTGTGGCGCGACTCGCGCGGAAGGTGTCCGGAATCGCCGCATCGTCCCGTTAGCGTCGGGTTATGCAGTTGACCTTCCCCGTCGACGGCCGCACGCCCGATCCTCCCGGGGCCGACCGATGAGCCTCGTCCCCACCGCGCAGCCGCGCCGCCGACGCCGCCGCATCGCGCTGCCCGCGGAGGCGGTGGCCGTGCTGTGCGGGATCGCCGCGTTCCTTGTCCAACTCGCCGCCGGGTGGCCGGGATGGCTGACCACCGACTCCATCGCCATGTGGACCCAGGCCCAGGCCGGCGTGTTCACCGACTGGTACCCGCCGATGCTGACCTGGGCGTGGTCGGTGCTGGATGTCCAGGACAGCGGGCCGCTGATCCCGTTCCTGCTGCAGCTGGAGCTCTTCTGGGCGGGCGTGACCCTGTTGACCATCGGCCTGCAGCCGGCCGCCCGATGGACGCGCTTCATCCCGCTGCTGGTCCTCATCAACCCGGTCGTGTGGCTGGTCGTCACCGTGTGGCGCGACGCAGCCGCAGTGTCGGTGACCACGCTCGGCATCGGCGTCGCCGCCTTGGCCGTCCGGGCTGTCCGGGCCGGCAGGCGCAATGGCGCGATCGCGGCGCTGTGGTGCGGTGCGGTGATCATCGGGTTGGCCACGGCGGGGCGTGGCTATCTGCTGCCGCTGGGGATCCTGCTCATGGTCGCGCTCACCGTCGCATTGCTGCCGCGCAGCTTCGGCAGGCGGGCCCGCCTCGAGGCAGGCGCCACCGCCGTCGTCCTCACCGCGCTGTCGGCGATGATGGTGGCCGTGTCGCTGCCGGCCGTGCTCATCGGCGAGGTGACCCAGACGCGGGCGAATGAGGCCTTCTACGCGTTGGACGCCTACCACATCGACTGTGCGCCGTTCTGGGCCACTGGCGCTCAGACGGCGGTGCCGGTCTCCCCGCCGGAACTGTGGGCCGACGGCAAGGCGCCGTGCGAGGGAGGGGTCCCCGGCGCGTTCGGTGCGAGCTGGACCGGCGTGAGCGATCCGACCGGTGAGCCGGTCCTCACGTTCACCGACTGGTTCGGCCTCCTGCTGGACAACCCCGCAGTCGTGATCGGCGGCCGCTTGCAGCATGTGGCAAGCCTGTTGTCGGCGGAGTTCACGTGGGCCCCGGACGTCACCGGACCGCTGGTGCTCTCGGCGCCGGGAGCGGGCGGCGCGGGCGAGACGGCGGGACAGGAGAACCGGGGCGGCATCGCCCTGGCGGCCCATTCCGCCGTCACATCCTTCGTCCCGAGCCAGTTGTACCTGTGGATCCTGGTCGTGCCGATCGGCGCGGCCCTGTGGTACCGGCGCAGGCGGGGGGATCCGGCCGGTGGGGGCAGGACGGTCATCCCGTTGCTGCTGTGGCCGTTCGCGGCCGCCTCGACGGCGGGCGTCCTAGCCACCAGCAACGATGTGTTCTTCCTCGCGCCCGCCGCACTGCTGGGCTGGGTGCTCTCCCTGTGGGTTATCGGGCTGCGCGCAGTGCCCTCTGCGGAGGATCTTGCGGCGCCGCAAGGCCGATCGCGACGGATTCCTCACCCCGTGCGCCGATACCCGGCGCCGGTTCTGATTGAGCCGGTGAAGCCCTCCCGCAGTGCAGGGCCGGTGCCCAGCAAGCGATCTGCGCGGCCCCGGCTGCCCCTTCCGACGCGCCACCACGTGCAGCCCGACCTGGGTCCAACGCCGCTGGCGGCCTTCGTCGCTGAACATGCCCAGGAGGCATCCGAGGTCCCCGAGCCGTCGCAGGAGTACGCAGACGCCTGACGGTTGTCCACACGGGATGGGAGCACGTCGGACGGCTGGGCCACTATGGAGCGTCAACGTCGGGATGGGAGGACGCCCGTGAGCATTGATCGCATCTCCAAACTGCTTCAGATGGCGGAGCGGGCCAAGACCGCCGAGGAGGCGGCAGCCTTCTTCGCCAAGGCCCAGGCGCTCGCGACAGCCCATGAGATCAGCCTCGCCGAGGCGCGGCAGCGGCAGCCGACGGCGCAGCGCGAGCAGCCGGTGCAGCAGCTGGTGACCGTGGGCAGGCCGCGGCAGCAGGCGAACCGGCACTACCTGCGGCTGCTGGTGGCGCTGGCCCGCACCAACGGGTGCGAGATCGGGCTGTACAACAACAACACCGCGGCCGTGCTGTTCGGCCTGCCCAGCGACATCGCCACCGTGGAGCGGTTGTTCGCATCGGTCGCGCCGCAGATGGTCAGGCTCGGCGAGCAGTACCTGGCAGCCGGCAGCTGGCGCGCGGAACTGGTGGTCGACCTGCGCAGCCGCACCGCGCGACCGGCCACCCGGCAATCGGCGCGGGCATCCTTCTACCAAGGGTTCACCGACACCCTCTCCACACGGATCCGGCAGGCTGCCGATCAGGCCAAACGGGCAGCCGAAGACTCCGAGCGCGCGGCTGGCGACCACTTCCATCAGGGGGACGGCCACGACGCTGCCTCGCCGCAACGGACGGGTGTCGAGATCGCGCTGCGGGCCAAGGAGCTCGAGGTGCGGGCGTTCGCGAAGCAGCACCTCGGCGGCGGGACCTGGCGCGGCGGGCGTGCCCCCTCCGGCGTGGCGCTCGGCTCCTACCGTGCAGGCGACAAGGCCGCCAACAGCGTGCGGATCGGGACGCAGACGGCCATCGGTGACGATCGGCGGGCCCTGGGAGCGTGATCGATCTGCGGAGGTCGCAGGTGTACGCCGCGGAATCGCTGGTCGTCGACATGGTGGATCGCGGGGCGGATGTCACGTTCCACGGCTCAGCCGTCTCGCCGGAAGCCGACCGGAAGTTCGGACAGGTGCGCGACATCACCCGCTACCTCGACTGGCTGCGCGGCCATGACTGGGCCTACCCGGAGCTGCCGGCCCCGGTGGTGCGCGTGCGGCGCGGTGCAGCGAAGGCGACGTGGGAGGCGCCCGGCGTCATCGCGGTCCCCGACGCGGCGTGGGCCCGGCGCGAGCTGATCGTGCTGCACGAATTCGCCCATCATGTCGTCTGGCACCGCTCGGGACGTACGGACAACACGCACGGACCTGCGTTCTGCCGCGTGTTCGCCGATCTGGTGCGCAACGCGGTCGGACCCTCGACCGGGCTCCTGCTGACCGATGCATTCCACCGCGCGGGGCTGTTCGACTCCCAGGTCCATCGATGACCGGGGCTCGTGATGCGGAGCGGGAAGAGGCATGACCGGGGCGCGCGCGTTCGAACTGAGACCACCCGCAACGTGGGCTCCCAGCGGCGTTTCGCGGGCGATCCACCCCCGCCACGGGTGCAAAGCCCCCACCCCCGGGTGCATCTCGGGGACGATCCGCCCACCCAACGGATGACAACAGGGCAGCCGGCGCATTCACGGGCCCGCCGGGGAGGAACAGTCGCCGGCGAAGCGCCTTCTCGCGACAGGCGGCCCCGCCGTTGCGCACCGGCGGCTGACCCCGGAATCCGAACATGCGTGCGCGACGGATGCCCCGCCGCACGCCAGCCTGCCGCGCGCACCCCTGCCGGGGACGTCGGGTCGCCCGCGAGCAGGCCGGTCCGGCAGCGGCGGGCCCTGGGCGTCCGCCGGGCGTTGATCGCAGCGATCTGCCGCAGCGATGCGGTGAAACGCTGCGATCAACCGCCGCGGAGGCGGCCTGCTGGCCATTGCGCGGGCACGGCGGCGAATCCGCCGCCCACCGCATCGGCACCGCGAACCCGTGCAAAGACTCGGACTCAATTGATCAGCGCAACACCTGAAGCCGAAAATGAGGTGTTGCGTGTCCAGCAAGCCGTGGTTGACCCGTTGCGAGGAGCACCTGTTCTGGATGTTCGTGTCCGCCTGTCAAGGGACATTGGGAA
Source organism: uncultured Actinomycetes bacterium (assembly GCA_964510455.1). Lineage (GTDB taxonomy): Bacteria > Actinomycetota > Actinomycetes > S36-B12 > CAVXYG01. The sequence goes on from CAZECO010000163.1 coordinate 7,098, forward strand.
TTGCCCGGTGACGGTCATGGGCCCTGCCCTG
>CAZECO010000164.1:0-7116 GCA_964510455.1 uncultured Actinomycetes bacterium
GGTCTTCTTCCGGCACAGGCCCTTCAGGTGGGGCAGCACCGCCGCCACCAGCTGACTGCGCAGCTCGGGGGTGGGCAGCCCGTTCGCGGCGCCCTCCAGCACCGTGATCTGGTCCTCCGAGACATCCCCGGCGGCCCACGCGGCGGCGGCCGCCGGGTGCTCCTGGCCGAAGGAGCCCAGCCGGAACAGGGCATTCGACTGCGACTGCCGCACCCCGGCCCTGGTCGCGGTGCCGGTGGCGTCGGCGGTCGGGGACTCCCGGTCCAGGGCGGCCATCCGCACCGCCAGGCCCCGGCGCAGGTCGGCCACCGAGGACGCCAGCTGCGCCACCTGCTGCGCCAGCACATCACCGGCCCCCAGACCGCTCGGGACCGGCAGGGCCGACACCGCGGCCACCGCCGCCGCCAGATCGTCCAGCACGCGACACATCGCAACCACCCCCGGGCAACAACCGAAAACAGACGGACAAGGAAGAACCCCCCGCGCGCACGCGCGCACCTTCTCGCCGCCCCGGCCGAACCGGAGCCCCCTGCAAACCACCTGATCTCAACGGGCCACACCCAGAGTACATATGTTCGACACCCTGGTCAAGCACCCCCGGTGGACAACCCCCCGGCGTGTCGCAGCAACCCGAACAACCCCAAGTCCAGCACACCCGTACGACACAGCGGCCAGAGAAGGCGCCACGTGCGACGGTTGCGCAAACAACCCTTGCCGGGCGCGCTGGATGGTCCCTCAACCCAGCACGAGGAGCACCACCACGACGGCGAGGCACAGTCCCGCCACCTGTGCGGCATGCAACCGCTCCTCGAGCACGACGCGCGCCAGCAGGACTATCGCACCCGGCTCCAAGCCGGGGCCCAACGTGCTACTCCCCTGCCCGCCCCAGCAGCGTCCGCAACCGCACAGCGACCTCCGCCCACCGCACCTCCGCGCCGTGCGCCGACGGCTCGTAGTACCGCACCCCGGCCAGATCGTCCGGCAGGTACTGCTGCGCCACGACACCGGCGGGGAAGTCGTGGGGGTACTGGTAGTCCAGGCCGTGCCCGAGGGCCTTCGCGCTGCGGTAGTGCGAGTCGCGCAGGTGCGCAGGGACGTCGCCGCCGCGACCGGCGCGGACATCGGCGCGGGCGGCGCTCATCGCGGTGATGACCGCGTTGGACTTCGGGGCCAGGCTCAACGCGATCACCGCGTGCGCCAGCGTCAGCTGCGCCTCGGGCAGCCCGATCTGTGCCACGGCGTGCATCGCCGCGACCGCGGTCTGCAGCGCGCTCGGATCGGCCAGCCCGATATCCTCCGAAGCCAGGATCACCAGACGCCTGGCGATGAACCGCGGATCCTCCCCGGCCTCCACCATCCGCGCGAGGTAGTGCAGGGCGGCGTCCACGTCCGACCCGCGCACGCTCTTGATCAGCGCGCTGGTCACGTCGTAGTGCTGGTCGCCGTCGCGGTCGTAGCGGACCGCGGCGTGCTGCACCGCCTCGGCAACGTCGCTGTCGGACACCTCCCGCTCCCCCGCCACCGCCGTCGCCGCCGCCAGCATGGTCAGGGCGCGCCGCGCATCCCCGCTGGCCAGCGAGACCAGCGCGTCGCGGGCCGGACCGCTCAGCGCGGCACGTCCGGCCAGCCCCCGCTCGTCATCCAGCGCCCGGTCGATGCACAGCCCGATCTCGTCCGGCGTCAGCGGCTTCAGCGGCAGGACCAGCGACCGGGACAGCAGCGGGGAGATCACGCTGAACGACGGGTTCTCGGTCGTCGCGGCGACCAGGGTGACCCAGCCGTTCTCCACCGCCGGCAGCAGCGCATCCTGCTGGGCCTTGTTGAACCGGTGCACCTCATCGATGAACAGCACGGTCTGACGCCCGTACAGCTCGCGGTCGGTCCGGGCGGCGGCGATCACCTCCCGCACCTCCTTCACTCCGGCGCTGATCGCTGACAGCTGGACGAACTGCCGTCCCGCTGCCTGCGACATCAGCAGGGCCAGGGTGGTCTTGCCGGTTCCGGGAGGGCCCCACAGGATGACCGAGGTGCCGGTCGAGCCGCCGTCGGTGAGCAGGGTCCGCAGCGGACCGCCCGGTCCCAGCAGATGCGACTGGCCGATGACCTCGTCGACGTCGCGCGGCCGCATCCGGACCGCGAGCGGTGCATCCTCGGGCCCGGTGTCGAACAGCGTCATGCGTCAGTTGCGCCGGGTGTCGGGGAGCACCTCGTGGCCGGGCAGGTTCGGCACCGGCGCATCTCCGGCGTCCTCTGGCTCCACGTCGATGCCGGCGTCGGCCCGCTGCTGTCCGGTGATGGGCGTGGGCGCCCCGGTCAGCGGATCCGCTCCGCCGCCGGTCTTCGGGAAGGCGATCACGTCCCGCAGGCTGGTGGACCCCGACAGCAGCATCACGATCCGGTCCCAGCCGAAGGCGATGCCGCCGTGCGGCGGCGGGCCGTAGGCGAACGCCTCCAGCAAGAAGCCGAACTTCTGCTGCGCCTCCTGCGCCGACAGGCCGAGCAGCGCGAACACCCGTTGCTGCACGTCGCTGCGGTGGATCCTGATCGAGCCGCCGCCGATCTCGTTGCCGTTGCACACGATGTCGTAGGCGTACGCCAGCGCCTCGCCCGGGGAATCCTCGAACCGGTCGATCCAGTCGGCGTTCGGCGAGGTGAACGGGTGGTGCACGGCCGTCCATGACCACTGGCCGGCTTCGTCGTGCACCTGCTCGAACATCGGCGCGTCCACGACCCAGACGAACGACCAGGAGTCCTCGTCGATCAGCTCCTGGCGGCGGGCGATCTCCAGCCGCGCTGCGCCCAGCAGGGCCAGCGCATCGCCGCGGCGGCCCGCGGCGAAGAAGATGCAGTCCCCGTGGTTCGCGCCCGTCGCCGACAGCAACCCGGCCCGCTCGTCCTCCGAGATGTTCTTCGCCACCGGGCCGCCCAGGGCTCCGTCCTCGCCCACGGTCACATAGGCAAGCCCGCGGGCTCCGCGCTGTTTGGCCCACTCCTGCCACGCGTCGAACGTCCGGCGCGGCTGGGAGCCCCCGCCGGGCATCACGACAGCCCCCACGTGCTCGGCGGCGAACACCCGGAACGGGGTGTCGGCGAAGTACTGCGTGAGGTCGACCAGCTCCAGGCCGAACCGCAGGTCCGGTTTGTCGGTCCCGAACCGGCGCATCGCCTCGGCATAGGTCATCCGCGGGATCTCGCCGATGTCGTGCCCGGCCAGGCCCTGCCACAGCGCGCGCACGATCGCCTCGCCGACCTCCAGGATGTCCTCCTGCTCGACGAAGCTCATCTCGATGTCGAGCTGGGTGAACTCCGGCTGCCGGTCGGCCCGGAAGTCCTCGTCCCGGTAGCAGCGCGCGATCTGGTAGTACCGCTCCATGCCCGCCACCATCAGCAGCTGCTTGAACAGCTGCGGGGACTGCGGCAGCGCGTACCAGTGGCCCGGCTGCAGCCGCACCGGCACCAGGAAGTCCCGCGCTCCCTCCGGCGTGGACCGGGTCAGGGTGGGGGTCTCGATCTCCAGGAAGTCCCGCTGGGCCATCACGTCCCGGGCGATCCGGTTCGCCTCGCTGCGCATCCGCATCGCACGCGCAGGACCGGGTCGGCGCAGGTCGAGGTAGCGGTACTTCAGGCGGGCCTCGTCGCCGACGGTGACGTGCTCATCGATCGGGAACGGCAGCGGCGCGGCGGTGCTGAGCACCTCCACGTCGTCGGCCATCACCTCGATGGTGCCGGTGGCCAGGTCCGGGTTCTCGTTGCCCTCCGGCCGGATCGCGACCTCGCCGGTCACCTTCAGGCAGAACTCGTTGCGCAGCGGGTGCGCCGCCTCGGGCTCGCGGACCACGATCTGGCAGATGCCGGAGGCGTCGCGCAGGTCCAGGAACGCGACTCCGCCGTGGTCGCGGCGCCGTGCCACCCAGCCGGTCAGCGTCACCACCGTCCCGGCGTGCTCCGGCCGCAGCGTGCCTGCCCCATGGGTGCGCATCACGATGGTTCGCCCTCCTGCTCGATGGCCGAGCGCAGGTGCCCGACCAGATCACCGGTCGGGACGGTCGCCTGTGCCCCGCTTGCCAGATCCTTCACCACGGCCGCGTCCGCGTCGAGTTCGGCATCGCCGATGATCACCGCGAACCGCGCGCCGCTGCGATCGGCGCCCTTCATCGCGCCCTTCAGCGCCCGTGCCCCGAAGGCCATGTCGCTGCGCACCCCGGCCGCCCGCAGCCTGCCGCCCAGCTGGGAGCAGACCCTGCGGGCGGGCTCGCCGAGCGGGACGAGGTACACGTCGCACCGGTTGGCCGTCCCCACCGCGAGCCCCTCGGACCGACAGGCCAGCAGCGTCCGGTCGGTGCCGATCCCGAAGCCGATGCCGGACAGCTCCTGGCCGCCCAGGCTCGACATCAGACCGTCGTACCGGCCGCCGCCGCCGATACCGGACTGGGCCCCGAGCCCGGCATGGCTGAACTCGAAGGTCGTGCGGGTGTAGTAGTCCAGCCCGCGGACCAGGCGCGGCGCCTCCAGCCAGGTCACACCGAGGGCGGACAGGAAGTCCCGGGTCCGGGCGTAGTGGTCGGCGCAGGCGCCGCACAGGTACTGCGGCATCAGGGGCGCGTGGTGCAGCTGCCGCTGCACGGAGTCCCGCTTGTCGTCCAGCACGCGCAGCGGGTTGATCGTTGCCCGCTGCCGAGTGGCCTCGTCCAGGTCCAGCCCCGCCAGGAACTCCTGCAGGGCCTGGCGGTAGGCCGGCCGGCACTCGCGGCAGCCCAGCGAGGTCAGGTGCAGGGTGAAGTCCGACAGCCCCAGGCTCCGGAAGGCCTCGTCGGCTAGGGCGATCACCTCGGCGTCCAGCGCCGGATCGTCGGATCCGATCGCCTCCACGCCCACCTGCTGCAGCTGGCGGTAGCGGCCCTGCTGCGGACGCTCGGCGCGGAAGAAGGGGCCCGCGTACCAGAGCTTGACCGGCAGCGGCCCGCGGTCCAGCGAGTGCTCGATGACGGCGCGCATCACCCCCGCCGTCCCCTCCGGCCGCAGCCCCATCTCACGGCCGCCGCGGTCGGTGAACGTGTACATCTCCTTGCTGACGACGTCGGTGGACTCGCCCACGCCGCGCACGAACAGGCCGAGCTCCTCGAACACCGGCAGCTCGATGTAGCCGTACCCGGCCAGCCGCGCCGGTCGCGCCAGGGCGTCGCGCACCGCGAGGAACGCCGCAGAGGCCGGCGGCACGTAGTCGGGCACACCCTTGGGCGCCGCGAACATGCTCACAGGCCCCTCCTCGGCGGCCGTTGCGGAAGGCCGCGCAGATAGGGGTTGGTTCGTCGCTCCACGGCGATCGTCGTCGATCCGCCGTGCCCGGGCAGCACCACCGTCTCGTCGGGCAGCGGCAGCACCACCTCGGTCAGCGACCGGATCATCGCCGAGTGGTCTCCCCCCGGCAGGTCCGTGCGGCCGATCGACCCCTCGAACAACAGGTCGCCGGAGAACATGACAGGCACTCCTTCGGACTCCCCGTGGAAGGACACCGATCCCGGGGTGTGGCCCGGCCCGTGGCGCACGCTGAGGGCGACCCCCGCCAGATCCAGCTCCGCATGGTCGGCCAGCGGACGCACCTCATCGGGCTCGACCCGGTGCAGGCGGCCTCCCGCCATGCGGCGCAGCGCATCGGCCATCTGCGCCGACAGGCCCGACAGCGGGTCGCGCAGCTGCCCATGATCATCGGGATGGATGTACCCGGGGATGCCGTAGCCGCTGCACACCGGGTACACCGACCAGGTGTGGTCCAGATGCCCGTGCGTGAGCATTACGGCCACCGGACGCAGCCGGTGCTCGGCGAGCTGTTCCTCGATGCTGTGCAGCGCGTCCATGCCCGGGTCGATGACCAGGCATTCGCTGCCCGGCTGCGCGGCCACGAGGAAGCAGTTCGCCTGGAACGGCCCGGTCGGGAAACCAACGACCAGCACGGGCTCCGCCTTTCACGCACCGGGACATGCACAACTGCCTGCGTAAGAGGGTATCGGGCCGATCGGCCTGCGACACGCCGCGCGGTGCACCGCCCCTGCCGCGCGGGCGGGGCGGGTTCAGCCGAATCGGGCGGATCATGCTGGGTATCATGCCGGAGGGGGAGACACTCGCCCGGGGCACCCGATCATGCGTCCCCTACCCACCGCACGACGCGCCCCCTGCGGAGACCGTCGCCTACACAGGCGCGGCCTACAATCTCCATGGCATCCGTGCCGAGTACCGGGAGGATCTTCGTGACTGCGACGAAAAAGCGCGCCAAGGAACTGGCGAGGGCGAAAGAGGAGCGGCGCAGGGCGCGCCAGGCGGCTGCACTGGCAAAGAAGAAGCGGCGTCAGCGCATCGCTGCAATGGCCGTGGTCGGCGTCGTGGTCGTAGCCATGATCGCCTTCCTCATGGTACCGGCGCTGCTGGATGACCCGGCCCCCGATCAGTCGGCGGACCCCGCTGCCCAGCCCGTGGCATCGTGCGAGCCGGCTGGTGAGGTGCAGGACCAGCCGCTGACCTTCGGCGCCCCCGGCGATGCCGGCCTCGGCGGTGCAGCAACGGCGACCTTCACGTTCGACACCAACTGCGGCGACATCGTGGTGACGGCCGACGCGGCCGCAGCTCCGCAGACCGTCAACTCGATGGCGTTCCTGGCCGGTCAGCAGTACTTCGACAACACCCTTTGCCATCGCATCACCACCGACGGGCTGTTCGTCCTGCAGTGCGGTGATCCCACCGCCACCGGCACCGGCGGACCCGGCTACTCGGTTCCGGATGAGAACCTCCCGGCGGAAGGGCTGCTGAACTACCCGGCCGGCACCGTCGCCATGGCGAACTCGGGACCCGGCACCAGCGGGTCGCAGTTCTTCATCGTGTACAAGGACACGACGCTCCCGCCGAACTACACGATCTGGGGGACGGTCACCTCGGGGCTGGACATCGTGCGTGCCGTCGCCGACGCGGGAACCACCGACGGCGGCACGGATGGAACGCCCGCGCAGGCCCTGATGATCCAACACGCAACCGTGGCGGCACAGTAGCCTGCCATCAGGCTGTCGACGAATAGGGGAAGCCATGACGCAACCGCAGCAGTGGGGCTGGGTCGACGAGGACGGGACC
>CAZECO010000165.1:0-7098 GCA_964510455.1 uncultured Actinomycetes bacterium
CCGGGCATCCCCCGCGATCCACGCTCAGATTCCAAGGATGCCCGAAATACCGACGCGTTCAGAGGGGTCAGCGCCCCAACCCCCGCCTCGCCCGACACCCGCAGCCAGGCGGCAGCCCGCATCGGCCCCGCCGAACCCGCGCCTTCCCCAGATGCCGCAGGACCGACCCCGGCCTGCGGTCTCCGCCAGCCCTGCTGCCGGCGAACGCGTCGAAATCCCGGGCAACCCCCGCGATCCACGCTCAGCCCTCGCGGATGCCCCATATATCGACGCGTTCACCAACGCCTACGCCCGCACACCCGCCTTCCGCAGATGCCGCAGGACCGGCTCCGGCCGGTTGGTGATCACGGCGTCGACATCCAGTTCGATGCACATGTCCACCTCGTCCATCCGGTCCACCACCCACACATACAGCTGCCGCCCCGCGCGGTGCACCCGCCGGGCATAGGCGGGATGCTTGTTGAGGAGTTCGATCGACGGCCCCGCGATGGCCGCGCCATACGGCAGGAAGCCTTTGCGGAACCGGACGGGCATGCGTTCCATCAGCATCACGGTGGGCACACCGGGCGCGTACTGCCGCATCCGCCGCAGCGCGATCTCGCTGAACGACATCACGGCGACCGCCGACGACCCGTCGCGCGGCGGGCGGGCGAGCCCGTAGCGCTCCAACGTCGCCACCACCCGCTTCTCCAGGAAGCCGGCGTACCGGGTCGGATGCTTCGTCTCGATCAGCAGCCGGACCGGGCGCTCCGACGCCTCGATCAGCTCCAGCAGCCGCGACAGCGTGAGCACGGAGTTGCGCTCCACATCGACTTCCGGCGCCTCGTCGGCGTCGCTGCTCCACCAGGACCCGAAATCGTGCTGCTGCAACTGGGCCAGGGTGAGGGCCGAGACACGGCCCGACCCGCTGGAGGTCCGGTCGATGCGCCGGTCGTGCACGCAGACCAGATGCCCGTCGGCGCTGAGCCGGACGTCGCACTCCAAGCCATCGGCACCCACGTCGAGCGCCCGCTGATACGCCCCCAGCGTGTGTTCGGCCAACTCGTTGCTCGCGCCGCGATGGGCGATCACCGCGGGACCGGCCGATCGGTCGAAGCGCCAGCGAGGGACCACGCGCCCATCGTGCCAGCCATTGGCCTGCCGGCGGCGAACGCGGCGCAAAGTCGGGGCGGCGCGCGGGTGGCCATCGGGTCGGCTAGCGTCGGATCAACAGGGGGTGCACATGAGCGCACCGACATCGGCCGAGCCCCCGGGCGGCTCCATCTCCGAGGCGGAGGTGGAGCGGCACCTGGCGTACATCCGGGCCGCACTGGACACCACCGACGACGCAGCCCGGGACCAGATCATCGGCGAGGCCCTCGTCGCCTTCGGCCCCCGCTTCGTCACCAGCGTGTCCGAACTGCACGCGATGGCCGAGGAGGGCACCGACGAGCTGCTCTCCGGCCTGCTGCAAGCCGTCCTGGACCGGCTCGGCGCTTGGCTGGGCGGGACGTGGCTCACCGACCGGGTGGACGAGGACGACCGCCGCGCCATCGCCGCCCACCAACTCCTGGACCGGGCGCAGGATCTGGGCCTGGCACGGCTGGTGGCGCGGGTCATCGCCGAACTCCCCGACGGCCATCCGCTGCGCGACGTCGGACGGGCACGGCAGCTGCTGGACGGCTACCTCGCCCGGCCGGAGACCCAGGCCGACCCGGAGTCCACGCTGATGGCGATCGGCGACCTGATCCAGGGGCTCAGCGATGCCGACGAGGTCGCCGCGCTCGAAGCACGGGCGGCCCCGCTGCTGGACGAGGTGGACCCCGAGACGGCCGTAGGCTTCCACATCTCCGTGGTGGGGCGCGCCAGCCAGGAGGCCCTGGCATGCGAGAACGCCGGCGACGTGCAGGGGCAGTATGCGTGGATCGACCGGATGCGGCCCCACGCCGAGGCGCTGCGGCGCACCGGAGGACCGCGCGCCCTGGCGATCGCGGCGCTCAACTACGAGGTCGCCGACCAGTCCGCCGAAGCGGCCGACCTCTACGACGAGGCCCGGCACCACCCCGAAGTGGACCCCGGCCTGGCGCGGGTGGCGGCCCTGGGCGCCGGCCGCTGCCGCTACGCCACCGGCCAGGCCGCCGCGGCAGTGGAGGCGCTGCAGCCGCTCCTGCCCGACCTCATGACCGAGTACGGGGACGCGATCAGCGCCCAGGACGTGCAGGACGCCGGCCACACGCTGCACCGGGCCTGCCAGCACCTGATGCTCGCGCTCGCCGAGCTCGGCCGCTGGCCGGATGTCGTGCAGACCCTGGATCTGCAGAAGAGCATGCGGTTCCGCTCCCGACAGGCCCTGCGCGAGACCGCAGCCGGGCGGGAGCTGCTCGCCATGGAGCAGACCATCCTCGATGCTGCTCGCGGCGTCCCGGTGGACCTGCCGGACGACGCGCCGGACCCGGCCGACTTCCTGCGCTCCGACGTCCCGACGTTGAGCACGCTCCAGGAGGCCTACCGGTCCGATCGCCCGGCCGTGGCGCCGACCGCCGTCAGCAGCCCGGCCGTGGCGCAGATCGCGGAGGTGCTCGCCCCCGACGAGGTCGCGGTGCTGCTGGGGATGGCCACCGACGGCACGCTGATCATCGTGATCGGGCCGGAGTCCGACGACCAGCCCCGGCACGCCGAACTGGACCGGTCGCTGCCTGCTGAAGACTGGCTGCAGGTCCTGGCCGGGCAATCCGAAGACGGCTGGCTGTACGCGCTCGGCGCCCCGGAGGCGGCGATCGACCAGCGGCGCGCCCTGCGCGACCTCATCGCGGACGTCGATGCACGCTTCGGCCAGCGGCTCGCCGCGCTGATCGGCGAACTGCCGGCACGAGTCACGATCATCCCCCACCGGCTGCTGCACCTCGTCCCGTACCACGCCCTGCACAGCCTGGACCCCGCCGTGGTGACCACCGCCCCGAGCGCGGCGCAGCTGGTCCGCGACCGCCGCCGGCCGGTCCCCGCGCTGCAGGGCAGAGCGGTGGTGGTGGCCGATCCGAACAGCAACCTCCCGCTGTCCCCCGCTGAGGCGGCGGCAGTGCAGACGGCGGGACTGCCGGTACATGTGCTGTCCGGGCCGGCGGCAACGGAGGAGGCCGTGGTGTCAGCCGTCCGGGGCGCGACGCTGCTGCATGTCAGCGGCCACGGCACCAGCGACCTCGGACAGCCGGACGACTCGGCGCTGCTGCTGGCTGCGCCGCCGCCCATCGGACCCGACCCGTTCCCCGCCTGGCTCGCGGCCGCGCAGCCCTGGACCGAGGTGGACGAGGAGACGCGCCGGGCGGTCGTGCCCGGGGTCGGGGCGCTGCGGGAGCGGCGGCTGCTCGACGGCGCATGGGTGGAGCTCACCATGCACCTGGCCGGGCGGCAGACCATCTGGTCGTTCGAGCGGGACGGCCGACGACTTGCATTGGCCGAGCGGTGGTCGGCCGGCGACATCCTCGTCGACGACGCCCTGGACGGCTGCGCCCTGGCCGTGCTGTCGGCGTGCGAGTCCGCCGCAGGGGCGATGAGCGCCACGATCGACGAGTTCTCCGGCCTGCCAGCGGCACTCGCGATGGCGGGTGCGGGCACCGTCGTCGCGTCGCAGTGGCCGGTCGACGAGGGCGTCGCGGCACTCACCGTCGACCTCTTGTATACCGAACTGGCCGCCCACCCGGCTGGGGCCGTCGACCTGTCGGAGGTGCTGTCGCGGGTGCGGGCGCGGCTGCGGACGTTGAACCGCGACGAAGCGGTGGCGCTGGCGCAGGGATTGCGGCAGCGTACGGAGCAACCGCGGGCGCGGTTCCTGCTGGAGGCACTCGCGCGACGGTTGGCCAAGGGCGACGAGCAGCCCTTCGCCGACCCGTGGGATTGGGCGGCGTTCGTGGTGGCCGGCCAGGGACGCCTGCGGAAGGAGGCCGGCGCATGACCAGGTTCGAGGACTTCGTGGAACCCGCCGAGGCGCTGACCGAGGATGTCCCGGCCCTCGTACTCCCCGCAGACACCTCCGCCGACGAGGCGCTCAGCGCGCTGGAGGTGGTGTTCGGGGCAGACGATTCCCGCGAGCTGTGCCAACTCGTCATCGGCGGCGAGGACCTGGGGATCGTGGAGCGGTCCACCGCGCTGGACCTGATGGCGACGTCCAGCAAGGGCTTCGGGGACGGCGACGGCGGACTGTTGCCGGGCTTCCCGCTGCAGGACGACCTCGTCGAACTGGCCTGCCCGGTACCGGACTGCATCGTCGGGCCGGTGTACATGGTGGCCTACGACGAAGACCGTCCGCCGCGGTGCACGCTCCATACGTCGGCCGCGCTGGTGCCGGTCGAGTGAACCTCAAGGCAGCAGCGGGCGCAGCCGGCGAGCTCGGCGTGCGCTTCAACCTGCTCGGAGCGCTGCCGACCGCGGTCTTCGCCACCCTGATCGCCTCCCTGATCGCAGCCGGCGCGCCCGGGTCGGCGCCCGACCCGGCGGTGCTCGGCGAGAAGTTCGAGGCGCTGTCGGGCAGCGACCTGGTCGTGCTGGGTGCTGCCATCGTGGTCGCCGGTCTGATCCTCCAGCCGCTGCAGCTGCCGCTGGTCCGGCTGCTGGAGGGCTACTGGGGCGGCGCTGCCCTGGCAGCTCCGCTGATCAGGCGGCACGAGCGCCGCCGGTCCGCACTGCAGGAGGCCGCGACGCCGAAGGACCCCAACGACGAGCACGCGCGGGCCGCCGCCGTTGCCGCATCGTGGCGGCTGCGCCACACCTACGCCAACGGGCCGCTGCTGCCCACATCGTTGGGCAACACCCTGCGGGCGGCGGAGTACCGGGCCGGCCGCGCGTACGGACTCGACGCTGTGATCGCCTGGCCGCGCCTGTACCCGATCCTGCCCGCAGCCGTCCGGGGCGGGGTCGACGACCTGCGGCTGCAACTCGATGTGGCGGCACGGTTCACCGCGATGTTCCTGCTGTCGGCGCTGGTGTCCGCCGCGCTGCTGATCACCCACGGCTGGTGGCTGCTGCTGCCGCTGGGCCTGGCGCTGCTGGCGGCGGTGTCGTACCGGGCCGCGGTGGCGGCGGCCGGTTCGTACGGGATGGCGGTCGAGGCGGCCTTCGACCTGCACCACCTCGATCTGCGCACCGCCCTGCACCTGCCGCTGCCCGCCGACCGCGAAACGGAGCGGAAGCAGAACCGCACGCTGACCCTCTTCTTCCGCGGCGTGCCGACCAACCTGCAGTACGAGCACGAATGACGGCGAACGCGTCGAAACTCCGGGCATCCCCGGGTAACTGAGCGCGGGATCCGGGACAACCCCGAGATACCGACGCGTTCGCGTTGCGGCGCATCGGGGAGTACAACAGTTAGACGTATAAGTGTTGCCAGGGGTCGTCTGTGCCCGGATCTCGGGCCCGCTGCCAGGGCGTCAGCACCGTGGACGGGAGAGCAACAGATAACGTCCTATCTGATGCCATGATGGTTCAATGGCAACAGATAAGGGGGCACAGTCCTGGCCATCGGTGGCCTGGGATGAGCGTGAGTGGCGACCGAGAGCCGGCTCGGGCACCGTCTCGCAACGGGAACGCGCCACCCAGACCGGGACCTATCGTGCTGCCGTCCCCGCACGCATCGCGGAGCTGGAGCCAAGGCTCGAAAACGCCACGGTGCTTGCTGTGGAGCTGGCGACCGCCGTCATCTCGCGCCTCGATACGACGAGTGCTCACGCGCTCATCCCCTACGCACCGATCCTGCTGCGCTCCGAATCGGCATCGTCCTCCCAGATCGAGCGCCTGACCGCATCGCCCCGCGCCCTCGCGGAGGCAGAGCTCGGGCTGCGGACGAAAGGCAACGCCCCCCAGATCGTCGCCAACACTCGAGCGATGGAACGAGCCCTCGCGCTCGGGACCACCACCAGCGAGGGGCTGCTCGAGATGCATCGGATCCTGCTGGGCGACTCCGATCCGGAGCATGCCGGACGATGGCGCGAGGAGCAGGTGTGGATCGGCGGCAGCGACTTCGGCCCCCTCGGCGCCCTGTTCGTCCCGCCGCACCACGAGCACGTCCCTGCCGCGATGGGAGATCTCATCGCATTCGCCGGCCGGATGGATATGCCCGTGCTCGTCCAAGCGGCGATCGTCCACGCACAGTTCGAGACGATTCACCCATTCACCGATGGCAACGGACGGACCGGCCGAGCGCTCCTGCACGCGATGCTGCAGCAGAAGGGCCTCGTCGCGAGCTCGGTCGTACCCATCTCCTCCGGCCTGCTCCGCGATGTCAACGCCTACTTCTCAGCGCTTGACGCCTACCGGCTCGGCGAGATCGACCCGATCGTGACCCAGATCAGCCAGGCGGCCGGCCGAGGGGCCGAGAACGCCGTGCAGCTGCTCAAGGACCTCGAAGAGGTGCGGCAGGCATGGAAAGGATCGTTGGCGATGCGCCGCGACGCTGCGGGCTGGCAGATTGTCGATCTCCTCCCGCGCTACCCCGTCTTCGATACCGAATGGCTCGCTGCTCAGATCGGCGCCACTGCAGCGAAGAACCCCCGCCGCACGCTCGACCCCCTCATCGAGGCCGGCATCCTGATCGAATCCCTCGCTGAGGGCCGGCGGAAGATGTGGCGGGCTCCGGCGGTCCTGGACGCTCTGACGGCCTTCGCCGACCGTGCTGGACGGCGCAGAACCTTTGTCGACCCTGGGGGTCCAGCATGACCCTGCTGCGCTCACCTGCCCGGGCCGAGAGTCAGGAGCGATGACGAAGCATCTCACCGATCCCCCGCCCACAGCGGGATGGTGCTGGCGAACGCGTCGAAACTTCGGGCATCCCCAGCAACTGAGCGTGGAATCCGGGACAACCCCGAGATTCCGACGCGTTCGCCATCACACCCCGACGCCCGAGGCCAGGGGGACGGCGCGCGCACGGACACCCACCCGGCGCCAGCTCCAGCAGCGATCGCCGGGGGCCTTCGATCCCCCGGCGATCCCCCGCCCACAGCGGGATAGTGCTGGCGAACGCGTCGAAACTTCGGGCATCCCCAGAAGCTGAGCGTGCGACCCGGGCCAACCCCAAGATATCGACGCGTTCGCCAGCAGCACCCCTCCGCCCAGGGCCGTCGACTCATCCCC
>CAZECO010000166.1:0-7040 GCA_964510455.1 uncultured Actinomycetes bacterium
GCTTCATCCAGCCGGAGCTGCAGGCCGAGCTGCGCGACCCTGCCGTCACCGGCGCGCTCGCGACCGGATCCCTGCGGCTGTCGGGCCTCGCGCTGCACCTGCCGATGGCTCCCCCGCTCGTGCAGCGGACCTCGCCGGACCGGCATCTGGCAGTCGACCCGCCCGCGGATGCCGTCGTGGCGGGCAGCGGCAAAGTGCAGCAGGCGGCAGGGTGGGCGCATTGGTGGCTTGCCCAGATGGCCGCGCTCAACCTCGCCGCCGGACCCGACGCCGACTTCAACGCGGCCGCCCAGATCTGGGTCTCGCACCTGGAGTCCTCCGAGTTGCGCGACCTGCGGGCCGCGCTGCCCGACGTCCCCGTCCATCCGCGCATCGGGACCGCGCTGTGGCTGGGCGACGTCGGGTCGCTGCAGGCTTGGGGCAGCGTGCTGGCAGTGCACCCGAGTGCGCCGGGCGGCGCCGGCTACTTCCAGCGCCGCGTGCCCGCCGGCGGCCACCTGGTCATCGTCGGAGGCGGCACGGTGCACGGGGTGGCCATGTCCGCCCCGATCGGTGCCGCGACGCTGCGGAGGCGGGTCACCACCGTCGGCTACGGGGTCCTGGACGCCGCGGGCCGGGCTTTGTCCCCCTTCCGCTGGCAGGGCAGGCGCCTGCGCTTCCTGGAGGCGCCCCATGCATCCGTTTCGCTGGTCGTGGTTCCCAAGGGGATCCAGCCGCCGTCGGTCGGCGACCAACTTGCGTGTCAGATGCGCTTCTCGACGTCCCAATTCGACCAGGTGGTGGGGTTGGAGTAGCCCGCGGGCTTGCGGCGCTTCGGAATCTGGCGGGGTGCGGGTGGCGGATCGTGGGACCGGCACCGCGGGTTCGGGTCCACTGGGTCGGGGTAGATGCACCCGTCGCGGGGCTTTGTACCCGATACGGGGGGTGTTTCCGGCGATCCGTGGCCGGTAGATGCACCCGATCGGATCCGGGGCCGGGTGCAACCATGGGGGCGATCCGCCCACGCAGCGGGTGCAAAGAGGCGGCCGGTGCGTTCTTGGCGCCCCGCAGGCGGGAACAGCCGCCGGCGAAAGCGCGACCGATGCCCCCGCGGCACGCCAGCCCGCCCCGCGCATCCCTGCCCGCGACTCCCTGGCGGGAGTGAGGCCGCTAGGCGCTAGGGAACCGGGCGCCGGTGTCGTCGCGTCGCCCGCGAGCCGGCCGGTCCGGCAGCGGCGGTCCCCCGGGCGTCCGCCGGGCGTTGATCGCAGCGATCTGTAGCAGCGATGCGCCGGGCCTGCCCCGGCCGGGCATCGGTCGGGCCCCACCCACGCCAGATCCGAGGCGACGGACAACGGCGCGGCAGCTCGTCACGCCCGCAGCCGGTCCGGTGCCCAGTCGAGCACGCCGCCCCCCGGGTCGTCGAGCAGCCCGGCACCCGGGCCGTCGGGCCGGTCCACCCGCACGGGGTCCCGCTCCGGATGCCAGATGTCGCGCACGACGACCCCCGCCAGGTAGCAGACCCCGGCGATGTGGACCAGGATCGCCAGGGCGTACGGCTGTCCGGCCAGGCCCTTCGCGTCCGGCTCGAGCCCGACGAAGTGCCACCAGATGGCGACGAAGTACACCGTCTCTGCGGCCTGCCAGATCAGGAAGTCGCGCCACCGGGGTCGCGCGAGCACCGCCAGCGGCAGCAGCCACAGCACGAACTGCGGCGAGTACACCTTGTTGGTGATGAGGAATGCCGCGATCACCAGGAACGCCACCTGCCCCAGGCGCGGGGGACGGGGCGCGGCGAGGGTGATTGCCGCGATCCCCAGGCACAGCGCGGCGAGGCACACCGCTGCCAGCACATTCAGCGCATCCGGATCGACCGGCCAACCCAACATGGACAGCGCCAGCCACACCGAGCCGTAGTCCTGCCCCCGCTCGCTGGAGAACCGGAAGAAGTACGACCAGCTCTCCGGCGCAGCCAGCGCGATCGGGACGTTCACCACAAGCCATGCGGCGACAGCCGCGGCGAGCGCCCGGCCGAACTCCCGCAGCCGCCGGCGGCGCCAGCACAGCAGCGCCAACGGCCCGAGGATCAGCAACGGATAGAACTTCGCCGCGATCGCAAGCCCCAGATAGGCGCCCGCCATCGTCGGGCGCTCCCGCGACCAGGCCAGCATGGCGACCGCCGTCAGAGCGACCGCCAGCCAGTCCCAGTTGATCAGGCTGGCCAGGAGGACCGACGGCGCCAGCGCCACCAGCAGCCCGTCCCAGATCCGGTGCGTGACGGTGGCGGCGGTCGCCGCCAGCGCGATCAGGAAGCACGCCAGCAGCAGCACGGCGGTCACCCAGTAGTACGTCGTCGGTTCGCCCGACGGTGTGAGCAGACCCGCGAACCATGCGAACATCCCCGTCAGCACCGGGTACTCCAGGGGCTGGCTGCCCGATTGATCCAGGTATGGCAGGCCCCCGTCGAGGCCGCGCAGCGTGTAGAGCACGGGGATGTCGCTGTAGCAGAGCAACTCGTAGCGGTCCGGCTGTGCCCAGCCGATGGTCGCGCACGGCACGGTACGCGCCATACCGAGGAGGAAGGTCATCGACCCGACGAGCAGCACGATCTGGAGGGCGCGCCCCGGCCGTGTCGTCGTCGCCCAGCGCCCGTGCGGGCCCCCGAGCACCTCTGATGCGTTCGCAGCGACCGGGTCGCTGCGCGTCGGAGAGACCTGCGGCACGCAGTCACCCTACGGTCCGGGGTCGTCGGCGGTGGGATCTACGGGCACGGCGCCCCATGGCTTGATCGCCGCGGTTCCCCGGCGTGGCGGGCACGGCCGGGGCGTGCCGTCCGGGATTCCGCCGCGCTCAACGGATCGGCGCCGGGCCCGTCGGCGCAGCGTCGGCGGACATCGCGCCTACGGAGCGGCGTCGCCAACCTCTTCCTCCTGCACCCCGCCACCGCCGGGCTGGCCTTCGCTGCTGCCGCCGACCCCTTCTCCGGGTGTTTCCTCCGCCGTTGCGGGCGGCTGGGTTGCGGGCGGCTGGGTTGCGGGCGGCCCGGTGTCGGGCGGCCCGGTGTCGGGCGGCGATGTCGAGGGCTCGGGTGTGAACGGGATCGGCTCCGGCTCATCACTCGCCGTGGACGAAGGCGGCGCCGTCCACTGTCGGCGGTAGGTGGGCGCATCCCCACTGGTCGACGACCGCGACCCCGACACCGGCGCAACGAACTTCGCGATCGGCAGGTCATCGAGGTACCCGGCGTTGTAGGCGACCCAGATGTTCAGCGGGAAGGAAGAGCCGAACACCTGCGTCAGCCCTCCTGTACCGCGCAGCGATACGGGGTTGCCCGCCGCGTCCTCCTTGGTCAGCATCACCGCGGTGGCCGCCTGGGGCGTGTACCCGACGAACCATGCCGACTTGTTGTCATCCGTGGTGCCGGTCTTCCCTGCTACCGGACGATTCAGGGCACGGGCCTTGGTGGCAGTCCCGTTCGTCACCACCTTCTGCAGCACGGCGTTGACCTGATCCGCGATGTCGGGGTCGAACCTCTGCTCGCCGGTCACCGGAGCCTCGTACAGGACCTGGCCGTCGCTGGTTGTGACCTGCTGCACGATGTGTGGTGTGCGGTAGACCCCCCGTGCCGCGAACGTCGCGTACGCAGATGCCATCTCAAGCGGCGACGTGCTCGAGCTTCCCAGCACGAACGACAGGCCGGCATCCGGACTGGTGGTGTCCCGCGGAACCCCTGCTCGGTAGGCGGCATCCATGACGTCCTCGATCCCGACTTGGTGAGCCAGCGCCACGAATGCGGTGTTGATCGACTTCTCGGTCGCCCGCTGCAGCGTCACGGTGCCGTAGGAGGTGTTGCCCTCATTCTCGAGCTTGTAGCCGGCGATCGTGCGCGGCGAGTTGCCGTTCCATCTCGAGTACGGCGATATGCCCTCCTCGAAAGCAGCAGCCAGCGCGAACGGCTTGAACGTGGATCCGGCCTGAGATCGGGCCTGGGTGGCATTGTTCAGCGGGCTTGAGACGTAGTCCGCCCCGCCGTACATGGCCAGGATCCCGCCTGTGGTGGGATCCACCGAGGCGGCGCCGATCCGCAGGCCCTCAGTCCCGGACCTCGGCCCCTGCCCCTCCACAGCCGCGACCATCGCGTCCTGGGCCGCCTGGTCGATGGTGGTCGAGATCCGCAGGCCCCCGCCGTCGATCTGTGCGTCGGTGAACCCCGCCGCCAGCAGCTCCGCGCGAACCTCCTGTGCGATATATCCGATCTGGCCGCCGTACCGGTCCGACGTGTCGCGCGGAAGAAACGCCGGCAACGCCATCGCCTCTGCCTCGGCAGCAGTGATGGAACCCTGCGCGACCATCCCCGCCACGACGTAATCGAAACGACCCTGGAGGCCCTGCGGGTTCACCTCCGGCTCGAAGTTGCCGGGCGACTGGATGATGCCGGCCAGCGCTGCGCCCTCCACGAGGGTCAGCTCGGAGGCGGGGTGGCCGAAATACGCTTGACTGGCGGCCTCGATGCCGTACGCACCCCGTCCGAAGTAGATGGTGTTGAGGTATCCCTCGAGGATCTGCCCCTTGGAGTCGGACAGCTCCAGCCTCAGCGAGATGATCAGTTCCCGGGCCTTTCGGCTGAGCGTCTGATCGTGGGTGAGGAATGCGTTCTTCACATATTGCTGGGTGATGGTCGACCCGCCCTGGGTCGAGCCGCCCGACGCGTTGTTGACAACCGCCCGGGCAAGACCCTCCGGCGAGAAGCCCTCATGGGAGTAGAACTCGCGGTCCTCTGCCGCGAGCACGGCGAGTTGGACGTGTTCGGGGACGTCCGACAGCGGCACGGAGGTACGCGTAACGTCGCCGATCTGCACGATGAGCGACGTCCCGTCGGCGTACCTGATCTCGCTGATCTCGGCCACGGCGATGTCATTGGGCTCTGGCATGGGATAGAGCAGGACGGTGAGAGCGCTCACCACCATCCCGATCAGGAGGACCAGCAGGCCGAACCCGAGTAACTTCTTCACGCGCGGTGACCTTTCGTCGGCATCCTCATTAACGACGCATCGGCGAGGCGCATCGTTCCCTCGCGGGCTGTGAGTCGGGTCACCGTCGCCACCGATCGTCGCCGGGATTCCAAGGATCCGCCGGCACGAAGCAATCATGGACGGCGGGCTGCGCGACACACCGGAGTCGGCGTTGTCGGAGCGTGGCGCACAGTGTCTGGTGCGTCGGAATCCGCCAGGGCCCGTCGGTTGCCCCCGGCCCGGGCCGGCGTGCCGGTGTTGCGCGCCACCCGCGCGGGGCGAGTTGGTGCCCCGTGCAGCCACCCCGCCAGCCCGCCGGCCGCGCCGGCGAACGCGTCGGAATCCGGGGCAACCCCCAGCGCCCAGCGCGGATTGACCGGGATGCCCGGAGTATCGACGCGTTGCCCGACTGTTGAGCGCCGCCATGCCTGAGGATCTGCTCGGCTGCTGGCTTCGGGCGCGTGATGGTGCTGATGACGTGGACGGCCCGACGGCCTCCCGTGTCTAGGAGAGTTGGAGGCCCGTCGCTTGGTGCTCGGACGCACCCGACAGGGAGGCAATGACCCGAGGGTGTTCGAGCAGCTGTTGCGTTCGGGGGGACGGGCCAGCCAGCCGAGCGGCCCTTCAGTTCCTGATCGACGTGCTCGCTTGCATGCCAGACCGCGGCCGAAGCGCGTAGGCGCCGACTGCAACATGCCCAGCCAGTTCCCTGGACAGCGCCCATCCCAGGGAGCTAGGCTATATCGAGTCGATACATCCACCCGATGTATCTTGCCAATATGTGCGCTTGATATGTTGACTCGATGCGGTGCGGCAACACTACAGCACGGCATCCGTCCACCGGGGAGCGCCGCACAGAAGGGAACGACCGGAATGGCCAAGCGAAGTGGCGTACTTGAGTACGCCGTGCTCGGCCTGCTGCAGGACGCTCCGATGCATGGTTACGAACTGCGCAAGCGGCTCAACGGCGTGCTCGGGTCGTTCCGGGCGATCTCTTACGGCTCGCTCTACCCATGCCTCCGCACACTCCTGGAGCAAGGCCTCATCGCAGAGGACGGACCCGGGGACGCCGGTGTGCCGGCTCTGTCGAACCGCCGGGCAAAGGTGGTGTACCGCCTGACCGCAGAGGGCAAAGAGCGGTTCCAGCAGTGGCTGGACCAATCGGGCCCGGAGACCTGGGAGGACGACCGTTTCGGCGTCCACCTGGCATTCTTCGGCCGCACCGACGCCGAGGTCCGGATGCGCATCCTGCAGGGGCGGCGCAGCCGGCTGGAGGAGCGGCTTGCGATTCTGCGGGAATCCGCAGCGCGCACCCGCGAGCGCAGAGACAGCTACACCTTGCAGTTGCAGCAGCACGGCCTTGATCAGGTCGAGCGCGAGGTGCGGTGGCTCGGCGAACTGATCGAACAAGAATCACACACCAACAACTCCGGCAGCGCCCGCGAGTGAGATTAGGAGAAGAGTCGATGCCAGCGATCAATGTCGCCATCGTCGGCGTGGGCAACTGCGCCGCCTCGCTCGTGCAGGGCGTGGAGTACTACCAGAATGCCGACCCGGAGTCGCAGGTCCCCGGCCTGATGCACGTCCAGTTCGGCCCGTATCACATCAGTGATGTGAAGTTCGTCGCTGCGTTCGACGTGGACGCCAAGAAGGTCGGCCAGGATTTGGCGCACGCTATCGGCGCCAGCGAGAACAACACGATCAAGATCGCCGACGTACCCCCGACCGGGGTCACCGTGCAGCGCGGCCACACCCTCGACGGCCTCGGCAAGTACTACCGGGACATGATCACCGAGTCCGACGACGAACCGGTGGACATCGTGTCGGTCCTGCGGGACGCCAAGGTCGACGTGCTCGTCTGCTACCTCCCGGTGGGTTCGGAAGCCGCGGCCAAGTACTACGCCCAGTGCGCCATCGACGCCGGCGTCGCCTTCGTCAACGCGCTGCCGGTCTTCATCGCCGGGACTCCGGAATGGGCCGCGAAGTTCGAGGCGGCCGGGGTGCCGATCGTGGGCGACGACATCAAGAGCCAGGTCGGCGCGACCATCA
>CAZECO010000167.1:0-6839 GCA_964510455.1 uncultured Actinomycetes bacterium
CGGACCTGCTGTTCCTCGATGAACCCACCGCGGGGCTCGACCCGCACGCCAGGCGGGCCGTATGGGATCTGATCGGGCGGGAGCGGCAGCGCGGGACCGCCGTGGTGCTGTCCACCCACCTGATGGATGAGGCAGAGCGGCTCGCCGACAAGATCGTGATCGTGCACCGGGGAAAGGTCGTCATCGAGGGCTCGCCGAAAGAACTGACGACTACCGCCGAGGCTGATCAGATCGTGCTCGCCCCGGGCGTCCGCGTCGACACCTCCGAGCTGCTGGCGGCCCTCCCCGACGGCACGACGATCGCCGAGCTCACCCCCGGGCGCTACACGATCGATGCGCCGGTCTCCCCCAGCGTGTTGAGCGCCGTCAGCTCCTGGTGCGCGGACAACAGCGTCCCGCAGCACGCCATCAGCATCCAGCGGCAATCGCTGGAAGACGTGTTCCTGTCGCTGACCGGAGGTCACCCGTGAGTGCCGCAGCTGTCCCGCCGCGGTCGACGATCATCGCGCGGCAGGCGGTGTTCGACCTGAGGCTGCTGCTGCGCAATGGCGAGCAGATCCTGCTGACGATCCTGATCCCCGTGGTGCTCCTCGTCGGCCTGGGCAGGACGTCGCTGGTGTCGGTCGGCGACGTGAGCGCGCCGCGCATCGACGTCGTCGTGCCGGGCATCATCGCCCTGGCGGTCATGTCCACCGCGTTCACCGCCCTGGCCATCACCACCGGGTTCGACCGGCGCTCGGGTGTGCTGAAGTTCCTGGGCGCCACGCCGCTGCTCCGCTCCGGGCTGGTCTGGTCCCGTGTCGGCGCCGTGCTGGCGATGGTGGGGGTGCAGCTCGCGGTGCTGCTGCCGCTGGCCTTCGGGCTGGGTTGGGATCCGGCCGGCGCCCCGCTCGCCGCACTGGCCCTGGTTGTTGCCGGTGTGGCCGCGTTCGGGACGCTGGGGATCGCGCTGGCGGGGGTCATGCGGGCCGAAGCAACCCTGGCCGCCGCCAACGGCATCTACTTGTTGCTGCTGTTGGCCGGCGGAGTGGTCATCCCCTTGTCGGTGCTCCCGGATCCCGTAGCCGCCGTGGCGGCCCTGCTGCCATCCGGTGCGCTCGGCGAGGGCCTGCGCATGGTCCTGCTGGACGGCGGGGGGATGCCATGGCCGCAGCTGGCGGTGCTGCTGGCCTGGGCGGCCGGGGGCGGTCTGGTGGCATCGCGCACCTTCCGCTGGGACTGAGCCTGCGCAGACGACGGCCGAGGATGACGGCGGGCGCGACGGCGGCCGTGGTGATGGGACCGACGCGCTTGCGGTGGGCCCCGCCGCTACCGTCGGGGGATGGACATGGCCGAGGCCGGGGGACACAACGGCCAGGGTCGCAAGCGGGTAGTCGCGGGGCTGCTCTGCTCCGCCGCAGTCGCCGCGGCACTGACGGTGCTGGTGGCCACCGAGTCCACACTGCTGGACTGGTTCGACAACGCGATCACCGATTTCACGCGCAGCTGGGCCGACGCCCTGGGCTGGCCGGTCGATCTGGCGCATGAGATCAGCAACAAGACGGGTGTTGTCTGGTCGTCCTTCGTGGCGGGACTGTTCGCCCTGTTCCTGCTGGCCAGGCGCCGCTGGGGGGCTGCTGCGTTCCTGATGCTGTCGGCGTTCGCCGGCGGACTCATCGGCGGCGGGATGAAGTACCTCGTCTCGCGCCAGCGCCCGCCGGGGGCGGAGAAGTTCGAAGAGGACCTTACGGATTCCTTCCCGTCCGGGCACACGATGGTCGGCATCTACCTGTACCTGGCCACCGGGCTGCTGCTGCTGCGGATGGGGCAGGCCAACGGCCGGCCGTGGATGACCTGGCTCGGGTGGGGCTTCATCGTGTTCGGCCCCGCACTCGGCCTGTGCCGCCTGATCGTCGGTGCGCATTGGCCGACCGATGTCATCGGCGGTTGGGCGTTCGGCTCAGCGGTGGTCTGCGCCTCGGCACTGCTGTTCTGGGATGTCCTGGATCGCGAGTGGAGGACCTGGCGCAACCGGGCAGAAGTCGCCGCGTAGCGTTGCCCCATGGACGTTCAGACAGTCACCGCCAATGGCATCGAGATCGCGTACGAGACGTTCGGCAAACCCGGCGATCCTCCCGTCCTGCTGATCATGGGGCTGGGGACGCAGATGATCGCCTGGCCCGATGAGATGTGCCGGTCGCTGGCCGACCTGGGGTACTTCGTCATCCGGTACGACAACCGGGACGTCGGGCTGTCCACACACCTGACGGGGGTGCGGGCCCCGTCGCTGGTCGATCTGACGCTGCGCCGGGCGGCGCCGCCCTACACGATCGATGACATGGCCGACGATGCCGCCGGCCTGATGGATGCCCTGGGCCTGGAGACCGTCCACGTGGTGGGTGCATCGCTGGGAGGCTTCATCGCGCAGACGGTGGCGCTGCGCCATCCTGCGCGGCTGCGGAGCCTGACCCTGATCATGACCTCCACCGGCTCCCGCATCGTCGGCAACCCGAAGCCCGCCCTGTTCAGCAGACTCACCAGGCGGCGCGTGGCGGCTGACCGCGCCGATGTGCAGAGTCGCACCCTGGAGACGTTCCGCATCATCGGATCCCGCGGATACGCCTTCGACGAGGAGTACCTGTCCGACCTCGCCGGCCGCTCCTACGACCGCGCGCACGATCCGGGCGGCTACCTGCGCCAACTGTCAGCGATCTGGGCTCAACCGAACCGGACGAATGCCCTGCGCCGCATCCGGGTCCCCGCCCTGGTCATCCACGGACTGCACGATCCGCTGGTCGCACCCTCGGGCGGTCTGGCGTCGGCGAAAGTGCTCCGCAACGCGAAGTTCGTCGGGTACTCCGGGATGGGCCACGACCTTCCGCGGGCGCTGTGGCCCGAGTTCGTCGGCGAGATCAGTGCACTGGCATCGCGGGCGGACGCGGCGCGAGCCGACGCCGGGTGACCCGGGACGCGGCGAGAGCTGGACGGAGGTGACCGGGTCAAGGGCCTGCCACCGGTTGGGTGAACGAAACGCCCAGCCCGCCGATGAGCCCCAGTGACGCGAGGACCAGTAGCGTCACGCGGGCGGCGACGAACTCGAACCGCTCTGAGATGGCCGCGAAGAACAGCGCGCTTGCGAACAGCACCGTCGCCAGCGTGAACTGGTCGGAGAAGGTGTTCGCCACCTCGCCCTCGGCGAACTTCGCAGCTGCGGAAGCCGTCAGGTCCGAGGCCTGTTGATCGACCAGGGGCTGGTACTCCGGCATCACGAACGGGCTGCTCGGCGCCGCCGGGTCGTTCAACGGATCCAACACGATCCACGCGTCGTAGGCCACCTTGAGCTCGGGACGGAAGCGCTCCAGGTAGAACGTCGCCAGCCGCTCGTCGCCCGTGGCTTTGGCCCCGACGAATCCCTGGAAGACCGACAGGTCTGCCAGCCGGTACTGCTGGGACTCATTCAGCTTCTGAGCGGCGTTCGTGCGAAGTGCAGCCGCCTGGGAGTAGTCCGATGACTGGATCCCATCCCATAGCGACGCCTGATAGCCGCTCCAGGCTGTGGCAAGGGCCGCCATGGACAGGATCAGGGTCGAGATGATCTCGAACCGCTTCTCCCGCATGCGCCGCTGCACCTCGGTCTGGGCTGCGGATCCATCGGAGTTCACCACGCGTGCTCCCTGCCGGTGAGGCGCACCCGCTGTCCTCATCAACCGAGTCCCGGTGCGCCTCGACGTTGTCGACTCCGGCGATCTTCCCATCGGCGATCGGCTGAAGCCGGCTCTCCGCCGAACTGGGGCCGCTGGCCGGGCTCGCCGACCGGCCAGCCCGATGGGCGAGTCCGACACGGTCGAGGCCCGCGCGGCGCGGCGGCCGCTGGCCCACCTCCACTACCACCTGTTGCGCGCCTCCTCCGCCCACCCGGTGACCCCATCCACCTCTTGGTCGAGGACCCAGCCGCTGAACGTGCCGAAGCACTGGTGGATCTCGGAGGCCACCACCATCAGATTGGTCCGGTCGGTCCGTTCGTGGAACGGTGTGACCGTTACGTCGACGCGAGGTCCGGTGATCCGCCACGCCGAGGAGAAGTCGGCCCGGTCGTACCGCCATTCGAGGTCCTCGTCGATCTTGTGCAGGCGGCCGTCCACGAACAGCCCGTTCTCCGTGCTTCCGGTGCCGTCGGTCCACTTGCCGCCCAGCTGCACGCCGATCCGCCGCCCCGCGACCAGGCCATAGCCCGCCGCCCAGTTCCAGGTCATCGAGTACGGCCACTTGCCGCGCCCATGGTCGAGCACGGCGAAACCTTCGAGCGGGATCTCCTCGCCGTCGAGGCTCACCGTTCCGGTAACCGGCCGGCCGAGGTCCTTCACCGTGTATTGGAAGCGCCGCGACGACCACGGCACGACAACGGCCAGGCACTCGCCGCCCGCGCCGACCACCGCGCGGAGCTCGATTCCGGGCGCGACAGCGGTCAACTGCGCGCTGTCCGCGAACCGCAGATCCAGCCCGCTCGCGGATGCGCTGGCGACCCCATCACCGCAACGGTCCGGCAGGCGCACGCTGCGGGCCAGCGGCTCGACGGCTGCTCGTACGGTCTCGGTGTTCGAGCGTCGGTCCAGCACATAGATGGAGTGGACGCCTGCGTAGTCCAGCGACGAGATCGTCAGGCCGATGATGACCTCTGAGGTGACGATGCCCCAGTACTCCCAGCGCTTGCGGCGGCCCCAGCCCGGGACGCGGGCATCATGCAGCGGCCGCCTGCTCCAACCGACCGAGGCGCCGTTGAGCCGACCACGGGCGTCGCACAGGGACACTGGGGCGAGGATTTCGGCCATGTGGGAACACTACGGGCGAGGACCCGAAGCGGGCTCCTGCTGTGCGGCTCGGCCGGGGCAGACGTGCTGGCTGACCTGCCGCAACAGCAGGCATCGGCTTTGACGCGGAGGGCTTCCGGCAGGTCCGCGCACCTAGTCCACTACTGTCGTACCGCGGTATCTGTGTTTCGGGGAGGGCTGATGGCGACGGGCACGTTCACCCGCGAAGCAGCCGAGGATCAACCTGCTGTCAGCATCTGGCGAAGGCGGTTGGGACGGCTTGCGGTCGCCGTATGGGCAGTCGCCCTCGTCTGGTCCTGCCTGAGGAACGGCTTCCCGTTCGACCGGGCGAACCTGAGCCTGTGGATCCTGTCGGGCCTGCTGGCGGCCAGCGTCTCCCGCCCCTGGCGGCGGGTGGTGCGGATCTTCGCCGACTGGGTCCCGTTCATCTTGATCCTGCTCCTGTACGACTACTCCCGGGGTGCTGCGGAGTTGCTTGGCGCAACGGTGCAGGTCGCGGGACCGATCATGTGGGAGCATGCCCTGCTCCTGGGCGCACAGCCGACCGTATGGCTGCAACAGCAGTTCTACGACCCGCATGCTGTGCGCTGGTGGGATGCGGTCGGCGCCATCATCTACTGCAGCCACTTCGTGGTCGTCTGGGCCATCGCCGCAGTCCTGTACCAGCGCGACAGGGACCACTGGTTCCGCTGGGCTAGGGCCTTGGTCGTGCTCTCCCTCGCCGCACTGGTGACCTTCGCGCTGATGCCCGCGGCACCTCCCTGGTATGCCTCCCGAGAGGGTCTGCTGCCGCCCGTGGAGCGGATCGCGACGCGAGGGCTCGATCCGCTGGGTCTGAGCTTCGCCCAATCCCTGTTCGATCAGGGCCGGGCGACCACGAACGATGTTGCCGCAATCCCCAGTTTGCACACCGGATTCGCTGTGCTGGTCTGCCTGTGGTTCTTCAGCCGCGTACCGCAGCACCACCGATGGTGGCTGCGACCGCTGCTCGTCGCCTACCCTGTCGCCATGCTCGCCGTGCTCGTGTACAGCGGCGAGCATTACGTGGTGGACGGCGTCATCGGGACGGGCTACGTAGTGGCCGTTCTGGCCGGTCTGGCGCTTTGGGAGCGCCGCCGGCAGACCGTGAGAATCCCCGCGACGTCGACCGTAGAAGCCGACCGGATCACCTGATTCGATCCGCGATCGGAATCCTGATCCGCCCCTACCTGCCGCTGGCTGTCGTCCTCATCTTCGCCGTCGGTGGCAGGTCGACACCAAAGCACCTCTGGCCGGCAGGCTCCCGTCGCACCGCCGTCAGATTGCCACGCAGCAGTCATCGTGACGACCAGCCACTCGCCGTGGCGGCCAGATCCCGTGAACCTGCGTCCTCATCCGATCTGACGGCGCCGACCGCGGCACGCAAGGCCGGCGATGAGGCGGCACGAGGGCGAAGGCCAGCACCTATGGCCAGGGTCGGCCCGCGCTTGTGCCGGTAGTCAGCCTTCGAAGGGTCCCAAGACCGAAGCACCACAGCCGAGGCCGGCCAACTCGATAGCGTCGCGGCTACCCAGCGGTGCCCCGGTAGCGGGTCGCAGGCGTGCTTCGCGCCCGGCCCGGGTGTGCCGGGTCGGGTGCGATGCGGTGCTGGTTATCGGATGCGGGGGAGGATCCACCAGGCGGGGTGTTCCAGGGCCCGGTGGGGCTTCTCGTCCCCTGGGTCTCGTTTGATCAACTCCCAGTCGCCGAGCTCGACCTGCCGGTGGTGGACGAAACAAAGCGATGCGAGGTTGGGCAGGTCGGTGGGCCCGTCCAGGGCCCAGCCGGTGACGTGGTGGGGCTGGGTGTAGGGGGCGGCGATGGTGCAGCCGGGGATCACGCAGCCGCCGTCGCGCAGGGCGAGTGCTTTGCGCTGGGCGGGGGTGGCCAGCCGCACCGACCGGCCCGCCAGCAGCGGCTCCACCGGGGTCTTCGCGATCCGCCCGAGCAGCCCGGTCGGCGGGGGGTCCGCCACCAGGACGGGGGTGATGGCGGCGCAGCACAGCCCGAACC
>CAZECO010000168.1:0-3924 GCA_964510455.1 uncultured Actinomycetes bacterium
AGCAGCATCGACAGGTCCAGATCCTCCTCCACCAGCGCCTGCGCGCCGAGGCTGTGCGCCAATTGCACGGTCTCGGCCTCCTGGGCCTGATCGCGCTGCGCGAATGCGAGCATCCCGACCCCGACCGCGAACACCAGCAGCGCGGCCACACCGGCGAGCAGTCCGCGCAGCCGCCGGTTGGTGCGGCGGACCCGCCCGGTCTCGGTGTCAAGCTCGGCCCGGCTGGCGGCGACGAAGTCGCGCTCGAGGGTGTTCAGCTCATCGAGGTGGTCGGCGGTGTACTCCAGCACGGCGGCGAGCCGGGCGCCGCGGAACAGCTGTCCGGGGTCCCGCCCGGCGGCGTCCCATTCTGCCGCGGTCTCGGTGATCCGGCCGCGCAGCGCCCGCGCGTGGGCGTCCTCCTCGATCCAGTCGGCCAGCCGCGGCCACTCCCGCAGCAGCGCCTCGTGCGAAACCTCGACCGTCCCTTCCGACACCGTCACCAGCCTGGCCTCGGCCAGGGCGGCCAGCACCGACCCGGCGTCGGCGTCGTGCTGCAGGTCGAACTCGGCCAGCGCGGCTCGGCGGCGCACCGCCGCAGCCGGGGCCTCGCCGTCGGCCACCAGGCGGAGCATGATCATGCGCACCACCGGCCGCAGCCGTTCGGGGATGCCGAGGTAGGTGGCTTCCGCCAACCGGGCGACGGCACCGCCGACCCCGCCGGCGGAACGGTAGGCGGACAGGGTCAGGGCGGCATCGGTCCGTTGGACCCACAGCTCGACCAGCGCGGTGGACAGCAGAGGCAGCGCCCCCGGCTCGCCCTCGACATCGTCGATCAGCGCGTCGACCAGCTCCGGCTCGACCTGCAGCCCCGCCCGGGCCGCCTGCAGCTCCACCGCCCGGCGCAGCTGCGAGGCATGCATCGGCCCCACCAGCACGTTGTTGGCCCCCAGCAGCTCGGCCAGCGCCGGATAGTCCGCGAACCGTCCGTAGTAGTCCGACCGCACCGCCGCCACGACCGCCGCCCGTCCCTGCGGATGGGCCGCCAGACCCGTCAGTGCAGCCAGGAACTCCGCCCGCTCCTCCTCCGACTCGCAGGCGGTGAACACCTCCTCCAACTGGTCCACCGCCAGCAGCAGCCGTCCCTCGCCCAGCGCACCACGGATCGGGCCGTCGCCCTCGATGCCGAGCGCCCCCCGCAGCTGCGCCATCGGCCGCTCCCCGGGCCGGATCAGCACCTGTCGCCAGCCCGCGCTTCCCGGCAGCGCCCCGCCGGCCAGCGCCGGCAGCAGCCCCGCCTGCAGCAGCGACGACTTCCCGCTGCCCGACGCCCCGACGATCGCCGCCAGCCCGCCCCGGATCAGCCGGGTCGCCAGCTCGGCGACCAGCCGCTCGCGGCCGAAGAAATACTCCGCATCCCCGACCCCGAAACTGGCCAGCCCCTTGAACGGGCACACCTCGGGCACCATGACCGCCGACTGCGCGGGCCTTCCCGCCAGGGCGCGGCCCCGGCTGAGCGCCTCCTGCAGGCCCATCACCCGTTCGACCAGCTCCGCCTCGGTGCCGGTGAGCTGATCCCGGTTCGCCGCCGCCCGGGTGGCGACGTCGGCCAACAGCCGGGTCGCCTCGTCCACCAGCACGCCCGACGCCGCCCGGGCCAGCCCCCGGCAGCTCGGATAGCGGTCGTCGGGTTCCTTCGCCATCGCCCGCGCGATCACCGCGTCCAGACCCTCGGGCAGCCCCCGGCGCTGCGCCGTCGCGGACGGGGGCTCCGCCTCCAGATGCGCGAACACCACCTCGACATCGGTGCCGCGCCGGAACGGCGGCGACCCGGTCAGGCATTCGAACAGCACACACCCCAGCGAGTACACATCCGCCCGCCGGTCCACCGCCCCACCGGCGATCTGCTCCGGTGCAACGTAATCGATGGTGCCGACCAGCCTGCCCACCCCGGGCGACCCCGACCGATCGCGGATCCGCTTGGTGAGCCCGAAATCCGCGAGATACACGTGGTCCTCGCCGTCGGGGCCCGCACCCGCATCCACCAGCACGTTGGACGGCTTCACGTCCCGGTGCACCAGCCCTCGGGCATGGGCGGCATCCAGGGCGCTGGCCACCTGGGCCACCACGGCGACCGCCTCATCCGGCTCCAGCGGCTGCCCGCCCAGGCGGCCCTTCAGGTCGCCCCCGGGCACGTACCGCATCGCGATGTACAACCTGCCGCCGTCCTCCCCGGCGCCGTAGATCGGCACGATGTTCGGGTGGTCGATCGACGCCGCCAGCTGCGACTCCGCCAGGAACCGGTCACGGAACTCCGCATCCTCGGCCAGTTCCGGGCTCATCACCTTCAGCGCCACCTTGCGCTGCAGACCCAGATCCTCGGCCAGAAACACCACGCTCATCCCGCCGCGGCCCAGCACCGACTCCACCCGGTACCCGCCCAGCATCGACCCCACCAGGAGGCCGTCGGTTACGGTCATGGCCGGAACACACCTTTCGCGCTGCTGAATGCACCATAAGCCTGCCGCCGGGGCGGTGGAGCACCGCCCGGCACCAGGCTCTGGCCCGCCCCGGAGTCCGCCCCGGAGCGAGCCATCGACGCGGAGATCCTCATCGCTGCGAGAGTTCCGCGAGCCGCTGTTCGCGGAACCCGTCCGGCGGCTGCGCGATGCCCTGCAGCCGCAGCTGCGCGGCGGCGTTCAACTGCGATGTCCGGTACTCGCTGGACCCGTCCGGCGGCTGCGAGATGCCCTGCAGCGCGAGCCGCGCAGCGGCTTCGAGGTCGGCCAGCCGCTGCTCCCGCAGTGCGGCCGGGGGCTGCGCGATGCCCTGCAGCGATCGCCCGGCGGCAGCCTCCACCTCGGCCATCCGCTGCTCGCGGAGCCCTGCCGGGGGCTGCGCGATGCCCTGCAGCGATCGCCCGGCGGCGGCCTCCGAGTCCGCCCCGCGCAGACCGGACGCGGTGGCCGGTGCGCCGGTGCTCCCCTGCTGTGCGAGTTGCGCCAGCCGCTGCTCGGCGAACCCGGCCGGCAGCGGCGGGAGGCCCTGCAGCGCCAATTGCGCTTCGGCGTTCAGCATCGCCATCCGCACCTGCGACGAGGCGGCCGGCGGGAGTGTGATGCCCTGCGCGGCGAGTGCCGCCGCGATCGTCCTGTCCGCCGTCCTCTGGTCCCGCAGTGCCGCCGGTGGCGGCGCGATCCCCTGCAGCGACATCTGCGCCTGGGCGTTCTGCAACTGCGGGTACTGTGTCGTCCGCTCCTCCCACAGCGCCAGGGCCGCGGCGGTCTTGCGGCCCTCGGACCCGGAGGCGTCGGTGTACATCACCGCGAAGTCCTGCGGGTGCGCCTGACGGACCCAGTCGGCGAACGGCTCCCACACCTCGCTGGTGAACCCGTTGGGCACCACCGACATCTGCTCCTGCGCCCGCGCCACCTGACCGTCGGAAACCGTCAGCTCGAACCGGTTGCCCGAATACGGGCCCATGCCCATCTCGTCCGAGCCCAGCATGTGGAAGTCGTAGGTGCAGATGACGCGATGCTGGCTCGGCTCCGGCTGCTGGTGGCAGGAATCCAGCGTGATCGAATAGCCGGCGGCCTTCGCCCAGGCCACGTCCGCGATCAGGTCGTAGGCTCGGGCGCCGTTGATATCAGCGCCGGCCGCAACCACCGCGCGCACGCCTGCGATGTTGTAGTCGCTGACCGCCTGGACATAGTCGCTGGCGACCTGCTCCGCCGCAGTGGCTTCGGAATCCGATCCACCGCAGGCGGCCAGCGCCGCCGCGCTCAGCAGTGCCACGCCGGCCCCGAACCTGCGTCGGGGCGGCCTCCTGGTGTTCTGCGACGTCTTCATGGCGGGTCCTCCTTCGTCCGATCGCGGGATGCGACCTTGGTCGATCCGATCGTCGAATTCGGGCCGTTACAGTTGCGTTGCACTGGCGGAGGGGGT
>CAZECO010000168.1:4024-6836 GCA_964510455.1 uncultured Actinomycetes bacterium
CCGTTGGCCACGACATGGCCCCCGGCGCGGTGGGCAGCTGCGACGAAGCCCGCGGCCCAGGTGTTCTCCCACACGACAACACCGACAACCGTGCCCGGATCCATCCGCTGCGTGACCGCCGCGAGGTCATCCTCGGCCATGATCGCGGCCACGTCGCCCGCCATCGCCACCGAACCGCCGGCCGGCTCATCAGGCCCTACGACCTCCACGACCACTTCGCCCGCGGTGTTCTTCACGGCGATCAACAGCCGCAGGATCTTCACCGTTCCGGATTGCGACAGCCGCTCCAACTCCTGCCTCATCTCGCCGGTGAAGTCCTGGCGATCCGGGGGGAATTCGATCACCAGGTACTCGACCGATCCGGGCTGATCCTGGGTGTCGACCTCGGCTTGCGTCATCGCGGTCTCCCTTCGGCGAACGGTGGCACGCCACCGGGCTACAGGTCTTGGAAGTCTGGGGACTTCGGCCGCCGCCTGCATCCACTCAGACTGCACGGTACCGGATCGCGGCCCGTGCCGTCGGTGCCGCGCCCAGCACGGGCCGCCGAGCATGCGCTCGCCCCTCTCGGGGCTCCGGGAGGAGGCAGGTGCCGGCGACTGCCGACGCCGACGACCTCGCCGCAGCGTGCGGCGGCCCGCCCCCCCCGCCACTGGCTGCGTCGGGCCCTGCCGCACGGCGTGCATGATTGTCAGTTGTGAACAACCCCCGAACCCGCTGGACGCGCATCGCCGCCCCGCTGGCCGCGGTCGCCCTGATCGCGACGGCCTGCGGCGACAGCCCCAAGGGCGACCCGCTCGCCGAGCAGCAGTACGCCATCGACCAGCTCGGCATGCGCGAAGCCTGGCGCACCACCGAGGGCGAGGACGTGGTCATCGCGGTGGTGGACACCGGCGTCGACCTCAGCCATCCCGACCTGCAGGACCACCTCGTCGAGGGCTACGACTTCGTCGAGGACGATCGGGTGCCCGACGACGGCCACGGGCACGGGACCCACGTCTCGGGGACAGCTGCGGCGATCGGCAACAACGGCATCGGGGTCACCGGCATGGCGCCCCGGGCCAAGATCATGCCGCTGAAGGTCCTCGACGCGGAAGGGGCCGGCACCAGCGCTACGGTCGCCGAGGCGATTCTGTACGCGGTGGATCACGGCGCGGACGTCATCAACCTCTCCCTCGGGGGATCCAGCGACCTGCTCGGCCGGCTCTTCAGCAAGGTGGACCCCGCGAACCTGGCGATTCTGGAGGCCGAGAAGCACGGTGTGGTGGTGGTCGCCGCCAGCGGGAACGACGCGACGTACCTCACGGCCTTCAACCCCTCCGTCCCGCTCCTGGTCGTCAACGCCAGCAACGAGCAGGGGACCTCGGCGCTGTTCTCCAACTTCGGCGATCCGCGCGCCGTCTCCGCGCCGGGCGCCAGGATCGTGTCCACCGCCCCCAGCTACCCCACGGCGATGTGGCCGGACGGGTCGCAGGGGTACGAGCGCCTCGACGGCACTTCGATGGCCAGCCCCCACGTCGCCGGTGTCGCGGCGCTGCTGACCACCACGGGCGCCTCCCCGGCCGAGATCCGCGAGGCGCTGATCGCCACCGCCGAGAATCCGCAGAACGTCTACTTCCTGGGGGCCGGGATCGTGCGGGCGGACAAGGCACTGGACTACCTGCGGCGCGGCTGAGCCATTGCGTGGCGGAGGCCCCCGCCGGTATCTAGGGTTGTTGTGGAAGGCCAGGTGGCGAAATTGACCGCTCCTCCGACATCGACAGCACACCTCGACAAGGGTCTGCTCCCCACCGGCACGGTCACGTTCCTGATCACCGACATCGAAGGTTCGACCGGTCTGCTGCTGGACCTCGGCGAGACGTACGGCGAGGTGCTGGAACGGCACAACGAAGTCATCCGCGCGGCCGTGGCGAAGGACGGCGGAACCGTGGTGTCCACATCGGGCGACTCGGTCTTCGCCGCCTTCCCGACCGCGTCCGGGGCGGTGGCCGCAGCGCTGGCGGCCCAGCGGGCCCTGGCGGGCGAGCCCTGGCCGGGCGGTCGCCGGGTCCGGGT
The DNA here is from genome assembly GCA_964510455.1 of uncultured Actinomycetes bacterium. Lineage (GTDB taxonomy): Bacteria > Actinomycetota > Actinomycetes > S36-B12 > CAVXYG01. The sequence continues at coordinate 6,077 of CAZECO010000168.1, forward strand.
CCGGATGGGCGTGCACACCGGGGAGGGCATGCTCGGGGGGGACGACTACGTCGGCCTCGACGTGCACCGCACCGCCCGCATCAGCGCCGCCGCGCACGGCGGCCAGGTCGTGCTGTCCGCGGCCACGGCTGCTCTCGTGCCCAACAACCCGTTGATCCGCCACCTCGGCGAGCACCATTTGAAGGACCTCGTCCACCCCGAGCATCTCTATCAGGTCGACGTCCCCGGACTGCCGGCGTCGTTTCCGCCGCTGCGGTCGTCCGGCGGCATCCTGCTGCGCCTGCCGGTGCCCTCGACCAGCTTCGTGCCGCGGCCGGAGGTCGACGAGGTCGCCGCGCTGGTGGGCTCACAGCGGCTGGTCACCCTCACCGGACCGGGCGGCACGGGCAAGACACGCCTGGCGATCGAGGTGGGGCGCCGGGTGAAGTCGCAGTTCGTCGACGGGGTCGCCTTCGTCGGCCTGGCCCCGCTGTTCCATCCAGATCTGGTGGCCACCGAAATCATCACCGCCCTGGGGCTGGACGCAGGCTCGTCGCCGGCGATCGATCGGTTGCGCCGGCATCTGGCGGGCAAGTCGATGCTGCTGGTGCTCGACAACTTCGAGCAGGTGATCGATGCGGCGGCGACCGTCGGCGAGCTGCTGTCCGCAGCCCCGGGCCTGCACGTGCTCGCCACCTCGCGATCGCCGCTGCGGCTTGCGGGCGAGCAGGAGTACCCGGTTCCCGCGCTGGCCCTGCCCGAGCCGGGCCGGCTGGACCTG
>CAZECO010000169.1:0-6800 GCA_964510455.1 uncultured Actinomycetes bacterium
TCCCGATCCGCTCGGCGGCGCTCCGGCCGGCGTCGAGGACCTCGCTGTGGCTCAGCGGCCCCTCCGTCAACCCGGCTGCGAGATTGGTCACCAGCGAGATTCCGAGCACTTCGAGACCGGCCTCCCGCGCCGCGATCGCCTCCAGCGCGGTGGACATGCCGACGAGGTCGCCGCCGATCGTGCGCGCCATCCGCACCTCGGCGGGGGTTTCGAACTGCGGTCCGCGGAACTGGACGTATACGCCCTCATCGAGCGAGGGATCGATCTCGGTGCACAGCCGCCGCAGCCGCGGCGAGTATGCGTCGGTCATGTCGGTGAAGGTGGCTCCCCGCAGCGGAGTGGTCCCGGACAGGTTGACGTGATCGCTGATCAGCACCGGCGTTCCGGGCAGCCAAGCAGTGCGCAGCGAACCGCACCCGTTGGTGAGGATCAGGGTGCGGCACCCGGCTGCCGCCGCCGTCCGGACGGAATGGACGACCGCGTCGACGCCCCTGCCCTCGTACAGGTGCGTTCGTCCGACGAAGACCAGGCAGCGCTTGCCGTAGGAGTCGATGCTGCGGATGGTCCCGGCGTGCCCGAGGACGGAGGTCGGCGCGAACCCAGCTACCTCGGTGCCCGGGAATTCAGCTGCGTAGTCCCCGACGAGGTCTGCTGCGGGCACCCATCCCGAGCCGAGGACGAGGGCGACATCGTGCCGCGCGGCTCCCGTCAGTCGGGCGATGTCCTGCGCGGCCCGGTGCGCCGCAGCGGCCGGGTGTTCGAAGCCGGGGTCTGGATGGGTCACGTCGCTAGTCTGTCTGCCGCACGCCCGGGATCGTGGACGGGGTGCGCCGGCGAGCCTGCTGGGCGATCCCGTGTCAGCGATGCTGCCGCACCACGCGACCCGTGGAGCAGGTGCCCCGGGCACGCCCTACTGGGCGATCCCCTTGCACGGGCGCGACCGCAGGTCGGCGACGTAATCGGCCGGCGCGCCACCGGCCTCGGCGGCATCGGCGATCAGCCCGAGGTAGTGCGCCGACGGCAGCCCTCCCTCATACGCGTCCAGCACGTACAGCCAGGCGAGCTCCTGGCCGTTCATGGTCTCCACCCGGACCCGGATCTTGCGCCACAAGCCCAGGGACACGCCCTCCCACTCGTCGAGCAGGCGCTCGTCGGCCTCGCTGATGTCGTACAGCGCGACGAAGACGCTGGATGCCGGATCCTCGACCACGGTGCCGAGCGCCCCGTCCCAGCCCAGGTCCTCACCGCCGAAGGTCAGCCGCCACCCCACCAGCCAGCCGGTGCCCCGCGGGGGCGAATGGGGCGCGACACGCGCGATCCGGCTCGGGTCGAGGCTCGTGGCATAGGCGGCGTAGAGCACGGTGCAAGCGTACGGACCCCGCGAACCTTCACAATGGTCGCGTGGCGAGTGTCGTGATCGTGGGTGGTGGGCCGGGCGGCTACGAGGCGGCGCTGGTGGGAGCGCAACTGGGAGCCGACGTCGTGCTGGTGGACAGCGGAGGCATCGGCGGCTCGGCGGTGCTCACCGACTGCGTGCCGAGCAAGGCGTTCATCTCGGTCGGGGAGATCCTGGACGTGTTCCGGGCCAGCGGCAAGCTGGGCGTCCGGTCCGACGGGCGGGACCCCGCCGCGTTGGACCTCGGGATCGACATCGCAGACGTCAACGACCGGATCCTGGCGCTCGCGACGGCGCAGAGCAGGGACATCGCAGCCCGTCTGGCTGCCGAGGGCGTCCGACTGGTCGCCGGCCGCGGTCGGCTGGACGGTCCGGGCGCGGTGATCGCGACCGCCGCTGACGGGACGTCGGAGCGGATCGAGGCTGACCTGGTCCTGCTGGCCACCGGGGCTTCGCCGCGGATGCTGCCCGAGGCGGTGCCCGATGGGGAGCGGATCCTGACCTGGGAGCAGGTCTACGGCCTGCGCGAACTCCCCGAGCACCTCATCGTCGTCGGCTCCGGCGTCACCGGAGCGGAGTTCGCCTCGGCGTTCAACGCCGTCGGCACCCGGGTCACGCTGGTGTCCTCCCGCGAGCAGGTCCTGCCGGGGGAGGACGCCGACGCGGCAGCAGTCCTCGAGGAAGTGTTCGCCGAGCGGGGTGTGACCGTGATCCACCGGGCCCGGGCGAAGACCGTCGTGCGTGACGGCGACCGGGTGCACGTGACCCTGGGCGACGGGCGGACCATTGCCGGCAGCCATTGCTTGATGGCCGTCGGTTCGACCCCGAACACCTCGGACCTGGGCCTGCAGTCCGCGGGAGTCGCGGTGGATGCGGGGGGCTTCGTCAAGGTCGATCGTGTCTCGCGCACCTCCCAGCGCGGGATCTACGCTGCCGGCGACTGCACCGGGGTGCTGATGCTGGCGTCCGTCGCCGCCATGCAGGGCAGGATCGCGATGTGGCATGCGCTGGGCGATGCGGTCGCGCCGCTGGACCTGTCGAGGGTCAGCGCCAATGTGTTCACCGACCCGGAGATCGCAACCGTCGGCGTGACTCAGGCCGATATCGAGGCCGGACGCATCACTGCCGTGGCGGTGACCCAGCCGCTGGCCACGAACGCGCGGGCGAAGATGGGGGAGCTGACCCATGGCTTCGTCAAGCTGTTCTGCCGGCCCAGCACGCGGATCGTCGTCGGGGGGGTGGTGGTGGCGCCGCGGGCCAGCGAGCTGATCCATCCGCTGTCGGTGGCGGTCGCCAACCGGCTGACCGTGGACCAGCTGGCCGGCGCCTTCACCGTCTATCCGTCATTGAGCGGTTCGGTGGCTGAAGCTGCCCGGCGGCTGCATGCCACCGGGCACGCGGCGACGCCGACCTGGTGATCGTCGTCGACGAAGTGCGGCGCAGCAGGTGTGGACCCGGCGGGCGTCGATCGGCAGCGGTCCACCGCAGCGGATGCCGCTACAGCGGCGTTCCACCCACCGTGCCGACAAGGCCTTCGCGGAACTCCTGTGTGGACATGCGCTGCACCTCTGCGCGCGCCGCCGACACCCGCGACGGCATGTCCAGGCGTGCGGTGGGCTCGTCGTTGCCGGGGGTGGACACGAACTTCTCGATGGCGGCCAGACCGGCCTCGGCGCGTGCGGCTGCCGCGGCCTGCTTGGCGTCCAGACGACCCGCGTACCAGTCGGAGGCAAGGATCGCCTCGCGGGTGAACAGGCCCCGGAATTCCGGCGTCTGCAGGGTCCAGCCCTCGGCGGTGGCGCCGTTGGCCATGATCTGCAACAGCGCCCGCAGCGGCGGCACCGCCAACGAGACCGTCTGGTCGTCGAAGTACGACTGAGCCACCCGCTGATGTGTGGTGACGATCGTGTCCATCGAATCGGCGAAGCTGGAGCGGTCCTGCAATTCAGGTCGCAGCAACTCGGGGGTCAGGACCATGTTCGGGTGCAGGAAGACGCGCCCGAAGTAGTTCAACACGAACGTTTCGGTGATCCGGTAGCCGAGCCTGCTGGCGGCAACCAGCCGTCCCTCGTGCTCGAAGTCCTGCAGGCGTTCCAGCGACCCCTCGGCGATGAGGTTGCGTGCGTCGCGCTCGCTGGCCGACATCCGGGAGAACAGCTCCGGCACCAGCATCGAGACGTCGTGGTCGACCCTGCCGAGCGGGCCGACGTAGCCCGCCGCGGAGACCCATCCGTCGTATCCGGTCAGCGCGTAGGACAGCAGGGAGGCGTTGAGGTCGATGATCGCCGGCATCGCGTTGAACGGGCCCTTGGTCAGCGCTCCCTCGGACCCGGCGCCGGTCGTCGAGGGCGACTTGCCGGTCATGGAGGAGATGAACTCCATGAACAGTTCGGGCAGTTCCATGTAGTGCAGCGGGTTGTAGGAGCACAGTGCCGGAATCGCTGCCTCCGGTGGGTTGTTGCGCCGGCCGGCGGCAACCACATCGATCGGAAGCACCAGGGGCTCGTCGGTCCTCAGCCGACGGTACAAGCGGGCCGACAGCTCCGCGGTGGCCGTCGCCTCGGCGTTCGCGCGGTCGGGCCGGCGCTGCAGGTAGCGCGGGTTCTTCGACGGCTTGCCATCGACGAGGCGGGGGTCGGCCGAGCTGACGAAGAACGCCGGCGACCGGCCGTCGGGCGCGTCCGCGACGTCCCTGATCAGGTCCGCCATCGGAGGGCTGAAGGCGCTGAAGGCCACGGCATCGTCCCGCATCGCGATGGCGTCGGCCCTGGTGAGCGGCTCGAAGTTCGACAGGAACGTTCCGGGGGCGGCGATGTCCGCTTCCGCCTGCTTGTCGTAGCCGCGCACGATGGCGTCGTCCGGCCGCTGGAACAGCAGGCTTTCGCAGTTCTCCACCAGCTTCAAGGAGCGGCTGGGATCCAGTCCGAGTGATGCCCCGGGCACCACAGTGGATGCCGTGATGTCGTCCTGCGTCTGGACCTTGACCGCGGGGGCGAAGTCGTGCCGCAGCCCGAACAGGCGCCAGGACCCGTCGGTGTTGAAGCCGACGCGCAGCATGTTCACAGCGACCTTGACCCCGTCCAGCCGCAGCCCGTTGCCGGGCCGGCCGTTGATGATGGCGACGCTGAAGTGGCTGCGCCAGTCGTCGCCCCACTCCGCGCGGTAGGAGCTCTTGATCACGTTGACCAGCTCTTTGATATGTGCGGGGATCCGCGCCAGCCAGGCGTTGTACTCCGGCGTGAAGCTCGTGGGGGAGGGGGTGAGCAGCTTGATGACCGACCCGACGGAGCGCTCCGTCGACAGCACCGGGCGATGGTCCTTGCCGTTGCGGGCCGGGTCGAGGAACCTCGTCGAGTAGTCCCGGTCGAGGATGGCGGCAACCGCGTCCATGTCGTACTCGAAGTCCGCGACGAAGGCTGATCCGACGATGAAGGCGTCGGTGATCGCCTTCGAGATCTCGGACTTGCCGCCGCCGGAGACTGTTGCCGGCTTGTGGCAGGACGTGGAGTCCGGCGAGGTCCCGACCAGGAACCAGGCTGTGGCGTCGTGGCTGTGCTGGGTGACGCGGACGCGGTAGCCGTTCGGGCTGAGGTAGGTCTTGTCGGCGCGCAGCGGGATCGAGCCACGGCCGCCGTCGCCCGCCGGCCACGACACCGTCATGGTCCGCAGCGAGTAGTGCGGATCGGCCGGCACCAGCACGATGTGCGGGTGCAGAAGGTCCAGGGCGTGGCCCTGGGGCTGCAGCGAGAACCGTTGCTGGTCGCGCTGCAGAACCTCGTCCAGCGAGTAGCCGCCGCAGCGGGTGTCGGTGAACTCCTGGCCGAGGTTGTAGCTGGGGAAGACCAGCGCACCGCCGGCATGCTCCTCCTCGGCGTTGCCGAACAGGTTCGCGGAGTAGGAGATCTGGGTCTTGACCTCCTTCTTGCAGTACCCGAAGTAGTTGTCGGCGATCACGGTGACGATCACCCCGCGCGCGTCGCGGGCGCAGATCTTGAAGGCTTTGCCGCCGTTGTACGGCTCGTCCTCCTGCTCCCAGCACACGCCGTCGCGCTTCTGGCGATCCGTGGCCTCGGTGATATGCGGCAGCCCGAGTTCCTTCTTGGTCGCACGGGTCAGGTGCGGCGCCAGGATGACGCATCCGGTGTGGCCGGTCCAGGTATCAGGAGCCAGGGATGCGTCGTTCTCCGGCAGGTAGGGGTCGCCCCCGTTGCCGAAGATCCCCTCCACGAAGTCGAGGTTGGCGACCATGCCCCCCGGCACGATGAAGCGGGTCTCCATCCGCTTCTCCATCACCGAACCGGGGACCGCGGGGGCGACCAGCGGGCGCAGCTGCAGCGACACGAAGCACGCGGCCGGCTGTTCCTGATTCGCCGTGTAGGGCAGCACCATGTCGACCGCCGGCGGCTCGAACGCCAGGGCGAGGAGCCGCGCGAAGGCCAGCTTCGGAACCGCGATCTTGTCGTCCGGGATCGGGAGGCCCCCCTCGGCGATATGGAACACACCGGCGGTGGTCCGCCGGTCGTTGGCGGGGTTGTGGAGCACCCCGTTGACCAGGCGGTAGCTGCGCAGCAGCGGTGAGGCGAAGGTGTCGCCGTCGAAGGGGAGGGACAGGTCGCGGGCAAGCCCGGGCTCATCGAGCACGAATGTGCGCTTGGGGAGTCTCGGGGCTTCGCCGGTGTCGGCCAGGTAGTCGTCGAGGAAGGCCTGGATCCGCCCGTCCGCCGCGCACAGCCGGTCGGCAAGGCGCCGCGACAGTTCGCGCTGACGAGCAAGGATCGGCCCGACCAGCCGGGCGGCATCGGTGTCTTCGAAGCCCGCCGGCAGGGGCAGTCCGAGCTGTGCGAGGCGGAGGTTGATCGCGGGGTTCTGGGTGGCGGCCACAACGGGATTGTTTCCCTCCTGGCGTTCGGGCGCTACCCCTGGCGAGTCGGAGCACATTTCGACCGTGGACCGTGAGGCGCTGCCCGCTCCTCCCGTTCTCGCACGCGGCGCCAACCGGGGGTCCGCCCGCCCAGCAGGCCTGGGTTCAGCGGCGTTTCGGCATCTGGCGGGGCGCGGCGGATCGTCAGACAGGCTCGCGGTGCCGGTCCGAGGTGTCGGCGGGTGGTGTGCACCTGGAGCGGGCTTCGCACCCGCTGCGGGTGAGTCCTCCGGCGCGTTCGCATTCGGCGGGGATTCCTCGGCGTCTGCCGCGGCGCAACCCGCCCCCAGGGGCCGCACGCGCCCGACCACGACCCGATGCCCGACCGAATCGCCCGACGGCATCTGGCGCACAGCGCAGGCAACCGCCCGGGGTCCGCCCGCAGCAACCTACCCGCGGGGGTCGGCGCCGGTCCTTGGTGGCGCCGGGCAACGCGTCGGAATTTCGGGCAACCGCCCGAGGTGAGCGGGGAATCTCGGGGAT
>CAZECO010000170.1:0-1536 GCA_964510455.1 uncultured Actinomycetes bacterium
GCCGCTACAGCGTCTCCACGTTCTCCCCGCTGGCCGCCCCCCGCGTGTCGAACAACAGCCGCGCCGCCGATGCCAGCGCCGGCACGTCGTACGCCTTGTGGTTCTGCAGCAGCACGACCACATCCGCATCCGCGACCGCGGCGTGCAGATCCGGCACGGACGTCAATTCTCGGTCCGCCAGGCGCCACACCGGCACGTGCGGGTCGTGGTACGACAGGTCCGCGCCCTTCGCCAGGAACCCCGCACCCACATCGGTGGACGGCGACTCCCGCTGATCGGCGATGTCGGGCTTGTACGTCACGCCCAGCAGCAGCACCCGGGCGCCGCGCAGCGCGCTCCCGCGGTCGTTGAGCAAGTCCTGCACCCGCTGCACCACATATCGCGGCATGCCCAGGTTGATCTCCTGGGCCAACTCCACGAACCGGAAGGAGTAGCCCAGCTCCACCTTCACCCGGTGCGACAGGTAGTTGGGGTCGATCGGGATGCAGTGCCCGCCCACACCCGGGCCTGGGTAGAACGCCTGGAAGCCGAACGGCTTGGACTTGGCGCAGCGGATGACGTCCCACAGGTCGATGTTCATGTCGTTGCAGAACCGCGCCATCTCGTTGACCAGGGCGATGTTGATGTGCCGGTAGGTGTTCTCCAGCAGTTTGGCGGTCTCTGCTTCCCGGGTGCCCTTGGCCCGCACGACCTGATCGACGAACCTTCCGTACAGCTCCGCGGCGGCATCGGTGCAGGCGGGGGTGTACCCGCCGACCACCTTGGGCGTGTTGACCATGCCGTAGACCGGGTTCCCCGGATCGATGCGCTCGGGGCTGAATGCCAGGTGGAAGTCCGTGCCGGCCGCGAGCCCGCCCGCCTCCAGCATCGGCCGCACCACATCATCGGTCGTGCCCGGGTAGGTGGTGGATTCCAGGACGATCACCTGGCCGGGCTGCAGGTGCTGCGCGATGGTCTCGGTAGCCCCGATCACGGCGGCGAGGTCCGGTCCGCCGTCCTCGGACAGCGGGGTGGGGACGCAGATGACGACGTGCTTTGCCCCGGTGAGGCAGGACGCATCGGTGGTGGCCTCGAACCCGGCTCCGCGCAGTTCCGCGATGTCGTCGTCGGACAGGTCGTCGACGTGTGACCTGCCGCCATTGAGGCCTTCCACGACCCGTTGCGAGACGTCGTACCCGATGGTGGTCAGCCCCTTGCGGACGGCGGCCTGGACGAGCGGCAGCCCGACGTAGCCCAGTCCGATGACGACGAGATCGGTGGTCATGCATCCTCCTTGTGCAAGCCCCAATCCTATGGGCGGGGCCGGTGGGGGCGTCGCCTTGCCGTTGATCGCAGCGATTCGCCCCGCAGGTCCTGAGCCACAAGGCCGAGACCGACCTCGGGCAGCGGGGGCCGTCATCTGTCGGCCAAGACCACCGAGGTCAGCCCCCCGCCAGTTGGCGGCGTTGACGGCCAGCGCGTCAATACTTCGGGCATGGGCTGGTGGTGAGCGTGGTCCGGGCGGGATGCCCGGAGTTTCGCTGCGTTGGCCGCCGC
>CAZECO010000170.1:1636-6749 GCA_964510455.1 uncultured Actinomycetes bacterium
AGCCCTACGAGCAGTCGAGGATCTTCTGGCAGCCCACCCGCATCCGGACGGCGATGTTCTGGCCGGGGGAGTCCTGCACGATGGCCGTGTTCACGCCGACGACCCGGCCCTCGCGATCGATCAGCGGACCCCCGGAGTTCCCAGGCCCGATGGCGGCGTCGTGGGTCAGGAACGAGTTCTGGACGTTGGTGACCGTTCCGGCCGCGACTGTCCCGTCGACCCCGTACGGCGACCCGACAGACATCACCGGCTGCCCGATGCCGGGGGTGGCGCCGATGGCCAGCGGCGGGAATCCCTCCGCCACGTACAGCAGCGCCAGGTCGTTGTCCTCGTCCCACGCGGCGAGCTGGGTGTTGGGCCGCAGGTCGTTCTGGACGACCGCCACCGCCGCGTCGGGGTTGTCGGCACACTCCGCAACGACGTGGTAGTTGGTGATGATGGCTGAGGAGAACCCGGAGGGGAGTCCCGGCACCGCAACGGCGAACCCGCTGCCCTGGGAGTAGTCGGCGCAGTAGACGGTGACGACGGACGGCAGGACCGCTTCGGACAGGGCTGCCGGGTTGATGGTGTTCTGCTGCTGCTTCTCGACGTCCGCGCCGAGGCTGTTCACCGAGATCCCGAGCTGGTTGAGCCGCTGCTGTGTCTCCGACAGCGAGGACTCGACGCCGTCCAACGCTCCGCGGGTGGCCGCCAGTTCTTCGGAGAGCGCCCTGGCCCTGTCCTGCAATTCCTGCGAGGCATCGGCCATCTTGGTCTGCTCGGCATACATGAAGGCGAACCCGAGGCCGCTGGCGATGAGCAGCATGGCGATCACCAGCACGAACACCGGCCAGGTCGGCCCCGATCGGCGCTGGGTCTCGGCCGATTCGTACAGCACAGTCGTGGTGTTGAAGTCGTTCATCATGCTGTCCCCCTGCCACGGAGTGCAGATCCCTGCGCCATCAAAGTATCCACCCGGTCAGACGGCGCAGAGGAAATCCGGCTGCGATCGCCCACCGGGATTCGGCGCGCGCGAGACTGGCTCCATGGCGCTCCACATCACCGGTGACACTGAGGCCGATGAGCTCCTCACGAACGACTCCCTCGCGCTGCTCATCGGGATGCTGCTGGACCAGCAGGTCCCCATGGAGTCGGCGTTCGCGGGGCCGTTGAAGATCCTGCAGCGCACCGGGTCGCTGGACCCCTCGGCCCTGGCGGAGCACGACCCGGAGGATCTGGTCGCGCTGTTCACCCGGACGCCCGCCGTGCACCGCTACCCGGGGTCGATGGCGGGGCGGGTGCAGGGGCTGTGCCGCATCGTGCTGGCCGACTGGGGCGGGGATGCGGCGGCGATCTGGTCGCAGGGCGACCCCGACGGCCGCGAGGTGGTCGCCAGGCTCAGGGCCCTGCCCGGGTTCGGCGAGCAGAAGGCCAAGATCTTCCTGGCGCTGCTGGGCAAACAGCGCGGCTTCACCGGCGACGGCTGGCGCGAGGCGTCTGCGCCCTACGGCCAGCCGGGGTCGCACCTCAGCGTCGCCGACATCACCGGCCCGGAGGCGCTGGCGATGGTGCGGGAGCACAAGAAGGCGATGAAGGCCGCCAAGCGGCGCTGAGGGGGAAACGCCGGCGCGCAGCAGGCGTCAGTGCACGACAGGCGAAGCCGAGACACCGGAGGGCGCGGTCACCGCGTCGATCCCGCCGCGGCGGTACTGCAGGATCAGCGCGTTGATGACGGCGGCCTCGTCCGCGGTCGGCCAGCGCTCCTCGTCGGCGCGGTCCTTGCGGTGCTCCCGCAGCCATTCGTTGACCTCCGCCCACCGCCAGATCCGAGCGGAGGCGCAGGTGCCCACGGGGAGCGGGAAGCCGGCGGAGGGTTGCGCGAACTGGGCGACCGCCTGCCGGCTGACCCCGAGCCTGGCCGCGATGTCCGACGCCGCGACCATGTCGTCGTCCAGCCGCAGCGGGATGAGGTCGGGGGCGCGCTGCGCCAGCACGGACAGCAGGTGGGCGGCGGCAGCTTCGGGCATCGCGTCCTGCAGGTAGCACGTCAGCAGCAGCCGGCCGCCGGCCAGGTCGAGGCGGCAGTCGAGGATCTCGCAGAGGCTGTCGAGCGTGGCCTGCTGGACATGCTCGGGGCAGGACACCTCGACGATGAGGCCGATGGAAGGCTGCTTGGCCATGGGTGCTCCGATCTCCGACGCCGACATATTCGGACGTCAACTTGTCACCTGTCAAGCATACCCACCGATCCGGCACTCGGTCTACCCGCGCCGAACGCGGGCCCGCGGATCGTCCTCCGGCTGTGGATGGCGGGCCATCCTGCGGGCGATGTCGCGCGCGGCACGGGCCGGGTTCCGCACGGTGCCGCCGACCGAGATCCTGCAGCAGCCCGCATCGCAGATGAGCACCGCCTTGTGGCCGCCGCGGGTGACCGTCCACACGCCTCGCTGGTCCGACATCTGGCGCTCGATCGCCTCGTAGATCTCCTTGTCGAGCTCTCTGCGCGCCTGCGCAAGCGTCATCGGATCCCCGGCCACAACGTCCCCCCTCGCCTCCGAAGGGTAGCGGGGAGCACGCAGGACGCCGAAGTGCGGCGGGGAACCTGGGTGAGTGCGGCTGACGCACTGCGCTCGATGACGCCGCCTGTGGATCCGGTCCGCGACCACGCACGAAGGTGGCAGGCGAGCATGAATGTCCCCCTCTTGCTTGGCGGGCACGATGGAACGAGTACCAACCTTCTCGATACCCAAGGTGTTCGCCTTGCACACCCTCCATGGAGATGATCCAGAAGCCACGCAAGCGCAGTGGCCGGTCGCCGCTCGGGACCGTGCCGCATAGCCCAGCGTCCAACTCCACAGGTTTCGATCCTGAGTGATCGCGTCTGGTGGCACTCCTTGGCCGGCTCGGCCCGACTCCGGCATCCATATCAGTTGGGGTCCTCGACCTTCTCTGAGACACGTTGGGGAGCTGGACATGTAGTTGATGAAGGTGTCATCCATGTTGAGCAAGTCCGGCGGCGCTTCCTGGGTGTCGCGCAGGGCGAACCGGGGAGAGTCACCGGCGGCAGCCCCGGGCATGGCCGCTCCACGACTCGCCGGCCGGTGTTGTGGCCGCGATAACCCGACCGGGGCAGCCAGCCACGGGTCAGGCGCTCTTGCGGCCAGCCATCGCGCCGCCGATCAATTGGGAGTCCAGGCGCGATGGATAGCGCACACCGGCGTCCACGACAACGCCCCGCTGGGCGAGGGCGGCGACGACCTCCCCCCACAGCCATAGGCCGCCCCCCGCGAGGACGTAGGGCGGCGGGAAGGGAGAGCCGGCGTGGCGCTCGCCCCGGATCCATTGGCCCACGGCCTGCGGTGTCACGCCGGCGCGGCGGGCGATCTCGCCGCGGCTGACGACATCATCCACGAGTCGCACTGGATGAGCGCCGAGCCGGCGGAGCGCGTCTGCCGCGTCGAGCGCCGCAGCGACGCATGTCGGCCCTTGGGCGGACAGGGTCACGGTTGTCACCCCCGAGTGCGAGGCGATGAGGCAGTCGAATGCGCCGGCGATGGCATCCTCGACGTCCTCTGGAATCGGTTCAAGCTCGAATTGCAGCTCGAACGGCGCTGGACTCATCACACCCAACCTTCCCTGCCCGGCAAGTCTGTTGTCAAGATGAAACAGCATGCTGCGGCATCCGGTCGGTCGAGATCGTGGTTGTTGGGGCAGTGGCGCCCTTCGCGCCGCGCCCGCCGTGCTTGAGCGACGGGATCGCGTGGCCTGTCATCGATGCGGATCCTGCCGTCAGGGTCGCCGCACGGGCAGTAGGCGTAGAACTTGTGGCCCTGCCGGCGGAGTCGCCATCCGAGGGTCACAAGGTCGTGCAGGAGATCGTGGATGACCGGATCGACCTCGCGCCGCCCGATATCCGACAGGGAGATCCATTCGGGTGGCATCTGGCTGACTCTGGTCCGACATTGCGCAGGGCCTGATCCCAGTGACCTTCCAGCACGGCGGCACCCTGTGAGTGGGATTTCGCCAACACTGCCACTGTGCGTGGCCTCGCATTCCAGACCAACCCGCAGATGTTGAGAACGGAGTATCTCGGCCTTCTACCTCAAGCTAGGGCCGACTCCGGCACCCGAAGCAGGGGGGTCAGCCGACCTCCTCTGGACAGAGTCGAGGACGCACGAGACGTTCCGATGCGGCGGGGTGCCGGTCCGGATGCACGATCTTGGCCAGGTTCCGATGGGCGCTCTTGATCTGCGCGACGGTGGCGTTCTCGCTCACCCGCGAGATCGCGTACACGTCCTTGTCGAAGCCGTCGCGCACCGAACACCCCCCGAATAACTGATCATCTGCGAGGCCACGATGAGTGGGCGGTGGTGCGCGCGGGGGCGGAATCGCCCTGTGCGGCCCTGGGCACCGTCTTGGCCTGCGCGTGCTGGCGCCGTCCGGGTGGTTTCCGTCCTCCACAGGACAGGTGTTCGCAGGCGCACTCGGTTGTGGGGCGCATGCGCAGACCCCCCGTGCTCACGGACCGTGGGCCTCGGACCCCTACTGCTGGGAGCGCCCGCCAGGAGCCCCCTCCGCAGCGGCGTCGCGCCGGGCCCCGACCAACACATGCCACGCCGCGGCACACACCACCACGCCCAGCGCCAGCGTCGAGAAGAACCCCAGGAGGCCGGCGATGAGCGTCCCCTGCCCTGTGCCGGGCATCCACGCCAGCGCGGCACGGACACCTGCCAGCGTCGAGGCGCCCAGCAGCAGCCCGGCGGCCCACCAGCGGACCCCGGGCCGAACGGGTTCGGCCGGGCCCGCAAGCGGCGCCCGCCGCCACCAGCCTGCGAGGAACCACACCAGCAGCGCCAGCCCCAGCAGCGAGATGGCCAGGTGCAGCCATCGGTACAGTGGCAGCCCGCCGATCGGAGTGCTCAGCGCGTGGATGTTCTGCACCGGCCACATGTCGCCGTGGGTGAACAGGTCCAGCGCGATATGGGTCAGGCCGCCCAGTACCAGGGCCAGGCACACCAGCCCGAGGTCTCCGGCGGTGCTCAGCCGCCCAGCCATACCGCGCCGCAGGGCCGACGGGATCCGCCGCTGCAATGCGGCGGGAGCGATCCACACCAGCGGCTGCACGAGCACCGTG
>CAZECO010000171.1:0-6743 GCA_964510455.1 uncultured Actinomycetes bacterium
CCGCCGGGCGTTGATCGCCGCGATCAGCCGCAGCGATGCGGTGAAACGCTGCGATCAACGCGCCGCGGAGGCGGCCGGCTGGGCACCGCGCGGGCACGGCGGCCGCATTCGCCGCCCACCGCACAGGCACCGCCAACGCCAAGGCTTGGATGCACCGATCAGCCCGTCGATCGCCCACGAGGTGATGAGGGTGAGGGCGTTGTCATCGCCCGCGTTCGCGAACCGCAGCCCGACCGCTGGCTGTGCCGGGTCACGGCGACCGGCGCGGGCGCCGCCCAAGATCGTGGACCTGAGGCACCCCGGCCGATGACCACACGGCGCAGGATCCGACCCTGTCGTATCGGGCTCGATCGCGTGCTTGCCCCGCCTGGAGACCGGTCGATCGAGGTGAGCTTCCATTCGATGGGCCCGAGCGCGCACAGTGAGCCCACTTGCCGAGAGACTTGAGCATGCGTCGCGACACCTGGCACTTGGACGTCCCAGAACTTGCCCACTCCGGCAACGTCATCGCCTACGGCCATTGGGGCCGGCCCGTGCTGTTCTTCCCCTCCGAAGCAGGCAGCGCGGGCGATCTCGAGGACCGCGGCATCATCCACGCGCTCGAGCCGGCGATCGAGGGGGGCCGAATCAAGGTCTACTCCGTGGACACCGACGACGCCGCCTCCTGGTCGAACAGCTCGCTCCCGCTCGAGCAGCGCGCACAGAGGCACGACCGGTGGTTCGGGTGGATCACCGACCGGGTTGTCCCCGCGATCCACGCCGACTGCGCCAGTTCCCAGCCTCTGGTCGCCGCGGGCGTGAGCATGGGTGCGTTCCATGCTCTCAACGCGGGTCTCCGGCGTGCCGATCTCTTCAACCACGTCGTGGCCATGTCCGGCAACTACGACCCGAGCAGCTGGCAGCCCTGGGGGGAGCAGGGCATGACCCTGTACTTCAACAATCCTCGCGCGTACGTCCCGAATCTCCACGGCGATCACCTGGAATGGCTGCGCGGTCATCTGTTCGTGCAGCTGGTGGTCGGATCCGGGGCGTGGGAGGTGGAGTCGACGCAGGCGCTGCCTTCCACGCAGCAGCTGGCCGAGGCGCTGTGGGAGCGGGGCATCCCGTGCGCCCTGGACGTCTGGGGCACCGACACCCCCCACGACTGGCCCTCCTGGCAGCGGATGGCGGTCAAGCACCTGGCGAGCCTGTAGCCGCGCCGCTGCGGGCTCCCCGCGCTCCCACCGGCGCGCTTCGCACGACTTCCCGCCGGTGTCCGCCTGCTCCGCGGGCTCGCAGGGGGCGATGCGCTGGCTCACCGATGAGGTCTGGTTCGACCGGACGCGCCCCAGCGCGCGGCCGCGCCTGGCCGCTGCGAACATGAACGCAAGGGCTTCCGCGACAGGGAGGTTACGTTGGCCGTCGTCTTCATATCTCCGGACTTCCCCGACAACTTCTACCCGTTCAGCGTGGAGTTGGCGGCACGGGGCCACCAGGTCCTGGGCCTGTCCGCCACGCCCTACGACCAACTTCGACCTGAGCTTCGGCAGGCGCTCACCGAGTACTACCGCGTGGACACCCTCGACGACCTGGACAGCCTGCGGGCCGCCATGCGGCACTTCCGGGACAGGTGGGGCCCGATTGATCGGATCGAGAGCCTGAACGAGCACTGGCTGGAGACCGAGGCGCAGCTGCGGTCCGAATTCGACGTCCCCGGTTGGAAGCCGCACGACATGGCCTCCATCAAGCGCAAGTCGGTGATGAAACAGCACTTCGTCAATGCGGGGCTCGACGTCGCACCCGGCCAGCTGGTTCGCAGCACCGAGGATCTGCAGCAGTTCATCGCGGAGGTCGGGTACCCCGTCGTGGTCAAGCCGGACATCGGGGTGGGTGCTGCCCGCATGTACAAGATCTCCCAGGCGGGGGACGAATCGGAGTTCTGGGCGAGCAAGCCGCAGGTCGACTACTTCGCAGAGACCTACGTCCAGGGCCGGATCGTCACCTTCGACGGGCTCACCGACAGCCGGGGGGATGTCGTGCTGGCATCGAGCATGCAGTACTCGGAAGGCGTCATGGAGACGGTGAACGAGGGCACCGACATCTACTTCTATGTCACCCGCGATATCCAGCCCGACCTGTTCGAAGCGGGTCAGCGCGTCGCCCGGGAGTTCGACGTGCGGCAGATGTACTTCCACTTCGAGTTCTTTCGACGTCCGGACGGCGGACTGACTGCCCTCGAGGTCAACATGCGTCCGCCCGGCAACCTCTGCGTGGACATGGCCAACTACGCCGGCGACATCTCCATGTTCGCACAATGGGCCAACATCGTGACCGACGATCGCGTGACCGCCCAGCCCAGCGGCTCCAACTACTGCGCCTACGTCAGCCGGAAGGCGACCCATCGCTACCGGTTGACCGACGACGAGGCTGCGGCGAAGTACGCGCCGGTGCTGGTGATGCGCACAGAGCCCAACAGCCTCTTCTCGGCCATCATGGGCAACCGCGGGTTCGTGCTCCGCGTCCCGGAACACGGACAGATGGTGGCCGCCGCAACCGACATCCAGAACAGGTTGTGAGGCCGACGAGATCTGATGTCGTCCCCTCCGGGCGCCTTGCGTTGGATCGCTGCGTCGTCAGGGACCTGGCTGCCGCAGGGGCGTCTTCCTGACCTCGCCGGCGGTGCGCCCCTCCGGACCGCGGACGTAGGCCATCAGCCGGGCGTTCTCGCAGTGGTCGCGTACCCGTCGGCGGTAGCTCGTCGAGCCGTCGTGCGGAGGGCGTCGACCTCGAACGAAGGGGTTGAAAGGCCGATCGGAGCCTCAGCGCAGGGCTTCCCGGACCGACTGGCGCGCGGTGTGGGCCGGGGTCCAGCCAAGTTCGGACTTGGCGCGGGAGGTGTCCATGATCGCGGGGTGGGTCAGCACCTCGACCCATTGGGCGACCGCGGGGAGGGCCGGTATCCGCATGACCGCCCGGGCGGCGGCCCGGGTCAGGGCTGCGGGGGCCGTCAACGGCAGGACGCCGACCTCGCGGGCGACGTCGGCGATGCTCAGGACGTCGTCGGCCGCCACGTTGTAGGCGCCGGGCGGTCCGGCTGCGACCACGCACTGGAGCAGGGCCCGTCCGACATCGTCCTCGTGGATGAACTGGACCTGGACATCCGGCACGACCACCGGCGCGTGCAGCCTCCCGGCGGCGTGCAGCAGGGCCTCGGCGAACCCGGCGAGCGGTCCGAACCCGCCGGCCTTCGCGCCGACCGTGTGAGGGCCGAGCACGATCGGCGGCCGCAGCAGGTACAGCGCCATGCCGGCGTGCTGTTCCGCTTCCTGTGCCAGCAGCTGCTCCAGCTCGGCCTTGTCCCGGGCGT
Source organism: uncultured Actinomycetes bacterium (assembly GCA_964510455.1). GTDB lineage: Bacteria > Actinomycetota > Actinomycetes > S36-B12 > CAVXYG01. The sequence goes on from CAZECO010000171.1 coordinate 3,347, forward strand.
AGGACAACAGGTCCGCCGGGCGGGTCGGCCACTGCTCGGTCATGGGTACCGGGTTGTCGGCGTGGAAGCCGTAGGCGGACACCGATGACGCGTACACGAACCGGCGGACACCGCTCCGGGCGGCGGCGCGGAAGGCGTTCAGCGTCCCCTCGACGTTGATCGCGTGGGTGGCCGCCCTCGATCCGCCCACGACCAGGAAGGCGAGGTGGACCACCACATCGGCCCCGGCGAACGCCTGCGCCAGCGCGTCCGGATCCCGCACGTCGCCGCGCCGGTACTCCATCTTGGTCCAGCCGTGCTCGTCCGGGTCGAACGGGCGGCGGGCGATGCCCACGACCCGCGCCACCCGTCCATCGGCCTGCAGCAGCGGCGTCAGCCCGAACCCCAGCGTCCCCGTCGGACCCGTCACCGCGACCACCAGATCGGTCTCTCCTGCGCTCACGTGGCTATCCCTACCATGCGCTGTCAGCCCACGCCACGGCGCCGAACTCACGCACTGAGCGATTGGAGGGAGGAGGGCTCGGATCGATCGGCCGCGATGGGCATGAGACCCGGTGTCGCTGAGCGGCGACAGCGTCGATCCCCCTGGCGGCTCGGCCGGAACCACCTTCAGGCCGGAGCCGTGATCAGTGTTGGTGAAGTGCTTGTGGAAGATGACGAAGGACGACGACTGGCAGAGCCAGCACCCGCCGCGCGACCGGATCCTCTTCGATCCTCATGCAGGTCAAGCGCCGCTGGCGACCTGCCCGGCAGAAGGTCTGCGCCTGGTGAAGCGAGGATGGGACCGATGTGTGGGATTTTCACCCGCTCCGCGTGACGGCGGATTTCAGCTCCAGCTGTCAGCGCCCCTGTTCCGGCACGGGCTTCGCGCTCAAGGCGGTGCCTGGCATCACAAGGCGTCCAGCGCGCCGCGAAGGTCGGCCAGCAGATCCTCGATCGACTCGATGCCCACCGACAGCCGGACGAGGTCTTCGGGGACCTGCAGCGCGGAGCCGCTGGCCGAGGCGTGTGTCATCCGCGCGGGATGCTCGATCAGCGATTCCACCGCGCCGAGGGACTCGGCCAGCGTGATGAGCTTCGTGCCTGCGACAACCCGCAGGGCCGCGGACTCCCCACCCGCCACGCGGAAGCTGACCATGCCGCCGAAGCCGCGCATCTGGCGCAGCGCGGCTTCATGCCCCGGATGCTCCTCGAAGCCCGGGTAGTGGACCGCCGACACCGCTGGATGTGCCACCAGCATTTCGGCAACCGCCCGGGCATTGGCGCAATGCCGGTCCATCCGGACGGCCAACGTCTTGAGCCCCCGCAGCACCAGGTAGCAGTCGAAGGGTCCGGGCACCGCTCCGACCGAGTTCTGCAGGAAGCCGGTCCGCTCGGCAAGGTCGTCGTCGTCGAGCACCACCAGCCCGCCCACCACGTCGGAGTGTCCGCCGAGGTACTTCGTCGCCGAGTGCACGACGATGTCCGCGCCCAGGGCCAGGGGCTGCTGCAGGTACGGGGTTGCGAAGGTGTTGTCCACCACGACCAGGGCCCCATGGGAGTGGGCCAGGGCTGAGATCTCGACGATATCGACGCACGTCAGGAGGGGATTGGTCGGCGACTCCAGCCAGACCAGCCCCGTGTCGTCAGGCCAGTTCCGGCGCAGCGCATCGAGGTCGGTGAGGTCTGCGACGCTGTAGCGGAGGCCCGCCGCCGCATGCACCTTGTCGATCAGGCGGAACGTGCCTCCGTAGGCATCGTCGCCGAGCAGGACGCCTTCCCCCCGCCGCAGCAGCCGCAGAACGGCATCTTCCGCCGCCAAGCCGGAAGCGAAGGCGAAGCCGTGCCGTCCGCCCTCCAGCGAGGCGATGGCCTCCTGTAGCGCCGCGCGCGTGGGATTGCCGGATCGGGCGTACTCGAACCCGCGGTGCCCACCCACCCCGTCCTGGACGAAGGTGGTGCTCAGCGTCAGCGGCGGGATCACCGCCCCGAACGCGGGGTCCGGAGCCTGACCGACATGGATCGCCCTTGTCTCGAACCCGTGCTCACGCACCACGAGCCTCCAGGTGGCCGAGGATGTCGCTGCGCGTGAGGACGCCCCTCGGGCGCCCGCCGGATAGCACCAGCAGCGCGGGGGCGCGGCCGAGCAGCTCGACGGCCCTGTCGACACTCTGCCCGGCGCCGATGGTGGGAAGTGGCGGGCCCATCACCTTGTCGATGGGCGCCTCGAACAGGTCGGGCTCCCGGAACACCCGGTGCATCAACTCGAGTTCGTCCACCGCCCCGCTGACCTCGGCTGCGGCGAACGGCGGGGTGTTCTTGCAGACCGGCAGTTGGCTCACGCCGTGCGAGCGCATGATTTCGATAGCTCTGCGCACGGTGTCCTCGGGGTTGACGTACAGCAGCTCCGGGCCTCGGCGGAGGTCGAGGACCGCGCCGATCGTGTCGCCGGGCTCGTCCAGGAAGCCGAATCGAGCCATCCACTCATCGTTGAACACCCGGCTCAGGTAGCCCCGTCCGGAGTCGGGATTGAGCACCACAACGATGTCGTCCGGCCCGGCCTCGCGGGCGATCTGCAGCCCTGCCGCCACCGCCATGCCGCCCGAACCGCCGATGAGTACGCCTTCCTCCCGGCTCACGCGCCGGGCGGTCGCGAAGCTCTCCGCGTCGCTGATCGGGATCACCCCATCGAGCAGGTCGGGATCCCAGGCATCGGGGAAGAAGTCCTCGCCCACGCCCTCCACCAGGTAGGGCCGTCCAGAGCCGCCGGAGAACACCGACCCCACGGGATCCGCGGCGATCAGCTTCACCTGCGGGTTCATCCGCTTGAGGAACCGCCCGACGCCCGTCAGGGTCCCCACGGTCCCCGCACCTGCGACGAAGTGGGTGATCCGCCCGCCGGTCTGTTCCCAGATCTCCGGACCCGTGGTCAGCTCGTGAGACAGCGGGTTGTCCGGGTTGGCGTACTGGTTCGGCCGGTAGGCGCCCAGCTCCGCGGTGAGTCGCTCCGCGACCGAGTAGTAGCTGCGGGGATCCTCCGGGGCGACCGCGACCGGGCAGACCACGACCTCGGCGCCGTACGCGCGCAGCAGGTCGACCTTCTCTGGAGTCACCTTGTCCGTCACCACGAAGACGCAGCGGTAGCCGCGCTGGGCGGCGACGATCGCAAGCCCCACACCGGTGTTGCCGGACGTGGGCTCAACGATGGTCCCGCCCGGCGCCAGCAGTCCGAGACGCTCAGCGGCCAGGACCATCTGCAAAGCGGGCCGGTCCTTGCTCGACCCGCCGGGGTTGGTGGTCTCGAGCTTCATCGCCAGGGTGCATGCGAGCGATTCGGACTCGCTGAGCCGCGCCAAGCGCACGATCGGTGTGTTGCCGATCGTCTCCAGCACCGATGACAGGATCTGTGTTCCCGGCA
>CAZECO010000172.1:0-2622 GCA_964510455.1 uncultured Actinomycetes bacterium
ACGGCGACGACGTTGGCCACGCACACCATGTTCCCCGCGTTGGCGCCGCCGATCTGCTGGGCGAGCACCACATTCGTCGACAGGCCGAGGTCTCCGGCGACCTCGGCCTGCAGCTCGGCGAACATCAGGTGGCTGAATGTCGCACTGCCCGAGACGAAGGAGCCCAGCGCACCGACGAACGGTGCAGCCAACGGCCACGCCGACCCCATCGCCGCTGTCGCGGCCGCCGCCAGCTCCAGCGGCATGGACTCCAATCCGGCATCGTTGACGTCGGAGTTCAGGAACACCCGCACCAGGGGCACCGCCGCGGCCAGCACGATCGCCGTGCCGCCGACCGAGACGCCGACCGCTTTGGCGGTCGGGCCGAGCGCGGAACGGGGCACGCCCTGCACGAGCGCGGTCACCACCACCACGATCAAGAAGATGAAGCCGGGCGAGTAGAACGGCTGGAACGATGAGGACAGCCCGGTGCCGAGGATGTCCGCCGTCCCGACGCTCACCGCGGTCAGCCCCTCCTTCAGCGCAGGGACCAGCCGGCTGAGCAGCAGCAGTGCGGTGAGCAGCAGGTACGGGCCCCACACCTTCCACGCCGGCCAGCCGTGCGCGACCTGGTCGGCGGCCTCGACGGCCGGTGCATCCACGTATCCGCCGTCGATCGTCCAGCGGCGCTTCGGGATCAGCAGACCCGTTTTGATCAGGAGGAAGAAGGCGACCATCCCGATCAGGCCGCCGAGGATGCCGCCGAACTCGATGCCCACGAACCGGCATGCCAGCCACGCCGGGATGCTGTACAGCAGCGCCGACACCAGGGCCAGCGGAACCACCTCGCGGAACGCCCGCTTGGAGGGGTGTGCCGCGAATTTCGTGGTCAGCAGCCACATCATGCTGACCGGGACGACAAGGCCGACGACGATGTCGATGCCCTGGGCTGTCAGTGCCACCTCCTGCAGGGCCGCGTAGTCCTGCGGCACGCCGGGGTCCAGCCCCACGCCCTGGGCGATGCCGACCAGGATCGGGGTGCCGACCGCGCCGAAGGTCACCGCCGACACGTCGGCGATCAGGGTGAGTGCGACCGCGGGGAGCGCGGGGAAGCCCAGCGCGATGAGCAGGGGGGCGGCGACCGGTGCCGGCGTGCCGAACCCGGCCGCACCCTCGATGAAGCACACGAACAGCCATCCGACCAGCAGCGCCTGGACCCGGGAATCGCCGCTGAGGTCCTGGAACTCCATCCGGATCGCATCGAGACCCCCGCTGGCACGCATGACGAAGAGCAGCGCGATGGCCCCCAGCACGATCCAGACCACGCTCGCGGCGATGATCCAACCCTCGAGAATGGACGCCGCCACGTACGACGTGTCCACCTGCCACACCAGCAGCGCCAGGGCGACGGAGATCACCAGCGCCAGCGGCATCGCACGCGCAGCCGGCATCCGCAGCGCCACCAGTAGCACCGCCACCGACAGCACCGGCATCAGGGCGGTCAGCCACTGCAGGGCGGTCATCGCAGCAGTCTCAGGCCGTTGCGGGAGGCGGTGTCGCCACGGCAGAGATCTCCTCCTCATCCGGGCTGCCCGACTCGATGAGCAGGCTCATCCACCGTGTGGAGGGGTCGATTTCGAAGAGGACCGAGCGGGCGAGCAGGGTCAGCGGGATGGCCAGCAGGGCGCCCAACGGCCCGATGATCCAGGTCCATAGCGTCATCGACAGCAGCGTCACCGTCGTGGCGAGGTTCACCGAGTCCCCGACGAACCGCGGCTGGATCAGCGACTGGATGACGAAGTTGATGCCCGAGTACACGACGATCACCAGGAACATCAACTGCGGGCCGCCCTGCAGCAGCCCGATGATCGCCGGCGGAATGACGCCCAGGATGAAGCCGATGTTCGGGATGTAGTTGGTGACGAACGAGATCAGGCCCCACAGGACCACCGAGGGCAGCCCGAGGAGCGCCAGGGCGACCGTGTCGATGACCGCGACGATCGCGCCGAACACCGTGGAGACCACCAGGTAGTTGCGCGTGCCGTGCACGAATGACGCCATCGCGTGTCCGGCGTCGGGACGCAGACGCCTGCTCACCGCGAGCCGGTTGTTGAACGATGCGAGGTCCATGATGACGAAGAACAGGACGATGAGCATGAAGCCGAAGTTGCCCACCACCGAGAGGATGGCGCCGAAGATATCCACCAGATACCCGGTGATCTGGGACAGTTCGATGCTCTCGAACGCTTTGACGATCTGGTCGTCCGTCACGCCGAGACTGGTCAACAGGCCCTCCACGTCGGACAGGAGTTCATCGAACTCCTCGTCGTAGGTGGGCACGATCCGGGCGAGCTCGACCGCCGCGAAAGTGAGGATGAGGGCGAAACCGATCAGGATCCCGAAGGCCGCAAGCACCAGCCCGATGGTTGACAGCCAGTTCGGGGCGCCGTGCTTGCGCATCCAGGTGCCCAACGGCGCAACGCCGATCGCGATCATGACAGCGAGGAAGACGATCGAGAAGATGCCTGCGACGGCCTTGAGCCCCGCCACCGCTATGACGGCCGAGGCGAGGCCGAGGAGCACGATCGTCGCCCGGGGAAGGCCCCACTTCGGCGGGAGATGCGTGCTCGACACGGTCTCAAC
>CAZECO010000172.1:2722-6678 GCA_964510455.1 uncultured Actinomycetes bacterium
CTATGGTGTGCCCATGGAGGAGCACGTCTCGCCGGAACTGGTCGGGGCGGTGCTGTTCGCCGTCCTGGTCCTGGCGTTCTCACTGGTCTCGGCGGGGTTGAGCCGGCTGTTGGTGACGGCCCCGCTGGCGTTCGTCGCTTTCGGCTCGGTCTTCGGCTTCGCGATGGGTCCGCTGGAACCCGCTGTGCTGGAGAACCTCAAGATCCTCGCGGAGCTCACCCTCGTCCTGATCCTGTTCCACGACGCCGCAGCGGTGCGTCCGCAGGAAGTAGGTGCGGATCGTCGGGTCATCGGCCGCCTGCTGCTGATCGGTTTCCCGCTGAGTGTTCTGCTGGGGTGGGGTGCGGCTGCCCTGGTGTTCCCCGACCTGTCGGTGATGTTCGCCCTGCTGCTGGCCGCTGCGCTCGCGCCGACCGATGCGGGCCTGGGGGCCGCAACGGTGCTGAACCCCGTGGTGCCCCAGCGAGTTCGTCGTCTGCTGAATGTCGAGAGCGGGTTGAACGACGGCCTGGCCACGCCGGTCGTGCTGTTCGCGATCGCTGCCATCGCGGGGTCGGAGGGCCTGTCCGCCAGGCATTCGCTGCGGGATGCGCTCCTGGAGCTGCTGATCGGCGCGCTCGCCGGCATCGCCGTGGGTGTCTTGGGCGGCCTGCTCATCGGCCGTTCCAAGGGCCTGGGCCTCAGCTCCGGCAGCGGCAGGGCGTTGGCGGTCCTCATGGTCCCGATATTGGCCTACGGCGCCGCGCTGCTGATCTCCGGCAACGGCTTCGTGGCGGCCTTCGTCTCCGGAACCGCGTTCGCCGGAGCCGCCCGCTGGCTCGGCGAGGAGGAGGGCGTGCTGGAACTGACCGAGGACCTGTCGAACCCGCTGGGGTACGCGGTGTGGCTGGGGTTCGGCTTCGCGGCCGTGCCGCTGGTGTGGCGCGCCGTGGGGTTCCGGGAGGTCGTCTACGCGCTCCTGGCGCTGACGGTGCTGCGGATGGCGCCGGTGGCGCTGAGCCTGCTCGGGACGCACCTGCGCCCGCAGACCGCAGCGTTCATCGGGTGGTTCGGACCGCGCGGCCTGGCCTCCATCGTCTTCGCGCTGATCGCCCTGGAATCGCTGGAGCGCGACGACCAGCTCGAGGTGGTGCTGACGACGGCGTCGCTGACGGTCCTGCTCAGCGTCATCGCGCACGGCTTCTCCGCGGAGCCGCTGGCGCGCCGCTACGGGGCCTGGGTCCAGCGGGAGCAGCCGGCGGCGGAACTGCAGGAATCGATCGAGCCGCGCACACGCGATTCGCGCTTCTCCCACGGGTGAACGTTCGCGCCCGGCTGCTCATCGGCGACGTGCGGCTCGGCACCATGGGGACATGACCGATATCGAGGCTGTACTCGCCGGTGATCGCGACCACGTCTGGCACCCCTGGGCGACCCAGGGCGTGGCCAACGGCCTGGTGCTGTCGCACGGCCAGGGGTCGCGGGTGTGGGATGCGGCGGGCAACCGGTATCTCGATCTCACGTCGCAGCTGGTGTTCACCAACGCGGGCCACCAGCATCCCCGCGTGGTCGCGGCAGTGGTCAATCAGGCTGAGCGGCTGGCCACGGCCTCGCCGAACTTCGCGGTGGACGTGCGCAGCGAGGCGGCGCGCCTCGTCGCGGAACGGGCCGGCGAGGGCTTCGACTACGTGTTCTTCACCACCGGCGGCACGGAGGCGGTGGAGAACGCGATCCGGGCAGCGCGGGCGGTCACCGGACGGCGCAAGATCCTGTCCTCCTACCGCAGCTACCACGGCAACACGACCGCGTCGATCTCGGCGACCGGGGATCCGCGGCGGTTCGGCAACGAGTTCGGCATCGACCATGTGCGCTTCTTCAGCCCGCACGCCTACCGCTCGTCGTTCTGGGCGTCCGACGAGGATGAGGAGTCCGCGCGGGCGCTGGCCCATCTGCGGCAGATCATCGAGTTCGAGGGCCCGTCCGCCGTGGCCGCGGTGCTGCTGGAGACGGTGATCGGATCCGGCGGCGTCATCCCCCCGCCGCCGGGCTACCTGGCAGGGGTGCGGGCGCTGTGCGACGAGTTCGGGGCGATGCTCATCCTCGACGAGGTGATGGCCGGATTCGGGCGGACCGGGCGGTGGTTCGCTTTCGAGCGCTACGACGTCGTGCCGGACATGTTCACGGTGGCGAAGGGGATCAACGCCGGCGCCGTGCCGCTCGGCGCCGTGGTGTTCGGCGACCGGATCGCCGCGGCATTTCGCGACCGGCCGTTCCCGGGGGGCATGACCTACTCCGGACATCCGCTGGCCTGCGCGGCTGCCGTCGGCGCGATCCGGGCGATGGACGACGAGGACATGATCGCGCGGGCGGACCGGCTCGGCGAACTCGTGCTCGGGCCGGGGCTGCGGCGGTTGGCCTCGCAGTTCGACGTCATCGGCGACGTCCGCGGGCTGGGCGCCTTCTGGGCGCTGGAGCTCGTGGCGGACCGCGGCGAGAAGACGCCCATGCCGGCACCGAAGATGGCCGAGTTCGGCCGCACCCTGCAGCGGCTCGGCGTCCTCGGCCTCGTCGTGGCGAACCGGCTGCATATCGCACCGCCGCTGGTGCTCTCCGACGATGAGGCCGACGAGGCGCTGGCTTTGCTGGATCTGGCCCTGCGGACGGTGTAGCGGCGCAGCGGATTCGGCCCCCGAACCGGCCCCCGTACCCTGGGAGGCATGAAGATTCTCGTGGTTGGAGCCGGGGCGCGGGAGCATGCCGTCATTCGAGCCCTAATCGCGGACCCCGGCGTGACCGAGGTTGTCGCCGCGCCCGGCAACGCCGGCATCGCGGTGGACGTGCGCACTGTGCCCGTCGACCTGGCCGACCCGGAGGCGATCGGGGACCTGGCCAAGCAGGTGGGCGTCGATCTCGTCGTCGTCGGGCCGGAAGGGCCGCTGGTCGCCGGCGCCGCGGACGCCATCCGCGCCCGCGGCGTCCCCTGCTTCGGCCCCAGCGCCGCCGCGGCGCAGCTCGAGGGCAGCAAGTCCTACGCCAAGCAGGTCATGAGCGCGGCCGGCGTGCCCACGGCGGACGCGCGCAGCTGCCGCACGCCGGCCGAGCTGCAGGAGGCGCTCGCGCAGTTCGGCGCCCCGTACGTCGTGAAGGACGACGGGCTGGCTGCCGGCAAGGGGGTCGTGGTGACCGACGACCCCGCCCTCGCCAGCGCCCACGGGCTGGCATGCCTGGCCAAGGGCGGCCGCGTCGTCGTCGAGGAGTACCTCGACGGGCCGGAGGTGTCGCTGTTCGTCCTGACCGACGGGGTAGCCGCCGTGCCGCTGCTGCCGGCGCAGGACTTCAAGCGCGTCGGGGACGGCGACACCGGCCCGAACACCGGCGGCATGGGCGCGTACGCGCCGCTGCCCTGGGCGGACCCCGACCTGGTGGACCGCCTCATGCATGACGTGGCGGAGCCGACCATCCATGAGATGGCCCGTCGCGGGGCTCCGTTCGTGGGCGTCCTGTACTGCGGGCTGGCGCTGACGGCGCGCGGCCCCAGGGTGGTGGAGTTCAACTGCCGGTTCGGCGACCCCGAGGTGCAGGCCGTGCTGGCGCTGCTGGACTCCCCGCTGTCGAGCCTGCTGATGGCTGCCGCGACCGGTGCGCTTGCTTCGGCTGCGGCGCCGAGCTGGAAGACCGGGGCCGCCGTCAACGTCGTGATCGCAGCGCAGGGGTACCCCGCCGCACCGGTCACCGGCAGCCCCGTGGCCGGGCTGGACGATGCTGCCGCGGTCGCCGGCGTCACGGTGCTGCACGCCGGAACGGCAGCGGGCGCCAACGGCACACCGGTCACCTCCGGCGGACGGGTGCTGTCGATCGTCGGGGTGGGCAGCGACATCGCCGATGCCCGGGCCAACGCCTACCAGGGGGCCGGGCTCATCAGCATCCCCGGATCCCACTACCGGGCCGACATCGCCGACCCCGGCGCCTGGTCGTAG
>CAZECO010000173.1:0-6528 GCA_964510455.1 uncultured Actinomycetes bacterium
CTAGAGATCGGCCGGCGGCAGGGTGCCCTCGAGCGCATCCACGATCCTGGCCAGGTCCTCCAGATCGCCGAAATCGATGGCGATCCTTCCCCGGGTGGCTCCGCTGGAGATGACGACGCGCGTCTCGAGGCGCTCGGCCAGCCGGTCGGCGACGGCCTGGTACTCGACGGGTGTCGTTCGGCGCCGGCTCCTGCGTCGCTGCTTGGACCCCTTGCTTCCCAGCGCGACGATCTCCTCGACATCCCGCACCGACAGACCCTCCGCCACGATCCGCGCCGCGAGCGCGTCCATCGCCTCATGGTCGGGCAGGGACAGCAGCGCCCGGGCGTGTCCGGCGGACAGCACCCCCGCCGCAACCCTCCGCTGGACGGCGGTCGGCAGCCGCAGCAGCCGGATGCTGTTGGCCACCTGGGAGCGGGATCGACCGAGCCGGGTGGCCAGTTGTTCCTGGGTGCAGTCGAAGTCGTGCAGCAGCTGGTTGTAGGCCGCGCCCTCCTCCAGCGGATTCAGGTTCGCCCGGTGCAGGTTCTCCAGCAGCGACTCCTGCAGCAGCGCGTTGTCGGAGGTCTGGCGGACGATCACCGGTACCGCCTCGACACCCGCCTCCCGGCATGCCCGCCACCGCCGTTCCCCGGCGACGATCTCGAAGTCGGCATCGGCGGTGCCTGGCGGCAGGGGACGCACCACGATCGGTTGCAGCAGGCCGATCTCACGCACCGAGTGGACCAGTTCGGCGTGCGCCGACTCATCGAAGATCTTGCGGGGCTGCTGCGGGTTCGGGCGGATCCTGTCCGGCGGGACCTCCTGATAGCGCGCCGCCGTGGCATTCTCCCTGCGGCCGCGGTCGGTGACATCGATAATCGGCGCCGTGGGGATCAGTGCCCCAAGTCCGCGCCCGAGCTGTCGGCGTTCGCTCACGATGCCTCCCCCTCGGATCGCGCGACCGGCTCGTGCGCGTCCACCGAGTCTCGCAGGTCGACGACGGGCACCGCACCAGCCAGCTCCGCGGCAGCCACCGCGTAGGCCTGCGCCCCGCGGCCGAACGGCCGGTACCCGATCACCGTCTGGGCGTGGGACGGTGCCACGCCGATTTCGGCGCTGCGCGGGATCGTCGTGGCCATGACGCGGTCAGGGAAGTAGTCCCTGACCTCTTCGGCCACCTCCTGCGCCAATTCGGTGCGCTCGTCGTACATCGTGAGCAGGATGGGCCCATCGCGCAATCCGGGGTTGAGGTAGGTGCGCACCTGATCGACCGTAGCCTGCAATTGGGACAGCCCCTCCAGCGAGTAATACTCGCACTGCATCGGCACCAGGACCTCGTCGGCCGCGACCAAGGCGTTGACCGTCAGCAGATCCAGTCCCGGCGGGCAGTCGATGAAGACGTAGTCGAAGCCGCTCACGTCTGCGGCGAGGGCTTCCCGCAGGCGGTACTCCCGGCCCTCGGCCGCCACGAGTTCGACCTGAGCCCCCGCCAGGTCGGGGTTGGATGCCACGAGGGTGACGCCGGCCAGCGTCGGCGCCTCGGCCGCCACCTCGCTGATCGGCGTGCTGTCCACCACCACTTCGTACGCCCCGGCGACTTCGTCGCGCGCGGTGCAGCCCAGCGCGGTGGATGCGTTCCCCTGCGGGTCCATATCGACCACGAGCACCTTCGCGCCGTGCATCGCGAGGGCGGCTGCGATGTTCACGACGGTTGTGGTCTTGCCCACGCCCCCCTTCTGGTTCGCGACCGCGATGACCCGCCTGGTCGGCGGGTTCGGCCAGGATTCGGGGAGTTCCGGGGGGGCGAGGGGCAGAACCAGGGGGGCTGTCGCCACCGCGGCTTGCTCGGCCGGCGGCAGGTGCACGGGGCTGGCTTCGGACATGGGCGGCGGGGACGGCGGCGGCAACCCGCCGCCGTCCGGGAACAGCGCGGATCCGTGTTTCACGTGAAACATCATCCCTTGGCCATGGGACTGCGGGGCACAACCACTACCCGTGTCGCTGCAGACGGGCCGGCTTCCACAACTCTCGGGCGTCCCGCCCGCAGGCGGGCGACGATGGCGGCTGCTGCTGCGACCTCCGTCTCAGCCGATGCACCCTTCAGCGCCAGCAGGACGCCTTCGTCGTGGACCAGGGGCAGCGTCCAGCCGAGCAGTCGGTCCAATGGAGCCACGGCGCGGGCGGTGACGACATCCCATGAGGCGCTGCCCGCCAGGTTCTCGGCGCGATCCCGGACTACGCTGACGCGGCCGCTGAGGCCGAGGTCGGCGACAGCGCGCTGCAGGAATCCTGACCTGCGCAGCAGGGGTTCGATGAGTGTCACCTGCAGGTCGGGGCGCACGATCGCCCAGACGAGCCCCGGCAGGCCAGCGCCCGACCCCACATCCGCCACCGCTGCGCCCGCCGGCACCATTCCCGGTGCGGGGAGGACGACCCAAGCCGAGTTCCCGATGTGGCGCTCCCAGAGCCGGGGGACTTCCCTCGGTCCGATCAGCCCGAGCGTCACCGCTTCGTTGGCGAGCAGTCCGTGGAACGCGTCCAACTGACCCGCGTCGGCTTCGGCTGGGAGCAGGCTCAACAGTGTTTCACGTGAAACAGCACCCATGGGCGGCGCTACGGCCTCACGACGACGTAGCGCTGGGGTTCTGTGCCTTCGGACTCGCTGGTCAGGCCCGCTTCCGCCACGGTGTCGTGGATGACCTTGCGCTCGAACGCGGTCATGGCCCCGAGGCGCACCGGCTGTCCGGTTTCGTTGGCTTCGGTGATCGCGGCGAGCCCGATCTTCCGCACCGCGTCCTTCTTCCGGGCGCGGTGTCCGGCGACATCGAGCGCCACATGAGCACGACCGCCGGTCTGGGTGGTCACCGCCAACCGCGTGAGGTCCTGAAGCGCGGCAAGCACCTCGCCGTCGGTGCCCACGAGACGCTGCAGTTGGCCCGCCGTGGCCTCCACGACGCTCACCACGGCTCTGCCCGGCTGCACCTCGATCTCGATGTCACCGTCGAGATCCAAGATGTCGAGCAGCCCTTCGAGGTAGTCGGCGGCCACATCGCCCTGGCGATCGACCAGTGCCTGCTCATCGGAGCTCTGGCCTGGCTCGTCGCTGTCGGCCACAGTCATTTCGCTCATCTGATCCCTCAGTTGGACTTGCGTTTCGATCGCGGTTGCTTCTTGGGCTGGGTTCGTTGGCGCTGTTCCACCTCCGGCGGAGCCAGGGCCTCCTCGACGGATGCAGCCTCGCCCCGCTTCACGGCTTTCTTGGCGGCCTTGTGGGCCTTGCGTTGCTCCAAGGCCGCATGCGCGGGGGTGTTGGGCACCGGGTTGTTCCGGATCACATAGAACTGTTGGCCCATCGACCAGACATTCGTCGTGAACCAGTAGATCAGCACGCCGATCGGGAAGTTGATGCCGAACACCGCGAACATGATGGGGAAGACGTACATCATGATCTTCTGCTGCTTGACCATCGGGTTGTCGGGCGCGACGTTCTTCACGATCAACTGGCGCTGGGTCAGGAACGTGGTCAAGGTCATCAGGAAGATGAGCACCAGCGAGACGATCCGGGTGGCCGTCGGGTTCGGGGTCTCGTCGGCGTTGACGAAGGTGCCGTACAGCGGTGCGCCCAGCAGCGTCGCGTCATGCGCCTGGTCCAGCAGGTGGGCGTACTCGGGCCACTTGAAGACACCCTGCGGGGTATCGGTCGCGATGCCTTGCAGGACTCGGAACAGCGCGAAGAAGATCGGCATCTGCAGCAGCAGCGGCATGCATGAAGCCAGGGGGTTCGTACCGGTCTCCCGGTACAGCTTCATCATCTCCTCGGACTGCTTCTCGCGGTCTCCGGCGTACTTGGTCTGGATCTCCTTCATCTGCGGCTGGATCAGCTGCATGTTCCGCTGAGCCTTGATCTGCTTGACGAACAGCGGGATCAGCAGGATCCGGATCACCACGACCAGGCCGACGATCGACAACGCCCAAGCGATTCCGCTGGCGTCTCCGAACATGGAGCCGAAGACCTCATGGAAGTGGACCAGGATCCAGGAGACGGCGACCTGCAGCCATTCCATGATGAACACGACTTATGCCTCCCTAGAAGCAGATTGCGCGGGCCGATCGGGGGCCGGCTCGAGGTGACGGGGGCGCCCATCCGGATAGACGTCCGGCCGCCAGCTGCCGCGATCCGGCACCGGATCGAAGCCGCCCTTGCTGAAGGGGTTGCAGCGCACCAATCGCCAGGCGGCCAGGGCCGTCCCCTTCGCCGCACCGTGCACCCGCACCGCGTCCAGGGCGTACGCCGAGCACGTCGGATGGTACTTGCAGCGGGGGCCCAGCATCGGGGAGATGGCGGTTCGGTACAGCGTGATCAGGCCGATCAGGGCCATCCGGAACGGCCACCCGAGGGCGGTGATGGCGCGCCGCGGCGATTCGCTCACGACGCCACCCCCAAGGCATGCAGTGCGCGGTCGAGGTCGCCGGCGAGTTCGGTCGAACCCGCAGCGGCTGCGGCCGGTGTTGCACGAACCACGATCAGGCTCCCCGCAGGCAGATCGCCGAGACGTCGGCTGCTGACGTGGCGCAGCCGGCGCGAGACCCGGTGCCGGACGACAGAGTTGCCCACGGACTTGCTGACCGAGAAGCCGATCCGGGGCTGCTCGTCGCCGGTGTCGCAGCACCAATAGTGCGCCACCAGTGTCGAGGTGCCGTACCTCCGCCCGCTGCGTATCGCGCGCTGGAAGTCGGCGGCGGCGGTCATTCGATGTCGTCGTGGCAGCACGGCAACGTGCTCAGACGGTGAGACGGGCGCGTCCCTTGGCGCGGCGGCTGCTGACGATGCCCCGGCCGGCCCGCGTGCGCATCCGCAACCGGAAACCGTGCGTTTTGGCCCGCCGCCGGTTGTTGGGCTGGTAGGTCCGCTTCGACATGACAACACTCCAGGTCCTGCGCTTGCCAGCGCGCATAATGGTCGTCGACGACCAGGGTCAGTGCCGTCACCTCAGGCAGTGCCCCGTGCGGCCGACGAGCGACCGCGCTGGAGCGACTGGGCAACGGGTGACGAGATACAGACTTAGAGTATCCGGACAGAGGGCCTCAGGGTCAAACGCGTCGCCTCCGCCATGAAGGTGATCTTCTATCCTCCACCAGAAACTTCGCAACCCGGCGGCGACGCGCCGGCGGGTTAAGGTTTCGAGAAGTATTTGTTGCCGAACGGCTTGACTGCTCCCCTTTGCGTACGACTAATCTCACTCTCCGTCAGAGGGGAACGGGTGGGGGACCGGCGGGGGACCGTCCGGTGTCCAGAAGGCGACGGATTGCCCCGTCGTCCACAGGGTTATCCACAGTTGTGTGGACACTGTGCTGCAATCCCTCTGTCGCTGAGGTTTGGGAGGCGTGGATGACGGACACCGCGGCGCTGCAACAGGTTTGGCCGGATGTGGTGACCGCGGTCTGCGCGGAGACCGGCAGCGATCGTGCGGCAGGGGTGCTCGCCCTTGTGGCCCCTCAGGGCCTGCTGGGCAGCACGGTCGTGCTGAACACCCCCTCGGAGAGCGTCAAGTCCTATGTGGACAGCAACCTCTCTGTGCCGCTGGCGCGGCATGCCGGCGAGCAGCTCGGCTTCCCCGTCACCGTGGCGGTCTCGATCGATCCGGCGCTCGATCTCAGGACGCCCGATCCACAGATCGACCTGACCGCGGGGGCGAACGGACGGCTGCCTGTGGACGCAGCGCCGCCGCTGCAACGGCGCTCCGCCCCCGCACCGTCGGTCGTCCAGGGCAGGCGCGGCGGATTGAATCCGAAATACACCTTCGACACCTTCGTCCGCGGTAGCAGCAACATGCTTGCCCATGCGGCGGCCACCGCGGTCGCCGAGCAGCCGGCGATCAGCTACAACCCCCTGGTCATACACGGCCCGTCCGGGCTGGGCAAGACCCATCTGCTGCACGCCATCGGGTGGTATGCGCACGAGATGTTCCCCGACCATGTGATCCGGTACGTGACGTCGGAGGAGTTCACCAACGAATTCATCAACTCCATCCAGCACGACAAGGGAACAGTGTTCAAGGACCGCTATCGCAAGGTGGATCTGCTCCTGGTCGATGACATCCAATTCCTGTCGGGGAAGATCCAGACGCAGGAGGAGTTCTTCCACACGTTCAACACGCTGCATCAGGGTCAGAAGCAGATCGTGGTCACTTCCGACGTCGCCCCCAGCCGGATCCCGGGCTTCGAGGAGCGCCTCCGCTCACGCTTCGAGTGGGGGCTGCTGGCGGACGTCCAGGTTCCGGACCTCGAGACGCGCATCGCGATCGTGCGGAAGAAGGCGGCCTTCGAGCGCGTCGCGATGCCGCCCGAGGTTGTGGAGTTCATCGCAACACGCGTCTCGACGAACATCCGGGAACTCGAGGGAGCGCTCACCAGGGTGACCGCGTTCGCCAACCTGAATCGCCAGATGATCGATCTGCCGATGGCGCAGGACGTGCTGCGCGACATCATCTCCGACACCGCCCGGCCCGAGGTGACGGTGGGCCTGATCATGGCGGAGACGGCCGG
>CAZECO010000174.1:0-6403 GCA_964510455.1 uncultured Actinomycetes bacterium
TTGGAGCCGGGCGAGGCCGAGCGCGCCAAGTGGGGCGCGGCGCTGGCCGGAGTGCTGCAAGGGTAGGGGCCGCCCGACCCGGATGGCTTGCCGCCCGCGCGCCGCGCCGCCCGGACGGGCGCCTCAGCTGCTCTTGATCTCCAGCAGCGGCGCGCCGGTGGTCACGGTCACGCCGACCTCGGCGGTGATGTTGGCGACCACTCCTGCCTTGTGCGCGGTGAGCGGCTGCTCCATCTTCATGGCCTCGAGCACGATCACCAGGTCGCCCTCGGCGACCTCGGCGCCCTCTTCGACGGCGATCTTCACCACGGTGCCCTGCATGGGCGCGACGACCGCATCACCGCCCGCCTTGTGCGCGCCGCCGCCCTTCTTGGCCCGCTTGGCCGAGCCGCCCTTCTTCGCAGCGCCGCCGGCGCCGACGGCGAGGGTCTGCGGCAGGGTGACCTCGATCCGCTTGCCGCCCACCTCGACCGTGACGCTGGTGCGCTCCGCCGCCGCGGTCTCCGCTTCCGCGGTCGCGGTGTACGCCGGGATCGTGTTGTGGAATTCGGTCTCGATCCAGCGGGTGTGCACCTCGAACGGCTGGTCGCCCTCCGGAGCGAACGCGGGATCGGCCACCACTGCGCGGTGGAACGTCAGCGCGGTGGCGATGCCTTCCGCCTGGAAGTCCGCCAGGGCCCGGCGGGACCGCGCCAGCGCCTGCGCCCGGTCGGCGCCGGTCACGATGAGCTTGCCGAGCAGGGAGTCGAAGTTGCCCCCGATCACGTCGCCGGTGACGAAACCGCCGTCCCACCGCACACCGGGCCCGCTCGGCGGGCTCCATACCGTCAGCACGCCCGGCGCGGGCAGGAAGTTGCGGCCGGGGTCCTCGCCGTTGATCCGGAATTCGATGGAATGGCCGCGCAGGGGCGGGTCGTCGAATCCGAGCTCCTCGCCGGCGGCGATGCGGAACTGCTCGCGCACCAGGTCGATGCCGGCGACCTCCTCGGTGACCGGGTGCTCCACCTGCAGCCGGGTGTTGACCTCCAGGAACGAGATCGTGCCGTCCTGGCCGACCAGGAATTCGCAGGTGCCCGCCCCGTAGTAGCCGGCCTCCTTGATGATGGCCTTGCTGGCCCGGTACAGCTCATCGATCTGGGCCTGG
This sequence comes from uncultured Actinomycetes bacterium, assembly GCA_964510455.1. Classification (GTDB taxonomy): domain Bacteria; phylum Actinomycetota; class Actinomycetes; order S36-B12; genus CAVXYG01. The sequence goes on from CAZECO010000174.1 coordinate 1,145, forward strand.
GTCAAGAACGGCGCGGGCGCCTCCTCCACCAGCTTCTGGTGGCGCCGCTGCAGCGAGCAGTCGCGGGTGGACACGACCACGACGTTGCCGTGCTGATCGGCGAGCACCTGGGTCTCCACGTGCCGCGGACGGTCGAGGTAGCGCTCGACGAAGCACTCGCCGCGCCCGAACGCGGCCACCGCCTCGCGGACCGCGGAGTCGTACAGCTCGGGGATCTCCTCCAGCGTGCGGGCGACCTTCAGGCCGCGGCCGCCGCCGCCGAAGGCGGCCTTGATCGCAACCGGCAGCCCGTGCTCCTGCGCGAACGCGACCACCTCATCGGCCCCGGTCACCGGATCGGCGGTGCCCGGCACCTGCGGCGCGCCCGCGCGGGCCGCGATATGTCGGGCGGACACCTTGTCGCCGAGGTCGCGGATGGCCGATGGGGGCGGGCCGATCCAGGTCAGACCGGCGTCGATGACGGCCTGCGCGAAGTCGGCGTTCTCGCTCAGGAAGCCGTAGCCGGGATGGACGGCGTCGGCGCCCGAATCCGCGGCAGCCTTCAGGATCTTGTCGAAGACCAGGTAGGACTCCGCCGCGGTGCTGCCTCCCAGCGCGTAGGCCTCATCAGCCGCCTGCACATGCTGCGCGTCCCGGTCGGGCTCGGCATAGACCGCCACCGACGCGATGCCCGCGTCCCGGCAGGCCCGGGCGACCCGGATGGCGATTTCCCCACGGTTGGCGATGAGTACCTTGTGCACCGCTGCTCCTTCGATGGCAGGTCAGCACGAACTGTCGCCACCGGCTGCACCGCCGAGCGACTCCGTTTCCAGGGTATCCAGCGCGGCGCGCAATCCCCGCCGCGGGGCTGGTTCAGGGCAGGGTCCACAACGTCGGATAGAACACACCCGCGCGGGACAGCAGCTCGCGCAACAGCGGCAGCGACAACCCCACGACGTTGGACGGATCGCCGGTCACGCCGCGCACGAACGCGCCGCCCAGCCCGTCGATGGTGAACGCCCCTGCGACCGCGAGCGGCTCCCCGGTGGCGACGTACGCCTCGATCTCGGCGTCCGGCAACCGCTCGAACTGCACGGCCGTGCTCGCCACCGCGGAGAAGTCCCGCCGATCGCCGCCGCGCAGGTCGACCAGGCAATGGCCGGTGTGCAGCAGCCCCTGCCGCCCGCCCATCAACTGCCATCGGCGCACGGCGTCGGCTGCGGAGCTGGGCTTCCCCAGCGCCAGCCCCGCCAGCTCCGGGACATCGGGGACCTCCAGCACGGAGTCGCATCCGAGCACCAGCGCGTCGGCGAGGCGGTCGGCCACATCGCCGGCTTTGGCCTGCGCGAGGCCGAGGGCGAGATCGACCGGCGATCCGTACCAGGGAGCCAGGGCGTCCTCGTCCACCTCGCTGGGCAGGACCTCCGGGTCGATCCCGGCTGATCGCAGCAGTCGCGCTCTGGCCGGGGACGCGCTTGCGAGCACCAGCCGCACGGCGGACGTCACGGCAGCGGCACGCCGAGATCGTCGAGCCGGGCAAGCACCCCGTTGTAGGTGGTGCGGATGGTCTCGCGGTACTGGGCGGGCACCACCTCGTCGGCGCGGCCCTCGTGCAGGACCTCGGGGCTGATGTGCCGCGACCGCGCCTCGATGACCGCCGTGTTCTCGGGTGCGCCGATACGGCGCAGGATCGATCGGAGGACCTCCGGCCCGCCCGTGCCCATCAGCTCGGACAGCTTGACGGTGATCGCGCGCTCCGGCGGGACACGGCTCAGGCCGCTGGCCGCCGAGATGAGGCGGCGCTCCCACAGCGCGAGGGCGCGCTCGAACGCAGGCTGGTTCCATTCCTTCAACGGATCGATGGGCACGGTCGACTCCGGCGCCCCCGGGAAGGAGGATCCGGTGCTCATCTCCATCAGGCGCAGCGCCACCTCGCGGCCGTCGCGGATGATGTGGATGAACGTCGCTTCCGCGAACAGCTCCATCAGGTTCGATGCGCGGACCGCACCCAGCCGCGAGGCGTCGATCCACCGCAGGGCCGGCCGGTCGGCCCGTGGTCCGTGTGTCGGGCGCAGCAGATCGTGGATGAGGTTGATCGAGGCGCCTGCCGGGTTGTCCCAGAAGGTGGCGAGGTAGCGCTCGCTGGCCTCCTCGATGAGGGGGGCCGTCAGTTCGTCGGCGCGGTGGCCGACCGGCCGCAGCAGCGGGTCCGGCAGGAACCGGCGATGCAGCAGTTCGACGAGCTCCTCCGGCGGCGTCCGCTCGTCGCCCATCATCGGCTGGGGCTGGAATGCGGGCTGCTTCTCGGCCAGCAGCCGGTCCCACCACGGGGTCTTGGAGGCGTTCTGCATTGAGCGGCCCAGCTGCAGCGCGTCCACCACGCCCTTGGTCTCGGAGATCACGCCGAAGCGGATCGGGGTGGTCGCCTGCAGGTCGGGGTGCTCCGACAGGAGCAGGGCCAGCGCGGCCGCACCGTCCGAGCCGGTTCCGCCGATGAAGACCGGTCGATCAAGCGGCCCGGCTGGCATGGCCCTCCTCGTGCTACAGGGGCAGGCCCGAGTCCCGCCATGTCGTCGGCCCGGGGGCAGGTCGACGGCGCAGCGCGCGGGCCCGGTTCGACCAGCTGCCCAACCGGATCGGCTGCGCAGCCGGCGCCCCGCTCGCGGCCACCGCGCTGAGGACCGAAACCACCACGGCCACCTCATCGGGGCTCGGATTCCCCGCGATCACCCGCAGGACCGGACCCGTTGTCGGCTCGCTCATGCTAGCGCCACCGGCGCACCGAAAGCGGTCACAGCGGGATGTTCCCGTGCTTCTTGGGCAGATTCTCCTTGCGCTTGTTGCGCAGCGCCCGCAGCGCGCGGATCACCTGCGTGCGGGTCTCGTGGGGGAGGATCACGCGGTCGATGTACCCGCGCTCCGCCGCCTGATAGGGGTTGGCGAGGTGATCGGTGTACTCGTCGATGAGCTCCTTGCGGCGCTGCTCGGGGTTCTCGGCGGACGCGAGCTCTTTGCGGTACAGGATGTTCACCGCCCCCTGCGCCCCCATCACGGCGATCTCGGCGGTTGGCCACGCGAGGTTGATGTCGCCGCCCAGATGCTTGGACCCCATCACGTCGTACGCGCCGCCGTAGGCCTTGCGGGTGATTACAGTGACCAGCGGCACCGTGGCCTCGCAGTAGGCGTAGATCAGCTTGGCGCCGCGCCGGATGATGCCGTTCCACTCCTGCGACGTGCCGGGCAGGAAGCCGGGGACGTCGACGAAGGTCAGCACCGGGACGTTGAACGCGTCGCAGGTGCGGACGAACCGGGCGGCCTTCTCCGAGGCGTCGATGTCCAACGTGCCGGCGAATTGCATCGGCTGGTTCGCCACGACGCCGACCGCCCGGCCCTCCACCCGGCCGAAGCCGATGAGCATGTTCGGTGCGAACAGCGGCTGCACCTCCAGGAATTCGCCGTCGTCGAGCACATGCTCGATCACCGCATGCATGTCGTACGGCTGGTTCACCGAGTCCGGCAGGATCGTGTCGAGCTCCCGGTCGGAATCGGTGATGCCCAGGTCGATGTCCACGTCGTAGACCGGCGGCTCCTCGAGGTTGTTGCTCGGCAGGTGGGCCAGCAGCGCCTTGACGTAGTCCAGCGCATCGGTCTCGTCCTCGGCCGCGTAGTGGGCGACCCCCGACTTGGAGTTGTGGGCGACAGCGCCGCCGAGCTCCTCGAAACCCACATCCTCACCGGTGACGGTCTTGATGACGTCGGGGCCGGTGATGAACATGTGCGAGGTCTTGTCCACCATGATCGTGAAGTCGGTGATCGCGGGGGAGTAGACGGCGCCGCCCGCGCAGGGACCCATGATGAGGGAGATCTGCGGCACCACGCCCGAGGCGCGGACGTTGCGCATGAAGATCTCGCCGTACAGGCCGAGCGAGACCACGCCCTCCTGGATCCGCGCACCCCCGGAGTCGTTGATCCCGATGACGGGGCAGCCGGTCTTCAGCGCCAGATCCATGATCTTGACGATCTTCTCGCCGAAGACCTCGCCCAGGGACCCGCCGAACACGGTGAAGTCCTGCGCGAACACGCACACCGGCCGGCCGTCGATGGTGCCGTAGCCGGTGATCACGCCGTCGCCGTAGGGCCGGTTCTTCTCCAGCCCGAAGTTGTGTGAGCGGTGCCGGGCCAGTCCGTCGATCTGCTGGAACGAGTCGGGGTCCAACAACTCCAGGATGCGCTCCATCGCCGTCTTCTTGCCCTTGGCGTGCTGCTTGTCCACCACGGTCTTGCGCCGGTTGGCGGCCTCCTCGCGGCGGTGCAGCAGATCGGCGGCCTTGCCCGCGGTGGAGCGTCGGTCCGGGCCCGCAGCTGCGGCTTCGTCGGCGACAGCCGTCATGGCACCTCCTCGTTGCTCACCTCTTAGGCTATCGGGGTGACCGAGGACGCCCCGCGCCAGACCCTGACCATCGACGGCCTGCGCACAGCCGCAGCGGATCTGCCCTGGCAGCCGATCCTGGTCGTAGGCTCCACCGGTTCCACGAACGCCGACGCGCTCAGCCGCGCCGAGTCCGGTGCCCCGGAGGGTCTGGTGATCGCGGCCGACGAGCAGACCGCCGGCCGCGGCAGGCTCGGCAGGCAGTGGGTGTCCCCGCCCGGAGCCTCGGTGTCGGTGTCGGTCCTGCTGCGCCCGCCGCTGCAGCCCGAGCAGCTGGGGTGGCTGCCCCTGCTCACCGGCCTCGCCGTCGCCGCCGGTGTGCGTGAGTCGAGCGGTACGGACACGGTCCTGAAATGGCCCAACGATGTGCTGGTGACCGGCGGCAGAGCGGGCAAGATCGCCGGGATCCTGCTGGAACGGTCCGGCACGGCGGCAGTCATCGGGTTCGGCATCAACACCGCGATGACCGCGCAGGAGCTGCCGGTCGCCGAAGCCTCCTCTATCGTGCTGGCCGGCGGCGCCGCGCCCGATCCGGATCGGCTGGTCGCATCGTGCCTGGGGCAGCTGCAGCGCCGATACGCGCAGCTGGTGGCCAGCGGCGGGGATCCGGTGCGCAGCGGCCTCGCGCAGGAGTACCGCGCAGCGTGCGGCACGGTGGGCCGCGAGGTCGTGGTGGCGCTGCCATCCGGGGAGGAGCTGCGGGGCGTTGCCGACCGCGTCGACGACCTCGGCCGGCTATGCGTCCTGGTCGAGGGCCAGCTGCATCCCGTTGCGGCCGGGGACGTCGTCCACCTGCGGTGAAGGTGGTTCCGCATCCGGCCGCAGCGGGACGGCAGATCGTTGGACCAGCC
>CAZECO010000175.1:0-6384 GCA_964510455.1 uncultured Actinomycetes bacterium
TAGCACGCCGCCCTCTCAAGGCGGTAGCGCGGGTTCGAATCCCGTCGGGGCTACACGTGAACGGCCCCCGGACATATCCGTCCGGGGGCCGTTGTGCTCACTGCGCCTGTCGGCGCCAGCGGATGGCCGCCTCGATGAAGGGCTCGATCGCGCCGTCGAGCACCGCGCCGGTGTTGCCGGTCTCGTAGTTCGTGCGCAGATCCTTGACCATCTGATACGGGTGCAGCACGTAGGAGCGCATCTGGTTGCCCCAGGATCCGGAGTTGTCCCCCTTGAGGGCGTCCATCTCCGCGCGCTCCTCCAGCCGCCGGCGCTCCAGCAGCCTGGCCTGCAGCACCTGCATCGCCGCCGCGCGGTTCTGGATCTGGCTCTTCTCGTTCTGGCAGCTGACCACGATCCCGCTGGGCAGGTGGGTGATGCGCACCGCCGAGTCGGTGGTGTTGACGCTCTGCCCGCCGGGTCCGGACGACCGGAAGACGTCGATCCGGATCTCGTTCTCCGGGATGTCGATGTGGTCGGTCTGCTCGGTCACCGGCAGCACCTCGACCCCCGCGAAGGAGGTCTGCCGGCGGCCCTGGTTGTCGAACGGGGAGATCCGCACCAGGCGATGGGTGCCCTGCTCCACCGACAAGGTTCCGTAGGCGTAGGGCGCCCGCACCTGGAAGGTCGCCGACTTGATGCCCGCCTCCTCCGCGTAGGAGATGTCGAACACCTCGGTCCCCCAGTCGTGCCGCTCGCAGTAGCGCAGGTACATCCGCAGCAGCATCTCGGCCCAATCGGCGGCATCCACGCCCCCGGCCTCCGACCGGATGGTCACCAGGGCCTCGCGCTCGTCGTACTCGCCGGACAGCAGGGTCCGGACCTCCAGCGCAGCGATCTGCGCCGCCAGGTCGTCGATCTCGCTGCGGGCCTCTGCCAGCACGTCGGCGTCCTGCTCCTGCGCGGCGAGCTCGGCCAGCACCGCCACGTCGTCAAGCCTGGACCGCAGGGACTCCACCCGGCGCAACTCGCCCTGCAGCAGGGAGAGCTTGGAGGTGACCCGCTGCGCGCGGACCTGATCGTCCCAGAGGTCGGGCGCCGACGCCTGCTGCTCGAGGTCGGCGATCTGAGCGCGCAGTACCTGCGGATCGACCACCTTCTCCACGCTGGCCAGGGTCGCGTCGAGTTCGGCTATCCGTGCTGGGGGATCCATCTCTGCCACAACTGCCAAGCCTACGTCGGTCACAGCGGCGGTTGAACCAGCAGCCGGGCTCGCGAGGACGCGGTCACCGGCACCGACGACAGCCCCAGCAGCGACGCGAACGGAAGAACGGCCGTGCAGCGCAGCCGCACCGTCACCCCGTCGGCATCCACCGCCAGGTCCGCCAGGGCCAGGCCCGGCTGCTGCTGCTGTTGGATCGCGGGCGCCAGGTGGCGCCGGACAGCGGCCTCGACCAGCACCGGCTCCAGCGCCAGCCCGCTCACCCCATCCGCACCCCCGGCGTAGTAGGCGCCGAGGTCGACCGCCTGGGCGCCGGCGATCGCCGCCTGATCCGCAGTAGCGGCCAGCTGCTGGCGCGCGCCGATCACACTGCCGACGTCGGAGATCACCGCCACGGCCATCAGCACCGTGGTCACCAGGAACAGCTGCAGCAGCAGCACCGAGCCGCGGTCAGCGCACCGCAACGAACGCATCGACGGCTCCGTGCTGATCGGCGAACAGGTCCACCGACGGCGTGACCCCCACCACCGGGATCTGCGGCAGCTCGGCCTGCACGCGAAGGCGGACGCTGACCGCGGCACCGGGTTCCAGGCAGCGCGCCGCGGCGCAGCTGACCTGCAGGTCGTAGACCTTCACCGCTGCGTGATCCGCGAGTGCGAGCTGCGCGGCGAGGTCGGCGCGCTGTCTGGCCGTACCCTCCGAGGGTGCCGTGAGGAACGCCCGCAGCGACTCCCCTGCGGCGCTGTGGGCGGCTTGATGGACCGCGGCCAACTGCTGCAGCGCCAATGCGCACCACGCCAGCGGGACGATCGCCACGACCGCGAAGAGCACGAACTCCACCACCGCGCTGCCACGGTCCCCGGCCCCTGCCACCGCGCGGGCCTTCATGGCGCCGCACCCTCCCGCAGGGCCCGGCTCGATCCGGTGACGGTGACGAAGTCCGGAAGCAGTGCCAGCTGCGGACGCGCCTCGATGACGACTGCGACCACCGGCAGGCCCGAGACCGCGCCGGTTGTCAGCCGGAAGTCCGAGATCGGCACGTCGCCGAGAGCGTCTGCGATGATCTGGTCGGCCCGTTCCCGCGCCGATGCTGGATCGGCGGACACCGCTGCCACCCGTGCCGCCTCGGCGGCTGCGGCCCTGACAACCGACTGGGCGTGGGCGAGCAGCGCCAACTGCAGGACCGTCAGACCCACCAGGAACAGCAGCGGGACGACGGCGACGAACTCCACGGCGGCGTTGCCAGGGTCGTCCTTCACCGTCCGACGGCATCGAAGGCGCGTGTCAGGATGCTGCTGAGCTGATCGTCGGCGATCAGCCACAGCGCGGTGACCAGACCGGCGGTCATGACCGCGACCAGGACCCATCCCGGAACATCGCCGCGGTCGTCCCGCAGGACTCGCATGATCCGCTGCTTCATATCTCCCCCTCACTCGACCGGTCCGGACCGTCCGGACCGCTATCCACCGATCAATCCCAGCTGCACCGCACCGGGCAGCAGGGACACCATCACGACCGTCGGCAGCACGGCGAAGACGACCGGGACGAGCATGGCGATATCCCGCCGACCCGCCGACGTCATCAGCGCCCGATGCGACTCCGCCGCAGCATCCATCGCCTGCGCGCGCATGATCTCCGCCAGCGGACTGCCCCGCTCGATGGCCGACAGCAGCCCGAACACGAACCGCTCGATCACCGGCAGGTCGCAGGCGGCGGCGAACTCGCGCATCGCCGCGGCGAAACCCTGACCGGCTGCGCTGCGGTGCGCCGCATCCGTCAACTGCTGCCCGAGCGGCCCGCCGATCGCGCGACCCACCCGGCCCACCGCATCGCTGGGCGGGACACCGGCCGCGATCAGCAGCGCCAGCAGCTGCGCCGCCACCGGGAACTGCTCGGCGATACCCTCTCGGCGCGCAGCGATCCGGCGGGTCAGCAACTGGTCACCCAGGAGCAGGCCGCCCACCACCGACAGTGCGAGGAGCACAACAGCCGGTCCTGGGCGCGCGGCGCTGCCGGACGCGATGACCAGCGCGAGGGCTGCGGCTGCGAAGCCTCCCGCCCGCATGACCTGGCCCATCAGATAGGAGTCGACCGAGGAGTCGTCGCCGGCCAGCACCAGTCGCCGCTGCAGGGCCCGCCGTCCGCCGATCAGCCGCAGCGCCAGTTCCATGGCCGGGCGCAGCGCCTCGCCCCAGGCTCGATCGCGCGGCGGCGGCGCAAAGGCAGGCACTCGGCTCAGCGCGGCCAGCAGCGGCGGCGGCGGTCCCCCCGCCTGCCAGCCGCGCACCGCTACCAGCACTCCGATGCCGAACGACGCGCCCACGATCGGACCGATCACCCTCCCACCTCCGGCAGGCGCTGCGGCTGCGGCAATCTCGCGATCCGGGTCATGGTCCAATAGGCGGCCGCACCCACAACGGCCGTGGCGAGCAGGACGCAGGCACCGGCGGTGGTTGCGTACGCGGAGGCGGATTCGCCGCGGATGGACAGCGCCGCCACCGCGAACCACGGCGCCGCCACCGCCACCCGCGCTCCGTTGATCGTCCAGCTCTGCCGCGCGTCGATCTCCCCGCGCATCCGCAGGTCGGAGCGTAGGAACTCGCTCTGGGTCGCCAGCACCCGGCCGACATTGCGTCCGCCGGATTCCGCGGCCAACGCCAGGCTGACCACGACCCGGTCGGTCGCCGGATCCGCGAAGTGCCGCTGCATCGCCACCAGGGAATCGTCGAACGCAGCCCCGCGCCGCCACGCGCGGGCATGTGCCGCGAACCCGCCGCGCAGCGGCTCAGGGCCGGTGACCGCAGCCTCGCAGATCGCCTCGGACAGCGGGACGCCGGCGCGGACGGCGGTCAGCAGGTCGTCGACGGCGTCCGGCCAGGCCGCCACCCGGTGCTGGCGCTGCTGCTCCCGGGCGCGGCGACGGACCAGGCTCGGCACCGCGCCCGCCCCTACCGCGGCCAGCAGCGCGGCCATCGGGATGCCGGTCAGCGCCAGGACCGCTGCCGCTGCAACGACCCCGGCGGCGACTGAACTCGCTGCGGAGGCCAGCCCCAGCCCCAGGTTCCGCTCCACGCGCTGCCGGCGCGGCCGTTCCGTCAGCCCCCGCAGCAGCAACAACAGCCCCAGGGCGAACGCCGCACCGAGCACCGCGCCCATCTCAGGCGGCCCGTCGGTGGCCGGTGCCGCGCCGATAGACACAGCGGGTCAGCGGGACGCCGTCGGCGGCGCCGCCGGTGGTCTCCACGATCTCGCCGACCTGGCGGACGCCGTCGCGCCCCATCCGCAGATGGACCACGATGTGGATGCAGGTCGCCACCGTGGGCACCACGAAGGACGAGCTGATGTTCGGTCCGGCCAGCATGGGCAGCGTGCACAGCTTCAGCAGCGCCTCGTCGGCACTGTTCGCATGGACGGTCGACAGCGTGGCGATCCCGCTGTTGGCCGCGATCAGCAGATCGAGCGCCTCGGCCTGCCGTACCTCCCCCACCACCAGCCGGGTGGGGCGCATCCGCAGCGACTCCTTGACCAGTATCCGCAGCGGAACCTCCCCGCCGCCCTCGAGCCCTGCCGTGCGGGTCTGCATCGCGACCCAGTCCAGGTGATCGCAGCGGACCTCGAAGACCTCCTCGCAAGAGACGATCCGATCCGTCGTCGCCACCGAGCCCAGCAGCGCACTCAGCATGGTCGTCTTCCCTGCCTGGGTGGCCCCGGCGATGACGATGGATCGGCCGTCCGCCATCGCCCCCGCAAGGTACTCGGCAGCCTCGGGCTCCAGGACGCCGGCCGCGACCATTTCGGGCAGGGAGCGGGCGAGCAGGACGTAGCGGCGGATGTTCACCGCCCAGTGGTTGCCGGTGATCGGAGGGATGACGACATGGATGCGGCTGCCATCGGGCAACGTCGCGTCCACGAAGGGCTGGCTCAGATCGAGCCGCCGCCCGCTGCTGCGCAGCATCCGCTCTACGAGCAGCACCACCTGCTCCTCGGACAGCACCAGGTCGGTCACCGTCGGCACCCCGCCGCGGGCGGCCATGATCCGATCCGGCCGGTTCCACCAGACCTCCTCCACCGACGGGTCGTCGAACAGCCGCTGCAGCGGCCCGAAGGCCGCGACGCGGTCCTGTACCTCCCGGATGGTGTCGGGGTCGGCGCCGCCGAGCCGCGCGACGGCCTGCTCAGCGATGTGCGCGACCACGGCCGGTTGGCGCACGACGTCGACTCCGCGCTGCTCGATGTCGGTCAGCGCGGCGCTCACGAACTGGTCGATGGAACCCACGATCTTCCCCCGTCCGGTCAATCCCCCAACTGACCGCAGCCGCGACCCTATGGGCAGGCGCGCCTTGATCACAACGGCCGTATTCGGGGATGTGGAGAGAGGATCGTCACACTGTGGTTCGGGTCACAGGGCGAGATGGCGCGACACAATGCCTGCGTGGAGTCAACCCGGTTCGCGGTGATCGACACCGAGACGACCGGGCTCGACCCGGCCCTCGACGCGGTGGTGTCGGTTGCGCTGGTGCCGGTCGAGGACGGGGTCATCCACCGCGAGGAGGTGCGGCACGTCTTCGTGAACCCCGGGTTCCCGATCCCTGCGGCGAGCTTCGAGGTGCACGGCATCGGCGATGAGGACGTCCGCGGTGCCCCCGACGTAGCCACCGCCGTGGCCGGCCTGGCCGACGGCTTGGCCGGTCGTGTCATCGTCGGCCACAACCTGGCCTTCGACCTCGCGTTCCTGCAGGTCGGCGGGCTGCAGGCCGCCGCGACCGTGGACACCCTGGAGGTCAGCCGCGTGCTATGGCCCGGTCTGGGCGTCCGGCACACGCTCGATGACGTCGCCGCCCGCGTCGATGTGAGTCCGCGCGACCGCCACAGCGCACTCGGGGACGCCGTCGCAACCGCCGAGGTTCTGGTGGCCTGCCTGCCGCTGCTGGCCGCCCGCGGCATCGACAGCCCGGAGGCCCTGAGCCTGGCCTACCGTGCCCAGCGGGTGCGGCGCGCCCGCCTCAGGCGCAGCATCCGCCGCCGCAACATCCGCCGCCGCCGGCGGCGGGCTCGGCGCTCCGGGCACCGGTGAGGGCGCCCGCGACGTTGAGCAGGCGCACGGTGTCGGTGTGGCCGCCCGGGCAGCGCGACGGCTGCGAGGACTGCGCCATCGGCCGCTGCTCGGTGTAGGTGCTGCCGCA
>CAZECO010000176.1:0-6363 GCA_964510455.1 uncultured Actinomycetes bacterium
CGACGCGCTGCCAGATCGAGGCGCGCGTGCTGACCGCGCTGCGCCAGCAGGGCTGATCGGCGCGCCGCGGCTCACCCGCCGCCCGCCGGCACGCCGCCCGCCTGCAGTACGGATGCGTCGGCGAGGTCGGCGAACACGGCCCGGTTCAGCTCGAACGCCTCCACCGCCGCAGCGACCACGCGGCCGCGCGCTGCGGCGTCCAGGCCGAGGTCGTCCAGCCGCCGCCGGTAGCCGTCCTTGTACGCCTTGTACTTCGCGATGCCTTCGAAGCGGTAGAAGCTCAGCGCCTCGTCGGGCACCTGGTAGTGCCGGGCCACGAGCCGGGCGACGACCTGCCCGCCGGACAGGTCACCCAGGTACCGCACGTAATGGTGCGCCAGGACCTCTTCGGGGGATGCGATGCCCCTGAGCCGATCGACGTATCCGGCGGTGGCGGGCAGCTCCGGCAAGAAGGCGTCCAGCGGCTGACCGGTGCGGTCCCGCAGCACCGCCAGATCCGATGCCAGGCGCCCGGCGCGGACCAGCCCCTCGTCATGCACCGCCGCGACATAGGGGTGGGCCGCGTGCCGGGCGACGGCTGCTTCGAGCGCCTGGTAGACCGGCAGCATCTGTGCGGTGAGGAAGGCGAAATCGGCGACCGAGCCTTCGCCGGCCAGCAGCCGGGTGATGAACGTCGAATGCTCGGCAGCTTCGTGGGCCTGGGCGGTCGAGGTCCGCAGCTCGACGGAAAGCGGGGTGGTCATGATCGTCCTCCAGAGGCGATGGCAGCAGATTCGGGGTCGGTGGTAGTGGCGGCCGGCGCCGCGGCGCCCCGGCGCGCGACCAGGTAGGCGGCGAGCACCAGCAGCGCGAGGAGTCCCAGCCAGGCCCAGGGCACGGCCGCTGTCGATGCCTGGTCGTGCACCGCGGGGACCGATCCGCTGAGCCCGATGCCGACCGGCTGCAGCTCCACCTCGGCCTGCAGGAGGCCCAGCGGCCAGACGCCCGGCACCACGACGGTGCGCTCCAGGGAGCTGCCGGGCAGCACCTCGGGGAGCTCGGCGTCGGGGGCGCTGACGGGCAGGGCGCCGAACGGTCCGGAGACCGTGACCTGCTCGGTGGCGAAGATCCGCACACTGCCGGTGTTGGTCACCCGGTAGGTGACCGCCGCGCTGGAGGGGGCCACGGGGTTCAGCGCCTGGTCGTAGTCGATCCGCACGTCGGAGACGGATGCCGCGGCCAGCAGCTCGCCGGCCACCCGGAGGTTGATCCGGGACGCCAGCCTGCGGTCGACGGTCAGCGTCGAGCCCTCCTGGGTCGTGGCGAGCGAGGTCACGATCCCCCCGGGGTGATCGCCGGGGCGGGCGTCGGCCGGCACATCGATGGTGAACGGCACGGTCGCCGCCTGCCCCGGTGCAAGGGTGAGCGAGGTGCGCTCCAGCGTCACCCAGGTCCCCACGTCCACCGAGGGCGCGCCGGTGGGCTGCAGGTCCAGCAGCCCGTCGGCGGTGGTGAAGCCGTCGGCCGCGTACAGCTGGAGGGTCAGCGGGGCGGCCGCGTAGTTCGTGACCACGACCGCGTCATCGATCCGGCCCCCCGGCTCGGCCGCGTAGGCGAAGTTCGGGCGGCCGGCGCCGTAGGAGTTCTCGGCCGGTTTGACGCTCCAGGTGACGGACTCGCCCGCCGCGCGGCCGGGGGACCCGTTCAGCGCGACGATCAACAGCGCGGCGAGAGCGGCGGCCAGTGCGCGGCCGCCGTGCCGGACGGTGGTGGAAGTGGTCATCGTGTTCCTTGGCTGCGAGGCTGGCGGCGGGCCGGTGGGATGTCGCCCCACCGGCCCGCCCGATGGATCAGCTGACCGCGGTCAGCGTGAGCGTGCCGGTGTAGTCGCCGGCGGGGGTGCTCAGCGGGAGCTTCAGGCCGAGCCCGGCGCCCAGGTTGGTGCTGCCCGGTGCGTGGCCGGAGGCCGCCGAGCCGAGCGTGCGCGAGTCCTTCAGGCCGTTGCCGGAGTCGAACCCGGATCCGACAGCGGCTCCTGCGGTGGCGCCGCCGCCCGCCGCAGCGGTCGGGGTCCATCCGAGGAACTTGCCGTCGAACGAGCCCGCGGCGCCGACGAAGTCGCTGACCTGCGCGGAGACCGACCACGGCAATCCGCCGGCCCGGGTGTCGGTGACCAGGATCGGCGCCAGCTCGCCCTGCGCGGCGAAGTGGTCGCCGACCACCGCGGCCGTGCCGAGGCTCACCGCGGTCGCTCCGCCGTCGATCCTCCAGATGAACTCGCCGGGCTCCGGGACGACCGGCTGCTCCGGCACCGTCACGTCGACGTCGACCTCGCCCGGACCGCCTGCGAAGCGGATCGGGATCGACAGCTCCTGGGACGCGTTCGAGGCGGCTCCGCCGACCGCGTAGGTGTACACGCCGTACTTGCCCTCGACGCTCTCATCGGCCCTGACGGCCAGGGTCGCGGTGAACGAGCCGGTGGGGGAGAGCTCGACCAGGGCGGCCGCCTGGGCGGGGTAATCCGCCGCGACCTGATCTTTGGACGCCTTGGGCAATGCCCACTTCTGTTCGATCACCTTGCGGTTCCCGCCCGGCGCACCGGCTGACGGCTGCCACGTGTCGGCGAACTTGCCGAACACGACGTACACGCCGGTCGGCTCGCCGGCTTTCACCGGGACCCGGGTCGAGATGTTCGCATTCGGGTTGAACCCGGTGCCGGTGACCGTCACGGTCTCCGAACCGTCCGGGTTGAAGCCCGTCTGCTTCGACACCGACAGCTGCGGCGACCAGGTCGGCTCCTGCGGGGTGGCGGGCTCCTGGCCGAGATTCGCGCTGACCTGGATGCTGTCCAGCGGCTCGCCCTCCTGGTACAGCGGGAGGGCCTCGGCGCCGGCCGCAGTGAGGGTGACGCTGCTGCCCTGCACGGTCACGGTGTCGCCGTTGCGGGCGACCTGGGCGTTGCCGATCGCCGCCAGCTCGACGTTCTCGCCGCCGTAGGTCCCGGCCTCCCAGTCGCCGAACTCACCGGTGACCACGGTGGAGACATCGGCGACCACCGTGCCCTTGGACCCATCGACGATGACGCTCACGTTCGAGATGTCGATCTCGAAGTAGTGCGACGGGAAGTGGTACTGCCAGCCGCCGGCGGTGTCGACCTGCAGGTGCGTGGCGTCGGTCAGGGTCCCTCCGGTGACCGGCAGCAGGTAGGGCAGGGTCTCGGTCCGGCCGGCGACCGCCGGGGTACCGGCCGCGTCGAACGTGGCCGGGGCCGTCACCGTGATCCGCTCACCCACCGGCAGGGCGCCGATCGGAGGCAGTGCCGCGGTCTGGTTGCCGACGTAGGACCGGAAGGTGCTCATCAGGCCCCAGGAGACGGCGCCGTCCTCCACGGTCTCGGCTGCCTGGCCGGGTGCGGCGACCACCAGGCCGCCGGTGACGGCGATGGCCGTCGCCCCGGCCAGGACCGCGACACGGCGGGTCCATGGTCGTGAGTCGGACGATGCCGACTGCGTTGTATGAGACATACGGATGGAACTCCCTCCAAGTTAGGTAAGGCTTACCTTAATCGAGCACAAGTGTTGTCAGGACAGGGGGGTGGTGGCCTCCCGGTACCCGGTCGACGGCCAGACGAGCCAGCCGCGCCGGAACGCCCCCAGGACGGCCGCGGCGGCCAGCAGGAGCGCAGCGGCGGCCCAGGCCAGCGGCGATCCCGACGCGGCCGCGACGGCTGCGGGGACGAGCCCCGCGGACAGGGGGAACACGGTCTTGGCGTCCACCGGGACGGGTGCGGCGCTGGCGGCGGCGACCGCCCCCGACGACCCGGCGGACGCCGGCGTGCGGGGGGACGCCGCGCTGGCGCCCATCTGTGCGCCTGCCGGGTCGCTCGGGTCGCTCGGGGGGCTCGGCGTCAGGGGGGCGTCCGCGCTGTAGCTGATGTACAGGGTGCTCGCGGGCTTTCGGGCGTCGGTGGACCCGCCCGAGGAGTACCAGTACGACGCCAGCCCCGTGAGCTGATGGAAGTCGACCAGCGACTGCGGGAAGGCGCCCCAATCGGGTCCGGTGCGCACCTGCGGGGTCGCTCCGGCGGGCAGCTCCACCTGCACCCCGCGGTAGGCCGGATCCGTCGCGAACCCCAGCGACCCCGTCAGATCGACACCGCGCAGGGTCGCCAGGTCGACCGTCCGCGGGGCCAGCTCCTGCCACACGGTGGTGTCCTCCCGCGAGGTCCCAAAGCCGGCCACCGTCGCCCGCAGCGTGCCTGTTCCGCCGCTGAGGGTGAGGACGGGATCGGTGACCCACCAGTACGCCAGGCCGCCGTAGCTGACCACGGTGAAGGACCCGGTCCAGTCGATCCGTGCGCTCCCGGTGGCCGGATCGACCGATCCGGTGCCGTCGGCGATCACCGCGGTGATGCCCGAGCTGGCGCCGCCGGTCACCTGCCGGCCGCTGGGGTCTGAGCACCGTTCAGCGAACGATGCTTGCCGCTGACCGACGCTGCCGGCGGCTGCGACCGGCCGCTCGATCGTCACCGAGCCCTCCCGGGCGCGGAAGAAGCCGTCCGACTCGGTCCACAGGCGGCTCCCTCCGGTGTTGCCGACCGCCCCTGCGGACAGGAAGTGGCAGCCGCCGAAGAATGCCGCGGAGCCCGCCTCCTGGTTCAGCCCCCACCGCAGTTGCGCGTTGCTGACCGTGAACGCGCCCGCCGTGCGGGAGGGGACCGTGACGGTGACGTCGATGCCGGCGTCGTCGGCACGCCCCGGCGCCGCGGTCAGCAGCAGCGCGACAGCGATCGCCGCGGCCGCCGCTTCGAACACGCGTCTCATGAGGCAGCGCCTTCCGCTACCGGGCCCGGGCGGCCGGTCCGCCGGCGTCCCGCCGCTCCGAACAGGCCGACCAGCACCACGAAGACCAGGACCAGCGCGGCGCCCACCACCGCCAGCCAGGCGGGGGACATGCCGGGGGCCGCAGCCGGCTGCGTCTGCGCCTCCAGGGCGGCCGCGGTCTGCGATGCCGTGACGGGGAACTCCGCCTGCGCGGTGCGGGCCGATGCGGCGCCGGCGACCCGCAGGACGTGGGTGCCGACCCGCAGGTCGGAAGGCAGCTGCATGACCGCCGCCACCTCGCCCTGCGTCCCGGCGACCAGTGGTCCGACGGCTGCGAGGCCGTCGTCGAGGGCGGCGGTGACCTGCTCGCCGGGCTGGAACCCGCGGGCGGTGAAGCTCATCACCCGTCCGGCGACGGCGGTGGCCGCGTCGACCCCGACCGCGAGCTCGCCGGGCGTCGCGACTGCCGCCTGCGGGGCCGCTGCGGCGGGAGAGTCCCCCGCGGCGGCAGCAGTAGCCGGTGCCGCGAAGCGGACCGGGGTGAACGTCTCGTTGGTCGCGTTCTTGACCCCGTGCGCCCCGACGGTGATCACCCCGCAGGTCGTCGTGCGGCAGTCGACCTGCTCCGTCCCGCCGCCGCGCCCCGTCACGGTGATGACCGGCCCGGGCACGGTCAGCGTGGTGCTCCACGTCCCCGCCGCGCTGATCTCGCCCCCGTTGGCCGCGTCCTGCGTGCTCGAGCCGGGGAAGGCCACGAAGCGCTGGTAGCCCTGGTTGTCCCTGCTCTCCGAGTCGGGGATGTAACGGAAGGTGGAACCCGACGCGCCCCCGCTGCTGGGCCGCCACGAGCCGCCGCCCGGGTCGTCGACGGTTCCGAAGAGCACATAGATGCCGCCCATCGCCTTCGGGACGGACTGGAACCCGGTGCCGCTGACGGTCAGCGTCGTCGGGCCTGAAGCGCTCGGCGGACCGCTCACCGTCACCCGCGCGGCGGCCTGGGCCGACGGCACGGCGAGCATGGTCAGCAGCAGGGCCGCGGCGATCGCGCCGACGAGCCGGTTCATCGCGCACCTCCGCGGACGGGCAGCACCAGCACACCGGTCCCTCGGGGGTGGGGCAGCACCTCGACCGGATGCTCGTAGACGGCCGTCAGCAGCTCGGCGGTCAGGACGGTTGCCGGGGCGCCGACCGCCGCGACCCGGCCGCCGGACAGCATGACGACCCGGTCCGCGTGCGCCGACGCCAGGGCCAGGTCGTGCAGGACGACCACCACCGCGCCGCCGGAGGCCGCGTGCCGCCGGGCGACCAGCAGCACCTGCTCCTGATGCCGGATGTCCAGTGCGGCGGTCGGCTCGTCCAGCAGCAGCAGACGGGGGGTCTGGGCGTGCACGCGCGCGAACGACACCCGCGCCTTCTCGCCGCCGGACAGCGTCGGGAACCGGCGCCGGATCAGGTGCCGGACGTCGGCGGCGTCGACCGCACGGGCGACCTCCACATCGTCGTGGACCTCCTGCGGCAGGCCCCGCCACGGGGCGCGGCCCATCCGCACGACATCCTCGAC
>CAZECO010000177.1:0-6357 GCA_964510455.1 uncultured Actinomycetes bacterium
CGCCGCGTAGCGCGCTACCTTGGGGTAGGCGTTACAGCTCCCTCCCTTGACGCACTCGTAACACGGACACGTAGCGGGCGGCGGGCGCCAACCGGGCTGATGGCAGGCACGCCAGGCGGCCCCTCTGGCTCTTCACTTGAGTGAGGCACTCACTGGACCGTCTTGCGGATGGGTCGCCCTGGCTTGTCCCTTCCGCGCGGGTTGCCGCTAACGGCGGTGGGCGTTTGGGTCGTCGCCGGACTGGTCGGGGTGGTCCCAGTCGGATAACGGGTCGTGCTGCTGTTCGTCGCGCGTGTGATGCGTGCGCAGCAGTCCATGGTGGGCGGGGTCCGGCGCTGGCCCTCTGTGCCAACCTCAGCTGAGACAGGGTTGATGTTCAAATCCGTTCGTTTCTGAGGGCGTGGAGGAGGTTGTTCCATGTCGGAGATCGTCGAGGCCGCAGTGGCCGTCCATGCTGCAGGGATGGTGGACATCCCAGATCCGCAAGTCGCCCCGCGGGCCGTCGCCCGCACCTTCCCGGCGTCGTACAAGGCCCGGATCCTGGCCGAGTACGACGCCCTGCCGAAGTCCGAGCGGGCAGCGCTGCTGCGCCGCGAGGGGCTGTACTCGACCTTGATCAGCAAGTGGCGGCGGCAGGCCGCCCGCGATGCGGCGGACCCGTCCGCGGACCCGTCGGCGGACCGCCGGCCGGGGCCGCGGCCCGCGGATCCGTCGGCGAAGGAGGTCGCCCGGCTGACCGCGCAGGTCGAGCGGCTGCAGGGCGAGCTGGCCGACAGCCGGAGGATCAACGACGTTCAGGCAAAACTCTTCGCACTCTTGGGCGAGCTGTCCAAGAGTGCGGCCCCCCGGGCCGAGCGGGAGAACTGATGGACGCCGCGATCGAGGAGCTCGTCGGCACCGCCGGGGTGCCCCGTGACCGGGCCTGCGGGCTGGTGGGGAGGTCCCGCGCCTCCCACTACCGTGCCAAGGATCCGCCGCCGACACCGGCCCCGCCGAGGGCGCCGGCGCCGCAGCCCAGGGCGCTGTCCGGGGCGGAGAACGCCGCCGTGCTGGCCGCGCTGCACAGCGACCGGTTCATCGACGCGGCCCCCGCGGAGGTGTACGCGACCCTGCTGGACGAGGGCGTGTACCTGGCGTCGGTGTCCACCATGTACCGGCGGCTGCACGAGGCCGGCGAGGTCCGCGAGCGGCGCGCCCAGTCGGTCCATCCGGCGTCGGTCAAGCCCGAGCTCGTCGCCGACGGGCCGAACCGCGTGTGGTCGTGGGACATCACGAAGCTGCACGGCCCGGCGAAATGGACCTACTTCTACCTCTACGTGATCCTGGACATCTTCTCCCGCTACGCGGTGGGCTGGATGCTGGCCCCGAACGAGCGCGCGGAGCTGGCGCAGCTGCTCATCGACGACTCCGTCGGCAAGCAGCGCGTCGACCGCGGCCGGCTCACCCTGCACGCCGACCGCGGCTCCTCCATGGCGTCCAAACCGGTGGCGTTCCTGCTGGCCGACCTCGGCGTCACCAAGAGCCACAGCCGGCCGCACGTGCCCAACGACAACCCGTTCTCCGAGTCGCAGTTCAAGACCATGAAGTACCGGCCCGACTTCCCCAAGACGTTCGACACCATCGAGCAGGCCCGCGACCACTGCCAACGGTTCTTCCACTGGTACAACCACGAGCACCGGCACTCCGGGATCGGCTGGCACACCCCCGCCAGCGTCCACCACGGCACCGCCGGCGAGATCAGGGCCCAGCGCGCACAGACCCTCGACGCCGCCTACCTCGCGCACCCCGAGAGGTTCGTCTCCAAACCCCCGACCCCGCCCCGGATCAGCACCACCATCTGGATCAACAAACCCGAACAGGAGACCACCATGACGACCTGAGACTCATCCCCCAAACTGTCTCAGCAGGGTTGACATCTACCGTGGCGGGGCGAGGCTCGGCTTTCGTGTGCGGGTGTCGGCCCCGCCGACCCGGTTGCTCCGTTCGGTGAGCGCCACGAGGCCGAGGTGGCGGTCGGCGGTCCAGCACAGCGTCCTAGTGCCCGGGATGCTGTTGCGGTTCAGGATGCCAGCGGCGGCAAGTTCGACCAGGGCAGCGTGCGCGGCCGGGGGCGTGACCCCGTGCCTGGCCACGGCCGATTCCACCGTCAGCACCGGTTCGGAGGCCAGGTTGTGCAGGATGCGCAGCACTACCGCCCCACGGCGCGGCTGCGCCGGAGTCAGGCCCAGGCCCGTACGGTGGGCCACCAGATCCTGGTGCACCGCCTCGTCAAGCGCCTCGACGTCCCCCGCCAGCCGGACAGCGTTGCCCGCCGCGATCTGCGCCGCCTGGCAGAAGCCGATGATCCACTCGTCCAGCCTCTGGGGCTGATCCCGGAACGCGGACAGCCCGTCGATGTAGGCGTCAGTGTCGCCGGCGAACACGGTGCTGATCGGGATCAGGATGTTGCGCAGGGCGTCGCCGCGGCGCAGCACGGTGTGGATCAACGCTCGGCCGGTGCGGCCGTTGCCGTCGATGAAGGGGTGGATGGTCTCGAACTGCGCGTGGGCGATCGCCGCCCGCACGACCGGGTTGCCGTCGGTGGCGGTCAGGAAGCGCGCCAGGTCGTCGACCAGCCGTAGCACCTCGCCTGGCGGCGGTGGGACGAAATCGGCCCGCAGCGGGCTCCATCCCGGGCCCCCGACCCAGTTCTGCTCGGTCCGCAGGCCTTCGGGCAGGTGGGGTGCCACCACATGCTGCAGGTCCACGATGTCGGCGGTCGTGAGCGGGTGGGCCGGATCGCTCATCGCCGCGACCGCGTCCTCAGTGGCCCGGACATTCGCGACCACCTCCAGCGCCACGGCCGGGCCGCTGTGCAGCAGTTCGGCGATCGCGAGCCGCTTCGGGGCTACCCGGTTGCCCTCGATCCACGAAGAGGAGATGCTCTCCGAGCGGATCAGCAGATGGTTCAGGTACCCCCCGTGCGATCCGATCCGTTCATCCGCGCGGGCCAGCACCGCCAAGGCATCCTCTGCGGCCTGCCGTGCCTCCGCCCCGAGTTGCGGGAGGCGTTCCCTTAACTCGTCGGGTACGTACGCCAGGTACCGGCCCGGGGCGCGGTCCCGCCGGCTCAGCCCGAACTCGCGGTCCGGGTTCCACAGCGCCTCCACGAACCGCGCCATACGACCCCCTCAACACTCATATAAAGGTTAGCGCTAGCAGCCTATTTTAGAAAGCCACCAGATACAGGGTGACGCGTACTTCCGCCGCGTGCGGACGCAGGCGTGATTGTGGAGGTCGTGGTTAGCGTTGGTGGGGTCCGGGTGCCTGGCCGTGTTGGCGGCGGGCGGGTCTGGGCCTGTTGCGAGGTCGCCGCGTGAGGTGAGGCCATGTCCGCTTCCACGACGCTTCTCCCGTTCCAGCCTGCTTCGATGTCGACCGCCCAGTTGGCGGCGGTGTCGTTCCTGGCCCGCTACTCCGGACGGACCCACGCCCTGTATGCCTATCAACTGAAACGCTGGTTCAGCTGGTGCGAGACCAACGGGCTGGACCCGCTGGTCGGTATCCAGCGCGCCCACGTCGAGCTCTACATCCGCCAGCTCGGCGAGTCCGGGCTGATGGACTCCTCGGTGAACACGACGATGCATGCCGTGCGGGGGTACTTCCGCTTCGCCCACATCGACGGGCTGATCAACGCGGACCCGGCCGTGTATGCCCGTTTGCCCAAGGTGCAGTCTGACGAGTCCCGCACCCAAGGGCTGGACCGCCTCGAGCTGATCCGGTTCCTACAGGTCGCCCAGACCATCACCGTCCACCACGGCGCCCTGGCGTACCTACTGGGGATCAACGCGCTGCGCGCCTCGGAGGCCGCGGCGGTGCGCATCGAGGACTATGCCGACACGCTGCGCGGATACCGGGTGCTGCACCTGGTCGGTAAGGGCAACAAGCCCGCCACCATGCCGCTGACTGTGCCCGTGCTGCGGGTCCTCGAGGCATGCCGCGGCCAGCGAACATCAGGGCCGCTGATCCGTCGACCGGTCTCCGGCAAGCCGATCGACCGACGTGACGTGTATCGGATGGTCGCCCGGATCGCCAAGGTTGCGGGTATCCCACGGCACATCAGCCCACACTCGCTTCGGCACGCGGCGATCACCAACGCCCTCGACGCCGGCGTCCCCCTGCGCGACGCGCAGATCCTGGCCCGCCACGCCGACCCACGCACCACCGAGCACTACGACCGCGCCCGCGGCAACCTCGACCGACACGGCGTCCACTTCCTCACCGCCTACGTCGCCGGCGTCTGACGACCCCGGTGCGCGGCATATGCGTCGATTCCGCCCAGAAGGACGCGGGATCAACCCTGGGCGCGTCAACCTCATACTTGCCCGGTGACTCTTCCATCAGCCGTCGGTGGCGCGACCACCCGGGAAGTCGGATTCTTCCAGCTTGGAGCGGCGGAGCTTGCTGACTGGTTCGTCCGTGTCGGCGACGTTTGGTGGTCCTCGTGGGTCTCGTCGGCCCGTCCCGCTGGCATCCGGTCGCTTGACGATGCTCTCGCGCTGCTCACACCGCCCGGTCCGGTGACGCTTCGTCTGTGGGTTCCGATCGGTGGCTGGACGGCCCTCCTCACCAACGGGCCGGGCGGCACCGATGTGGGACTGCTACCGATGAACGTGGCGAAGGAACTCGGATGCCGCACGATACGAGCGGTGAATGTCGAGGACGGCGAGATTTGGCCGGCACGGATACTCGAGGTCTTCGGACCAGATGGTGATCCTGATTTCTCCATCGAGCGTGGCATCGTCGCCATGAACGACGGAGGCCGATGGATCTTCGAATCAGGGGGGACCCCTTATCCGTTCGAGGACCAATCCGCGTACACCCGCCGCCGGAAGGCGAGCCGGTTCACCTCCGAAATGCTGTACGACTACCTCCGGGGACTTGGCGTTCCGATAGATGCACACCCCGACTGGCCCGGCGCCATTCTGGTGGAGGCTGTAGACACTGGGGTAATGCCACCGGAACCACCCGGTTGGAGGTGAGGGTGCGGTCCGGGTACCACAACGCCTAACCCGCCCCGTTCCACCTCGAGGCGGGCGCGTCTGACCGCCGAGTGCCGCCTCGTGGGAGGTCCACCCACGCCCGAAGGCGATACGTCATGCCGCGGGCGCTGACACGATGGGCCGATGCAACACAAGTTCACCCGCTTCGCCGGCGACGCCACCGCATGGGTGGACGAGACACCATCCTGGTCGGCGCTGTCGCCGGTTGGCTATGTGACTGGCTACTGGCGTTGGCGCGGCATCGCACCAGTGTCAGCGACGAGGCGTACCGCCGCATGGGGGTATCGGGCCGGTTTCGGTGGCCGTGGAGAGTATGGGCTACTGGGCGCGACCTTCGAGCCGCACGAGTACCCCTACCTCGAGGTCGTTGTCGCGGCCACTATCGAACCCGGCAGTCAGGGCCTAGGCAGGTTCAGCAACGCCCGTGTCGGCCTTCCATTGGAGTACGTCGGCGGCGTCCTTGCGGGCGCGCTTCAAGAGCCGGACCGGGTCGGTCCCGGGGTACTCAGATTTGAAAACGCCGCCGCCCACGATGCTGACAGTTCTTGGGAGGTGTTCCGGCTCCTGGCGGTAGGTGTGGTCAGGCTCCTGAGCCTCCCGGCTGAGGGCGACGTAACCGACATCTTGCCGAGATTCGGTGGACCGGACGCCTAAGTCACCGGTGTCGTTTGACCACACCTGTCCTTGTCCGGCACGGCGAAACGTGGCCGCACGGCGATCCGCATGAGATGCGCGCCTATTCGCCGGCTCAAGCCCGAGGGTGAAGCCAATAGGTTGGCTCCGTGGCTGGGCAACGACTGGGTGGATGGATGTACCCCATCGTTCACGACGACTGGGAGCGCTTCCCTGGGACTACCTCGACGGGCCGCCCAGCGTGCGTTCGTCGGCCGTGACCGTCGCCGTACGAAGCATTGTGGAGTCGCCGTGATGAGCGAGCGCGAGGTGTTCCTGAATCAGCTGGCTCAGGGCCTCAAGCCCCTCAGCGATGGCGCCGCCTGGTTCAACGGGTTCGACGAGCCTGACAAGCGAAGTGTCCTTCGAGAACTTGCCACGTACATCACTCAAGCGAGGGCGCAGCCTGAAGACGTTTCGGCGAGCCTCGGTGCGTCGGGAGTCAAGCCGACTGCGACTCCCGCAGTGCTGCTCGCGAAGCCCCATCTGGCGGTCCAGCTCGCGAAGGTGGCCAATCTGCCCGAGCCGGAGTTGCACCGCGCGTTTCCGCTGTTCGTGACGGTGCTGGGAAATGCCGATGCTCGGCGCAGGCAACAAGATTGCGTCGGTGGCTGCACGCATTGGTGGCATCAGCTCGAACCTG
>CAZECO010000178.1:0-6354 GCA_964510455.1 uncultured Actinomycetes bacterium
CATCCAGCGCCTGCGGGAGCAGCTGCGCCCCTACGGAATCTACTGAGGGACCGCGGATCGCGGTGTGGCGTCGGCAGCCAGGACCATTCGGTCACACCCTGTGGCGGAGACCCAGGGTGGCGGCGGCACCCTCACGAGAGCATCATCCGAACAGGCTGTCCAAAGCGGCATGGACGGCGCTGGTGGTGTCCACTCTGGCGAGTTCGGCGGGTTCGACAGCTCGGGTGGCAGCAGGGTGACCTTGTTCATGGTGGCGCACCGGTCCGGTCAGGAACCGCGATGGCTGCGCCCAGAAGTGCTGGTCGCCGTTGGGGCGGTGGTGGTAGCGCAGCGGGACGTAGACGTGTCCCTCGTGCCTGGCGCGGGTCATGGCGACGTAGAACAGCCGTCGCTCATCCTCCAAGCCGTCGCCGGCTGCTGAGGGCCATGTCGGATGGGATGTTGCCGTCAGCGGCGTGGATCAGGTGCACGACCTGCCATTCCAGGCTTGGTCATGGAATCCGCCGTGCCACTCAGTTGAGAGGCCGCGCCTCGGCCTACTTTGCGGCCCGGCGCGCGCTCGGGAGTCCTGGGCGTTGGAGGCGAACCGGTCGCGACCTCGGCCTGTGATCACGCGGTGGGGCAGTTGCGGGTGGTCCCTGCTCAATCAGCATCCGACGCGGAACCTGTCCGTTCCGTGCGATCCCTCGAAGTTGGCCGGTCGACGTCGCTCTGGGTGGACGACCAGTTGGCGAGGAGCCGTAATGCGTCCAGTGTCGGCGAGTCCGGTTCGGGGGGGTAGGTCAGCAGGCTCTGGCCGGGGTCGGCCGGCAGCGGGAAGGACTCGAATGGCAGGTCGAGGTCGCCGACGACCGGGTGGTGCAGGAGTCTGGTGCCGCTGGTGTGGATGCGGACGTTGTGGGCTGCCCATCGGCGGCGGAAGTCGTCGCTGCGTGTGGAGAGCTGCCCGATCAGGTCCGAGAGGTCCCGGTCGTAGGGGTCCTTGCCGGCTTCGGCTCGTAGCATCGCGACCGTGTCGTTGGCGACCTTGTCCCAGTCGCGGAAGAACTCGGTCGCCTTCGGGTCGAGGAAGACGAACCGGGCGTTGTTGGCGGGTCGTGCCGGGTCCGCGTACGCGGGCTGGTAGAGCGCCCGACCGAGGTCGTTGGCGGCGAGGATGTCGAGCCGGCCGTTGAGTACGAATGCTGGCGTGAGCGTCATCGAGTCGAGGATGCGTTGCACGGTGGGCCGGACTCCTTGCCGGACCGGCCGGCGGCGCGGCGGCGCAGTGGTGCCGGCGGCGCGGAGCAGATCCAGCAGATGCGCGCGTTCGGCGTCGTCGAGTTGGAGGGCGTGCGCAAGCCCGTTGATCACGCCTTCGGAGATGCCGGTGGCGTTTCCGCGTTCCAGCTTCGTCATGTACTCGGGCGAGATCCCCGCCAGGGCCGCGACCTCGGAGCGGCGCAGTCCCGGCACCCGACGGCGATCCCCGCCGTACACGGGCAGCCCAGCCTGCTCCGGACTTATTCTGGCGCGGCGGGTGGTGAGGAACTCCCGGATCTGGGCACGGACGTCTCCTCGGATGTCAGAGGGGGCCGCGTCCTGTGCCATGCCTTCGACTTTAGAGACCGCGGGGTCCGGTGAGGGGTCTCTGCCAGTACCCCCTACGCAGGGTCTCCCAGCCTCGCTGCGGGCGAGGCACGGTTGATGGTGCGACCGCCGGTCGGCGGTGGCTCGGAGACATCTGAGGAAGAACACCCATGAATGAGAAGAAGGTTTGGTTCATCACCGGCGCCGGGCGTGGCTTGGGCGTCGACATCGCCAAGGCCGCCCTGGCCGCCGGCCATTGCGTCGCGGCCACCGCCCGCAGCGCAGCCGCCATCGGTGCTGCGTTGGGCGGGCACGACGACCTGCTCGCATTGGATCTCGACGTCACCGACCCGGCGGCGGCCGATGCCGCGATCACCGCGACCGTCGAGCGGTTCGGCCGCCTCGACGTGCTGGTCAACAACGCCGGGAACTTCCAGGCCGGTTTCTTCGAGGAGATGGCTCCCGAGGCGTTCCGCGGACAGATCGAGACGACCCTGTTCGGACCGGTCAACGTCACGCGGGCGGCCCTTCCGCAGCTTCGCGCGCAGCGCTCGGGCCTGGTCATGACGATCTCGTCGACTGCCGGCATCACCGTGGCCGGTGACTTCCTGACCGCGTACGCCGCATCCAAGTTCGGCGTCGAGGGCTTCATGGAGGCTCTGGCCCCAGAGATCGCGCCGTTCGGCATCCACACCATGCTCGTGGAGCCCGGCTTCTTCCGCACCGAGCTCCTCGCGCCGCAGTCCACCCAGTACGCCGCGCCCTCCATCGACGATTACGCCCAGAGGACCGCGCAGACGATCGAGGCGTGGCAGGGCATGGACGGCCAGCAGACAGGCGACCCGGCCAAGCTCGCCGCCGCCCTGGTCAAGCTCACAGGCCTTGACGAGCCCCCGGTCCGCTTCGCCGCCGGCGCCGACGCGGTCGCCGCCTTCGAACAGAAGGCGGCCGAACTGCTCACCCAGGCGAACGCGCACCGCGACCTCTCCACGTCACTCGCCTACGACAACACCTGAGCCGCCCCACGCTGTTAGCGGCATCAAAGCACCAGATCGGAGGCCGGGACAAATGATCAAGGACTGGGAGCCGGCCCACCCCCTCCCCACGTAAGAGCAGCCGGGGGAGATCGACGAGGATCGCCGGCCTGGACGACCACGCCGGGCGCAGCGGACCCGCACAAGGAACTGCAGAACCACGAGACGCGTGGGCGAGTGGATCGCCGGACGAGCACGCGTTCTGGGCTTCAGACCAAAGCCGCGGCCAACCCCGCACTCCACACCGTTCTGGCGATCACCGCCATGTCGCATTTCAGCCGAGCGGTCGACTGGCGGCGGTGTGGGGGCACCAATCGCGGCATGGTGGATGGTCGCGTCTGAGGATGAGGCACTCCGCTCGCGCCAAGCGTCTAGCCTTCGGCCCATGACCTCCACCGGGCGGCGTCTCGTTGTCGCCATGGTGGTGCTGTTCATCTGCGACGTGATCGGCGGCTTTATTGGCGTTGCCTCAGGCGCTGAGACGTGGGGCACCGCGTGGGGCTTCGACACCCATTCGACGGTGCCGCTGCCGATGGGGGCGGTGCAACTAGTCCTGGCCTGGTTGGCCGCACGCGACGTGCGGCCACGAGTCGGCTTCGTCGCGGCCGTCCTGCTCAGCGCGATCTGCCTCATGAGCCTGCTGTTCGGGTTGTTCGACGGTGACCTCATCGGCAACGTCGCGTCGGACGGGTTCATCTCCTGGGGGGTCGTCTGGGTGGTGCCCCTTCTGTGCGCCACCGTCGTGGTCGGTGTGCTCGCCTTCGTTCGGGCCAGGCAGCTCCGACGGCTTCGCTGACGGCCCGGCGAGGAAGCTCGCGGTCCGGGGTCGGGCTCGGCTCTGCAACCTTCATGGCGCAGGCCCAGGCTCGGATGGGACGCCCACGTCCTACCGGGCGACGACGCCGGCGCTTGCGAGCCCGACCAGCCCTCGTGGAGGCGCGTCCACAGGCGGCGTGGTGACGCAGGTGCGCAACCGCCCCTCGCGGCCTATGACGGCGCTCATTTGAGAGCGACCGGCGATCCATTTGGTCCGCAGGCCCTCGTTGGGCCGCATCAAGACCCAGACTGGCGAGGCCAATCCGCCGGGGTCGTGGGGCGACCCGAAGTACCGCGGCCGCGCTACAACCGAGCGTCGGCGTCCACGAGGCCGTGGTGCATCGCGTACATCGCGGCGGCACCTCGGGTGCTGACTCCGATCTTGGTGTAGATGTGCTCGATGTGGGTGTTGACGGTCCGCGGTGAGATGGACAGTCCGGCCGCGATCTGCTTGTTCGTCCAGCCGCGGACCAGCCGTTGCAGCACCTCGACCTCCCGCTCGGTCAGTCCGGCGACCAGGTTAGGCCGCTTGGGCACTCGGTGCCCTGCGGCGGTCAGGACCGCGCGCACCGCCTTGGCGTCAAGCCGTCCCGCCGCCGCTTCGTGCAGCAGCGCGTTCCCCCGTTCCTGGGCCGACAGGCCGGGCCGATGCGGTCGCGCCTCGCCTATCGCCTGGTACACATCGGCCGCTGCCAGCAGGCGACCCGTGGCCGGAATCGCCCCGCCGGACAGTCCGCGCGGATAGCCCGAGCCGTCCATTCGCTCTTGGTAGAGGCCTGCGACGGCGCCGAGCTCAGCCAGCCTAGGCTGGCGGGACAGCACCCGCTCGGTGAGGTACGGCACGGTTCGCACCCGCTCCCATTCGATGGCCGAGAGAGGGCCCGGCTTGTCCCAGAGCCCGGCCGAGATGCCGATGGCGCCGAGTCGGTGCACCAGGGCCGCCCGCTCGACCAGGGTGGTGTCCGCCGCTGAGAGCCCTAGGCCCGGCGCGGCCGCGGCGGCGAGGGCCGCCACTGCTCGCGAGTGCCCGGTGAACCAGGGTGACTTGACGTCGGCGTAGTCGGCGAAGGTGGTGAGCACGGCGGTGAGCTCGGACTCCTCGAGCGGGCGGTCCAGCGCCGACGACCCGTCGATCACCACGCTCCAGGCGTCGATCGCCTCGAGATCGGCGAAGATCGTTTCGGCTTGCTCCTGGCAGAGCTCGACGAGCGCCGGGTCGAACTCTGTGCCGCTGCGGGACTGCAGCATCTGCAGCGCGGACGACGTACCACCCACGCGGGAGAAGACTTCGGCGTCGTCGGCAACATGCACCACGCGCATCACCTGGCCGATCTGGGCGCCAGCCAGGCCTTGTGGGATCCCTTTGCCGTCCCAGCGCTCGAATGCCTGCGTCAGCGCTTCGCTGACTTGGCTGGCCAGGCCGAGCCGCGCGGCGACCTCACTGGTGGTTTGGCAGCTCGTCAGGTATGACTGCATGGCCACCCGGATCCCGCCGACGAGGAACCTGCCCGAGGTGGCAACGCGTCGGATCGGCGGCTCACCGGCGGCGACGTGTCCAAGGAGGAAGCGCATCATTGGCAGCCCCGCCTTGTCGAGGTAGTAGCTGTCCGAGCGCAGCCGCAGATCGTCGCCGAACCACTTCGCCATCTCATGCGAGTCGGCGACGCATCCGAGCCATGCCAGCAACGAGACATAGAAGACGGACGCTCGATCCTCCTCGCTCAGGCCAGCGGCGGCCGCCAACCGGCTTCCGATGACCGTCTGTCGCAACACGTGCTCCATGGGCTGGCCCAGCCCCAGATCCGTCGCGAGGGACAGGGAGGCGACGAGTTCCGACAACCGCACGCCGGAAGTCGTCGGTTGCCTCATCAGAGCAAGGTTACGAGGGCGGCGGTGCGCTCGGCAGCACCCTTCAAGTGAAAGATCCGGCATCTGCCCGATGCGGCGCACCTCAGCCCGGTGGTTCGCTCGAATCGAGAGCAGAAGGCTCTCCAAGGATTCAGAAGGTGGCGAGGTGCTCTGCGTCCGTGCGACTGGCGGATCCATTCGCCCGGCCCGACGTGCCGCAGGTCCCGCCCGTGGACCAGGAGCAGGCTAGGACGTTCTTCCTGGTCCAGGCGACGAACCCGCGCGTACGGATCCGCCGCAGAGATGTACCCGGTGCTGCAAGTCAGTTGAGGAGGTTCGATCATGGCGTTCATCGAAATGGTGGCCGCGGAAGATGCCGACGGTCTGCTGCGCAAGATTTATGA
Source organism: uncultured Actinomycetes bacterium (assembly GCA_964510455.1). GTDB lineage: Bacteria > Actinomycetota > Actinomycetes > S36-B12 > CAVXYG01. The sequence continues at coordinate 5,672 of CAZECO010000178.1, forward strand.
CAGCGACCTCGAGACGTTCGGATTTGTGCCGAACCACGGAAGGATCATCAGCCTGCGCCCGGAGGTGCTCGCCACATGGCGGGCATTCCAGGCCAGCATCAAGAAGAACCTGCGGCTGCGGACCTACGAGCTGGTCACCTTGGCCGCTGCGGACGCCCTGCGCTGCAGGTACTGCCTCTTGGCGCACGGATCGGTTCTGCTTCGCACCGGCGTCGAGCTTCCGCAGCTGCGCGAGATTATCACCGATCACCGGCGGGCCGGCCTGCCGGGAATCGAAGTGGCTCTCATGGACTTCGCGCACCAGGTGGCGCTCGACGCGAACCAGGTCCAGCTCGGCGACATCGACGACCTGCGCGCACTCGGCCTCACCGACGCAGCCATCCTCGACGTCACCCTCACAGCCACGATGCGCAGCTGCTTCAGCAAGACCTTCGACGCGCTCGGAGTCGAGCCAGACGAAGCCTACGACGACCTGGCCGTCCACTTGGCGGACATCCTGCCGCCGGCAAAGGCGCTCCCCCCCTGGGCGAGCACCGTTGAACCCGGAGCCGTTGCGGTATGACGATGCGGCGTTCCGCAATCTCGCCACCTGGGAAAGGTGGTCGGTATCGTCCCACGGACCACTGGTCCGGTGTGCTGCCGCGTCCTTCTGCGCGATAGAGACGCACGCCCGCTACGCGGCG